>WQSR01000046.1 GCA_009787785.1 Defluviitaleaceae bacterium
CTTCGTTTCTCATGGGTTCTCTTATAGGCGCACCAGCTTGTTTTTTTGCTTGGCGCAGAAAAAACAAATCGGTGGCAAGCTAAACTCACCTATAAGAATGANAAAGTTGTAGTTTAAGACAAACGTTATCTCACGCTGAACACACTGTTTGNCCCTTCGGCAATATCAAGCGGTGGAACATTCATTTCATAGTTTATAGCACTTGCGGTAATCTGCTTGGTATTNTATGTGCCTGGAATAAAGATATTCAATGATAAAGACTTGCCATTGTAAATTCACAGTTGAATGGTAGCTGCTAATACCAAAACAGTTGCCCTTTAACATGTAGGAGGTGATAGGAGAAATTAGCAATGGACATAAAATATTTAGCAGTAGAGGATGATATTTCAATACACGAAAGAGAGAGCGCATTTTGGCTTTCCCGAAATATTTCATCTATACGNGTATCTCTCTATGAGTGACGGTATAAAAGAAGTTNCAAGGGAGAAGTTTCTGTACATTGGTATTAACGCCGACAACATCACATATATGCCCCTGTTAAGGTTGATGCGTGACGTAACCACTGCCCCGATTCTAGTTTCAACGACTAACTACACCATGCAAGAACAGTGCAAAGCCATAGGCAATGGTGCAGACTTATTCGGACAGATAAGCGAAAATCCAAACGATAACTACGATGCAGTTATGGCCTGTATAAACAGGCTAAACGAGCGAGCCAAACAGCCCAGACCAGAAATTGAAATAGCAACTTATCACGATATTTTAATTGCGCCATCACATCACAGGGCATTTGTTAAGGACGAAGAAATTCTTCACCTAACAAGAAACGAAATGGATGTACTTTACTATCTGACCGCCAGCAGAGGGCAAATTCTATCCCACGAACAGTTATACAGTAAAATATCAAGCAATGAACGTAGCGAAATATCCTCCGACAACATATACAACACAGTCAAGCGACTACGGAAGAAAATCAAGGAAGTTTCGGAGATTGATTATATTAAAACCATTCGTGACGTTGGCTACCGTCTTATATCCAAAAGCGAGATAACATCATAGGTTATAAGAATTGCCTGTAATGCCTTTATAATCATACGTTTATCCAAACGGCGTTTTGTTACACGCCGTTTTTTATTGTCGCAATTTGCCTCAAATGACAGACTTCTGCCCGATAAATGATAGATTCGTTTTGTATGATTTTTCCAATATGGAAAATATTGGGGAGATTGTGCTAACGCTGTGCTTTTCCCCACTTTATTGGGGAAATTGATATGCGACAGAAATTCAAGAAACGCCAAACAGCGCAATATTTCATACATAACGCTCCGAGCCTTAACTGGTTTGGAGCGTTTTTTGTTTCGACAGATTTTTATGTTTTTCCACTTAATTACATATATTTCTGTGCCGTTTTTTTGGACAAGCCCTGCGTTGTACCCCACTGTCGCTCTCCCCCAACCCTCTGTTTTGACTGAACGAGAACAAACAAAATGGAGGATAAAATCATGGCACTAATAAATATACGGAGTTTATACCCCTTCTATAATTGCGATTGTTTTATAGAAATTCCCGATGATGTTCTAAATGTGATTAGGGAATGCAACCGTGCAGAAAAAGCGTACCAACGCAAGCTGCGATACCACAAAGTAAAAACTGAAACCCTTGACGCTGAAAATGCGGATGCGGTAACGATGCGGATTATTGACAAGCCCCTAACACCTTATGAGGTTTACGCCCATAAGCAAATGACTTCACTACTCCATGCGGCAATCACTAAGCTACCAAACAAACAGGCCAAGCGGATATATGCACATTTCTTTCTTGATATGACATTTACCGAGATAGCAAACGCAGAAGGCGTAGACGAAAAGGTAGTGCGAGTTGCTATACAACGAGGTTTGCAAAAATTGCAGAAATATCTGATAAGTTTTATGTAATTCATGTACCGAAATCACAGAAAAATTCTCCTTTAATAGCAGAGGGATATGCCCTTTTGATATGTAAGTTTTATTGCACCTTGACAAAAAAAGCCCGCAAGATAACGGCGGAGCAAAATATAGCAGAATGGATACATTCGATTTATGCCGAGCCGGGCGGCTTGTGCGCCATGATGACATTATTTAATGACGGAGCGACAGACACAACGCCGTAATGCAAGCGTGGCAGCTTGCGGGCAAGGACGTATAAATCGGAATAATGATACTCCCGCCAAGTCACAGTCAGAGCGTTAAAAGCGTCGTAGGCAATGATGGCGGCGGCATGAGAACCATGCTGGGGTGAAACTCCCGTGAGGTTGCGCCAACAACCGTCCATTTTTGCATGATGTATTATGCAGATTTTTTATTTAGCCAATTTGCCAATCACCCAATAATCCTGCCATATTTTTTTGCCTGGTAGGATTTTGCATAAATACTAGAAGGGGAGATTGTTTATGACAACCGAAACAAAGAAACCACGCTTATTAACTCTAAAACAGGCCGCAGGGCTTATTGAAGGTCTAACTGAATATCGTGTACGCCAGTTATGCACGGACAACATAATCAAGTATCACAAGTTCGGCAACAAGTACATGATACCCGAACGTGAACTGCTGAAATACTTCGGTGAAACTGCTTGAAGTACATTCTTCTATTTGAGAGTATGTATGATTAAATGGTGCGTTTTTATTGTAGTTATGCCTATCTTGTGGCATAATCAAGCCAATAGAAATGCGCCATTTTCTTATTTAGGAGGATTTGAAAATGGCAACTATAACTAAACGTGGTGACACCTATCGTATAAGGACTTCATGCGGCTATGATGTAAATGGAAAACAAGTAATAAAATCTATGACATACAAGCCGCAACCGGGGATGAGCGACCGTGCCATTGAAAAAGAAGTCAATCGGCAAGCGGTACTGTTTGAGGAACAATGTAAACAGGGGCAGAGTGTAACGGCGGCGAAGTTTGAAACTTTTGCGGAAACATGGTTAAAAGATTATGCGGAAATAACCGTAAAACGTACAACCATGTGTGTATACCGTGAATTGATAAAGCGGATATATCCAGTCATAGGACACATAAGGATTGATAAAATATCGCCGCTTAACATTCAAAAACTTGTACAAACCCTAAGCAATGAGGGAATGTCACCACGAACAATAAAAACCTATGTACGTTTTGTGTCGGGCATATTAAATTATGCCATTAAAAAGCGGCTCATAACCTACAACCCCTGCACCACCGTTGATTTTCCAAAGGAACGACCCAAAGAGCAGCTAACCCATGAAATTTACAGCATTGAAGAAGTAAAACAACTGTTGGAACTGCTAAAACAGGAAGATAACGAGAAATATCCGTTTTACGTGTATTTCGTATTAGCAGTATACATGGGCGCAAGAAAAGGCGAATTGTTAGGGCTTGAATGGAAAGACATAGATTTTGATAATGATATGATTTCCATAAACCGTGCCTATTACTACAGCTATTTAGAACGTGAATATTACACCGACACGCCGAAAACAGCAACAAGCCGCCGAAGCCTAAAACTTCCCGTCCATGTGATGGAAACTTTGCGAAGTCTGCAAGTGTGGCAGGAAAAGTACAGGGAATTATGCGGCGGTTCGTGGGTGGATAATGACAGGCTTTTTACAACATACAACGGTGATGTAATGGCAACAACCGCCCCCCGCGATTACTTTCAGCGTTTTTGCAAACGTAACGGCATACGCTACATCAAGCCCCATGCGTTCAGACATTTTAACGCCAGCATCTTAATCAATAGCGGTGTTGACATTGTAACGGTTCAAGCGGCGTTAGGGCATAGTACACCTATCACGACACTAAGGGTATATAGCCACGCTTTCAACAATGCAAAAACTCGTGCAATGGAAGCTATTGCAAACGCTATTGATATTTAACAAGTGCTTGTACCTTGTGTTTGTTTCCAGTAGCATATACCATAAAATCTTGACCAAACAAAGACCAAGTGAGGTAAAGACCAAGATTTTATGAAGCAAAAAAGCCAGTGTTTATGCGGGTTTAAGGGTGAAAGGTGGCTTTACACACTTACGTGTGGTACATAAGTGCGCCATTTGTTTTTGTTGTTCAGCTAGTGAAGTAATTTTATCACATCGTTGTTGCTTTGTGCTGATGTTATCCGAACTGCGTTATTTACACCTTTCACAAATTACATTGTACTTGTTTGTAGTAAATTTACAAGAAGGGAAGTTTTCACAGCCTAAAAAATGAACGTTGGTATTTCTGTTAAGCTTCTCAATAAGGACGCCGCGGCATTTTGGACAAACAGCATTTTTAGCGGCCAGCTGTTGCAGATGAAGCTCTCTTACAGACGCATCAGGGCGGGAATATTTTGAAAGATGGCTGATAATCATATTTCGTTCGTCTTTTGAAATAACATTGGGAGATTTATTAATCACTTTTTTTATATAAGATTTGAAACTTTTTCTTTGGATAACAACAACATTGTCGGAAGTGACAGAAATATTTTTCAACGTGCACCGGTCACTGAAAACTATCAGAGAAAGAATAGGAAGCGTCGGAAACTGTGTAAGCAAAGGCTTCAAAGAATCAACGTGTGTTTGATTTTGCATGATTGGGTTATAAAAAGAAAACTTATATCCCGGGAGGGTCTGCGTCCAGTTGATATCTTTTTCATGACCGTAAATCCAGCCACTCAAATTTTTAGATTCAACAACAATTATGCATTTGCGACAAACAACAGCCAAGTCAATTTCAGTAAGCTCTCCGTTGTTTTTGGGTATGTATAGGTTGCGCAGTATTTGGCGTTTGGAAAACCATCCACGAAGCTCCCTATAGGTAAATTGTTCGCCCATAGAACCACGGTCTTTGTATTCATTTGGGTTAAGCAAATAATCAATAAAAGTTTCAATGTGGTAAAAAAATCCCATGTCTACCCCCAAACACGTCTATCAAACTCGGCTTCTTTTTCCATCTTTTTGAGAATCTTCTCGCGCTCGCGTTCTTCGAGTACCTGGCGCATGGCATTCAATCCGCTGTCCGAGGAAAGACCGACGAACCAATCACTGGTAACCTCAAAAAGTTTTGATAACATAGCCAACATTTCAAGATTAGGTTCTGTACTATATAATAGTACCAATAAGTTAGCAAATTATTAGGTGGGGAGAAACCATGGGTATAAAAAATTCGACAAAAGGCTATTTGGCACAATCTGTACGCACAAACGGAAAGCTTGTACTGCTCGTGTTGCTGGGTATATTAGTGGCAGGGATTGGTGTTTCGCTTGTGGGAATTATCCCTGAGCACAGGGCGTTAGTTTCCGTAATCATTTCTGACATACCGGCGAAGGTAACAACCCTTCTTATTCCGATTATTTTAATTCTTAAAACAAAAGACTACGCGGAATGGATTTTGGCAAACCCAAATGTAGATGTCACGAAAAAAGGCTTTATAAATGGAATGTATCTTGAAGGTTTTTTGGCATCGCTCTTGGGTCTTGTGGCATTAGCAATCATTTGGGTTGTCGCACACTTCATAAGCCCCGAAATAGTTGATATGAACGAAGGGATTGGCGTTATTGGTGGCGCACTTGGCATAGCGTGGGGCATGATAGGCTTGGTTTATTCACTTCAATTTACAAAACTTGGAGAGATTAGCGAGGGTGCGATATTGTTTGCAATTGGCTTTTTTGTTCCATTTGGGGTTGTTGTGGCAATCCAGCAAATATTTCATGCGCTTGAATTGTCATTAGCATTTATTGCTGGTGTTCCCGCTCTGGTCGGCATATTGGTGCTTGTGGTGTCACGCCCGGTAGCTGTTATATGGCAAGAAAGGGTAGATTTGTAGCGGAGAGTATAGCCGAATAAAACGGGAACGGGCCGCCACAGCGCAATCATTTCAACCGCTTAGCGGGATAATGGTATAAGAATGAGCGGTAGCGCGGAAAGATTTGTGTGGCAAAAATTTATTTGGAAGATAGGGTAATAGGCGCGGTTATGATAAACCTTGCGCCTGTTGGTGCTACGCTTGAAATGTCATCGTAAATATTTTCAGCCATAATACTTCCGTCCACTTTTTTAATTACATCTTTACAAATAGCCAATCCCAAGCCGGAATTGCCATTTGCACCTTTGTAAAACCGCTCGAAAATATGTGGCAAATCATCTTGAAGAATGCCACTACCGTCATCTTCGATTGTGATTTTGACGCGCTCATCCAACGATAAATAGCTAACCTTAACCCTAGTTTTCGCGTGTCGTATGCAGTTGGACATTATATTGTCAATCGCTCTTTGCAATTTTTCTTCGTCAGATTGCAAATTCATTTCACCGGGAGGGAAGTCAAGCTCCAATTCCTTTCCGCTTTTATTACCCAAAATTTTTATTCGCTCGGCACTATCATACAGCGTATTTTTTAAGTCAAATGATGAGATGTTGAGCGCATCCATCCCGCTGTCCAATCTTGATAAATACAAAAGCTGTGCAACCAAGCCTTCCATTCTTGAACTTTCCACAAGAATAATTTGCGAGGCTTCGTTTTTGTCTAGCACATCAGCTAAAATCCCCTCTGCGTAGCCTTGAATTGACATGAGTGGTGTCCGCATTTCATGGGAAACGTTTTGGAAAAATTGCTTCTGGTTACTTTCGTAAGTGTTAAGCATATTTGACATATTGTTCATGCTTTGTGCAAGCATATTAAATTCTTTGTAATTGAAACCGTCTACCTTTTCATTAAAATTCCCCTGTCCAATTATTTCTGCATAATTACAAAGTCGCATAATTGCTCTTTGCACAGTCGTTGAGATTAAAACAGCCAGTAAAACACTTATAATCCCGGAGGCAAAAAGTAAAATCCCCAATGTTTGGTTTATGTTCCTCATAAACATCATCGCAGATGTTATGTCGGTATAAAGCAAAACAGAAAAATATATTTCTCCGGGTATCATGTACTTTACAGCCGCTAAATAGTAGGTGTTGTTTGTACCTGCCAACCTAACCATTGCGGCATCTTCAAATGAACTTCTGTTTCCTATAAAATAATTTGCAAGAAAAATGATTTCTGAGGCTAATTCATCCTCCATTTGATGTATATTGGGTGAAACAATTTCATTAAACTCGCTAATGATAATTCCATCCGTGTTCATCATAAGTTGGCGAAGTGACCCCATCTGCCGTATTTGCAATAAAACATTTTCCATTATTACAATAGAAGGCTGCCGTCCTCTGCCAAAGGGAAGATTCATCATCATGTTATCAGCAAAGGTTTCTATATTTACAATACTTCTTGAAAGCTCACGATTCGCCTCTGCGCTAATAAAGTTATTTGTCAAAACATTAAAAAGCAATAGCACGATGGACAAAATAACAAAAAGCATACCGATAAAATTGCGGATAAGAATTAGCTTGAAACTTCTCATTTGTTACCACCTTTTCCTATCTTGAAGCCGAAACCCCAGACTGTGTCTATCAACACATTGCTGTTTGCGCTGGTCAATTTTCGGCGTAACCGCTTAACCGTGTCATCGGTTGCCCGGCTCTCGACAGCGTTGGCATATCCCCATATGGTGTTTAACAATTCCTCTCTGGATACGGCTTTGTGTTTATTCTCAATCAGATAGACAAGCAGATTAAATTCGGTTTTCGTTAAATTCAAACCCTCATCTCGGCAGTGAATGGTCATTCCGCGTGGAGCTATTTTCAAATCTTCGTAGGTAATTTCCTCAGATTCAGCTTCTCCCTTCGCGGCAGCTTGGGTGTCCAAATCAACCCTGCGGAGAATTGCCTTCACGCGCATGGTTAGCATCACAGGACTGAATGGCTTTGTGAAATAGTCATCGCTTCCCAGCGAAATCCCCGAAATATAATCTTCTTCTGTGTCTTTCGCGCTTAGCATGATTATGGGTACGCCGGATTCTGCTCTCAGCTTTGTACATATTATTAAGCCGCTACTCCCGGGCATCATAATGTCAAGGATTACCAAGTCGCATTGCTTCTTATTAAATGCCTCCAAAAGTAAATCCCCTGTTTCAAATACTTCAACTTGGTATCTTTCTTTTTCCAAAAAGGCTTTTACCAAATTACGGATATTTGCTTCATCATCGGCTACATAAATTAGCTTCTGCATAAAATCACCTTTTTAATAATACCATGCCAAGTCTATTGAATAAAACAGCAAATCGGTTTTGCCACAAAGTTGCCACAGAATTTCGGAGATTTTTCCGCAGGTTGAAATGTAGAATACACACATAACAGCAAAATCAAGCGTGGACACTCTTTTGCCACAAATATTCCGCAGAATTTCGGAGATTTGCCGCACAAGGCAGTGTAAATACATAAAATCAGAAAGCAGGGAATTTCAATGTTCATATTTCAAAACGCTTTGCAAAACTTGATGCGTAATAAGGGACGGAACATCTTACTGTCCGCTATCATTTTTGCCATTATCGCCACCACAGCGGTTACGCTGATTATCAACAACACGGCAAACGGGATTATTGAAGATTACCGTGTGCGCTTTGGCAGTGAAGTTAATATTATTCCCGATACTGCCCAAATAATGGACAATATCGGTGGCATGTTCGGCGGCGGCGGTGGTTTTGGCGGCATGTTCGGCGGCGGTGGCGGCGGAGGATTTGGCGGCAGGGGTGGTCTTATTCCCCAAGTTACCCCTCAGCAATATCTCGCTTTTGCACAATTACCCCAAGTGCTTTCTTATGACATGACGGCAACCCAACCTGCATTTAACGAGCATCTCTATGTAGTTGATGGTGACGTTGACATTGAAATCGGTGGCGGTATGTTTGGTGGCGGTGGCATGGGCGGTATGTTTGGTGGTGGTGGCGGCATGGGTGCGGCCATGGCCGGTGGCATGAACATAGAAGAATTTGGGATGCCGAATGTCCGCTTACAGGGCAATTATTGGGAAGATTTCCACATGGGGCTTAGAGAGTTAGTAGATGGGGCATTTCCCCAAGCCTATGGTGAAGCCATAATAAGCATGGAATTGGCAGAATTAAATGGCGTTGTAGTGGGAGACACCCTTCGCCTGTACACACCTATCATGCCGGCAGATTCTGATGAAATGTCCTTAACTGCCAGAAATTTAACCATTGTGGGCATCTATTTTGATATGACCCAAGAAAATATTACAGGCGGTTTTGTCCGAGCGGCGTTCTTAAACAGGCGAAATGAAGTGCTTACAACGCTGGACACCGTTACCGCATCCATTGGTTACAGCGCGAACGGTGTAAATATAACAGCAACCTACTTTCTACGTGAGCCGGAACTGCTTCCCTATTTCGAAGCAGAATTGAGAAATCTCGGACTTGACCCGATGATGTTGGTAACAACAAACGATGCCGCATACTATGCCATTGTTCAGCCTGTTATGGGGCTTAGAGATATTACCTCCACTTTTATGATAATTGTACTTGTGCTGGGTGGAATCGTGATGGTATTTCTTGCATCCATATCCATTCGGGAGCGGAAATATGAAATCGGCGTTCTTAGGGCAATGGGAATGAAAAAGCGCAAGGTCGCTTTGGGATTATGGGCAGAAATGCTCACTATTACACTAGTCTGCCTTGTGTTGGGATTGACCGTAGGAACAGTGGTTGCACAGCCTATTTCTGATACCTTGTTGGCGGCACAGATTGAAAATATAACCCCGGTGGTCGAAGAAACAACAACAGGCGGCATGAGCGGAATGTTCGGCGGCGGTGGTGGTTTGGGCGGTATGCTCGGCGGCGGCAGATTAGGCGGTATGCTCGGCGGTGGCAATCAAGTGGATGCAGAGCCATTGTCCGAGCTGGATGTTTCCCTCGGTACAATAACAATCTTGCAGATAATCGGAATTTCCCTGTTTTTGGCAACAGTAGCCGGGGTAGTATCCACAATGAGAATTACCAAGTACGAACCCATCAAAATTCTTATGGAAAGGAACTAGGTGATGACATGAGCGTATTAACCTTAAAGAACGTGACATACAAATACGAAGGCACAACAAAAAATGTGCTAAACGGCATAAGCAGTGAATTTGATGCCGGAAAGGTATATGCCATTGTGGGAAAATCTGGCTCCGGCAAATCTACACTGCTATCACTAATCGCCGGATTGGACAATTGCACAGGCGGCGCGATATGGTGTGGCAAAAAGAACTTGAAAGAACTCGACAGAGATTCCTACAGGTCTAACCATATTGGCGTAGTTTTCCAAGCCTATAATTTGCTGACAAATGCCACTGCCGTGGAGAATATTGTACTCTCCATGTACATCAGCAATGACGGCTCCTTCAACAAAAAAGAAAAGAGAAAACAAGCCTATTCCCTTCTGGAAAAGGTTGGCATAGACAGGGAGAAGGCAGACCGCAAGGTGCTAAAACTCTCCGGCGGCGAACAACAGCGCGTAGGAATTGCCAGAGCCTTATCCCACAACCCGGAAATTTTAATTGCCGATGAACCCACAGGTAATTTAGACAACGATACAGAGGACGATGTACTCGAAATGTTTACGTCCTTTGCCCGTGAAGAAGGCAAGTGCGTCATTATCGTTACCCACTCAAGCAAAGTAGCCTCTGTTGCAGATGTAAAATTAAATATGAAAAATGGGGAATTATCGAATGTCAGTTAAATTCCAATAACCCTTTGCAGAAAGGAAGAATGACCATGACAAAAAGAGTGTATATTGCCGATGATGAAGCTAATATCAGAAGTTTAATCAAAGCATTTCTGGTAAAGGCCGGGTATGATGTTACTGATTTTGAAAATGGGGATGCACTGCTTTCAGCATTTGTTGATGAACCTGCGGATTTGGTCGTTTTGGATGTTATGATGCCGGGTTCAAATGGATTTGTTATATGCAAAGAACTGCGAAAAAAAAGCACTGTGCCTATAATTATGCTGACGGCGAGAGACAGCGATTTAGATTATGCTACAGGATTGGATTTGGGTAGTGATGATTATTTAATAAAACCATTCAGTCCGATGGCATTGGTAAAACGCGTTCAATCTATATTGCGGCGAATAGATATTGAACGCGAAGCGGCAAAGCAACCGGATAACCTTCTCTCGTTCATTTCCATCATGAGCAATGAGATGAAAATTCCGATGGGTGCGATTGTTGATATAGCAAACAACGGTCAATGTGCAAAACATATGTTTCTTCATTTAACTTTTCAAAGCGGTTAGAAGGGGTTTCAAATATACTGGGTGTTCAATTAGCGGAGGCTCCATAAATGTCCATTTACTTTAGCGATGAAGAATTTGCAAAGTTAAAAAATATGCTGTGTGTTTACGGTTGGGGTTTGGAAATGTTATTAACAAAGTTGAACATTATCCGGCGTGACCTTTCTTTATTCCAAGATAAAAGCCCTATCGAACACATAAGAACCCGAATTAAAACGCCGGATAGCATTGCAAAAAAACTACATAATTTGAATTTTGACTTAACCACTGATAACGCAAGAAATAAACTGTTCGATGTTGCCGGTGTACGAATTATTACACCATTTGCCAAGGATATTTATTTCTTGGCAGAGCTTTTGCGAACTGTACCCGACATGTATATTTTGAATGAAAAGGATTATGTCGGAAATCCAAAACCAAGCGGATACCGTAGCTATCACATTATCGCAGAAGTGCCCATTTTCTATTCCGGCAAAACAGAAAATATGCCTGTAGAAATTCAAATTCGAACAGAAGCCATGAATTTTTGGGCAACTCTGGAGCATAAGGCTCGTTATAAATATGCTGAACACATCCCAGACCATCTGAGTGATGAGTTAGTGATAATTTCAGAGAAAATTGACGAGTTAGACAGCCGAATGTACCTAATCCATGAAATCATTTCGCTGATAAATCAGGATGTCCATGATTGTATAGCCGAATGAAACGCAAAAGCCCACTATCAACTAAGGTTGAATTAGTGGGCTTGCCTGGTGGCAATCCAAACGCAAGCGTCATTATCCCAAATAAAATCAATTTTGTATGTGTTTAACATAAGAACCTCCTGAAATATTTATATTCGGCTATAGCAAGCTAAGTTAAAGGCTTCCCGGAAAACCCAGGAAGCCTTTGTTTGCAATAGCCGACTGTCGGACTCGAACCGATAACCTGCTGATTACAAGTCAGCTGCTCTACCAATTGAGCTAAGTCGGCGTGTGGGTGCGGGGTTGGTTTACGCGCCGCACTGTTTGCACACTTTTAAGGGTTTACCGTCGTCGGATTTCTCCCATAGGATTTTTACGCCGGTACGGTTGCAGAGGGGGCAGGTGCCGCGCCAGTCCTTGTTGAGTTTGGCCAGCTTGCCGCGCTTGGGTTTTGGCATGGGTGTGCTCCTTATCGAAATAGATTTTCAACCCGCGCATTATACGGGCTGGCGGGGCTTGTGTCAAATTAATACACCAATTTCTGTGCAAGATATTCTTCAAGGGACGCGATGGCAATGCGTTCTTGTTTCATGCTGTCGCGCTCGCGGATGGTTACGGCGTGGTCGGTTTCGGATTCGAAGTCGTAGGTCAGGCAGAAGGGGGTGCCGATTTCGTCCTGGCGGCGGTAGCGTTTGCCGATGGAGCCGGTGTCGTCGTAGTCGCAGTGGAAATGCTTCGAAAGGGCGTGGTAGATGGGCAGGGCGTTTTCACTCAGCTTCTTGGAGAGGGGGAGGATGGCGGCCTTTACCGGGGCCAGAACCGGGTGGAAGCGCAACACCGTGCGGACATCGGGCTTTTCCGGGGTGCCCAGATTTTCCTCATCGTAGGCTTCGCACAGGGCCATAAGGGTGGTTCGGGTGGCACCCAAAGAGGGCTCGATGCAGTAGGGGATGAAATGGGTATTTTTCTCCGCGTCGAAGAGGGTCATGTCCTCGCCGGAATGTTCCATGTGCTGTTTCAGGTCAAAATCCGTGCGATTGGCGATGCCCCAGAGCTCGCCCCAGCCAAAGGGGAATTTGTACTCGATGTCCGTGGTGGCTTTCGAGTAGTGGGAAAGCTCCTCGGTGCTGTGGTCGCGGATGCGCAGATTTTCTTCACAGATGCCGATGCCCTTGAGCCAGTCGATGCAAAATTGCCGCCAATAGGTGAACCAATGCTCGTCCGTGCCGGGCTCGCAGAAAAATTCCAGCTCCATTTGCTCAAATTCCAAGGTGCGGAAGGTGAATTTTCCGGGGGTAATCTCGTTGCGGAAGGCGTGGCCGATTTGCCCGATGCCGAAGGGGAGCTTGCGGCGGGTGGTGCGGGCCACGTTTTTGAAATTGACGAAGATGCCCTGGGCCGTTTCCGGCCGGAGATAGACGGTGGTCTGTTTGTCCTCGGTCACGCCGGTGAAGGTCTTGAACATCATGTTAAACTGGCGAATCTTGGTGAAATCCCGCTTGCCGCAGGAAGGGCAGGGGATTTTTTTCTCCTCGATATAATCGCCCATGCGGTCGTTGGACCAGCCGTCGGGGGTTTCGGCCAGCCCGTTCTCCAGGCAAAAGTCTTCAATAACTTTATCTGCGCGGAAGCGTTCTTTACAGGCGCGGCAGTCCATCAGCGGGTCGTTGAAGCCGCCCACATGCCCCGACGCTTCCCACACCAAGGGGTTCATCATCAGGGCGCAATCCACCCCCACATTGTAGGGGCTCTCCTGGATAAACTTCTTCCACCAGGCGCGCTTCACGTTATTTTTCAGCTCCACGCCCAGGGGGCCATAATCCCAGGTATTGGCAAATCCACCATATATCTCACTGCCCGGGAAGACAAAGCCCCGGCTCTTGGACAAGGCGACAATTTTCTCTAAGGTTTTTTCCGATGCTTGCATAATACATTCCCTTCCAAAATAAAATCCCCTTGCGCGAATATATATCCAGCGGAAGGAGATGTCAAGAAAAGTCCGGTTTCTCCCGTTTGGGCAAGTTTAATGCCACCAGTACATTCCCGAGGGAAAGCACCGCCGCGATGAAGAAAACGTACTGGGGCCCCCAGGCCGCCCAGGCCAGGCCGCCCAGTAGCGCGCCCACAATGGAGATAACGTGGTCGATGCTCATTCCCGTGGAGAGGGTGGGGGAAATCTCCGAGGGGTCGATGGCGATGGTGCGCAGGTAGAGGGTGCGTATCATGCCCAGCTGCATGGTCATCCGGTCTATGATGAAAAGGATGTAGACCAAAATTACGGGAATCCCCACCATGGCAAAACGCCCGGAATCCAGCCCGCCGCTCATCACCCCGAAGAGTATGTATATGAAAATGAAGGAGAAGCCCTCCACGTACATCATGGCCTTTACCCCCAGGCGGTCCGTCATCCGTCCGGCGAAGGGGATGAAAAAGATGCCCAGAAAGGAGCCAATCATCCCCAGAATGGCCAAGGTATCGGCCTGGCGCAGGAGAATATCTATCAGCACCCAGGGCCCAAAAACACCGGCGATTTGCTTATGTGCCCCGTGGAGGGAGGCGAGTATGTAGTAGAATTTATATTCCCTGCGGAAGAGGAAGCGACCCTTTCCGGTGTTAATGCGGGGGTCGCCGATGAGCCTTCGGATGATGAGCAACAGCACGATAACGCCCAAAACAAACACACAGGCGATGAGAAAGGGGAAGCGAATCCCGCCTTCGAAGTGGAAAACCCCGGTGCGAAACCCGATGAAGACAATCAGCCCCACCAGGAACGCCGTGCCCGTGCGCACGGCGTTGACCAGGCCGAATTTGCGCCCCGTGTTTTCCGTGCCGATGATGTTGAGTGCGATGGAGTCCTTCAGGGGCATGTAGAGATGCATCCCCATGGAATTGATAAAGAGGAAAATGAGCATGATGCCGAAGGGCGGGGTAAAGACGCCCAGCAAAAGCAAGCCCACAATGGTTAAAATCTGGGCTACGATGGCCAGTTTGACCTCCCCCAGGAAGGCAAGCAGGGAAATGACGATAACCGCGATGAGGCCGGGGATTTCACGCGGGAACTCGATGAAGCCGCGTTGCGCCGGGGTTACGTGGTAGACCTCGAAATAAAAATTGCTGTACAGGCCCTCGGACAAGCCCGCCGCCAGCGCGGTCAGTGCGGTAGCGGCGAGGAAAACCCCGAAGGCCCGCTTTTTGTTTTGGTCGGTCATCGTTTATGCCCCTTCCGTGGCGGCTTTGTGTTGTTCGGATGTGCGGCGGTGGTGCTCCAGTTGGGATTGCACCGCGCCGTGGCCACGGCGGCTGGGCTTTTTATAGGTGCCGTCGGGCTGTTGCACCCGGCGTTTTACGTTGTCGGCCAAGGACAATTCCAGCTGTGCCATCAGCTCGTTTTGCAACAGCGGGTCCTCTATGGGGAAAAGTACCTCCACCCGGCGGTCCAGATTTCGCGGCATCCAGTCCGCGCTGGAGAGGAACACCCGGCGGCGGGAAGCCGCGCCGAAAATATACAGGCGGTTATGCTCCAGGTACCGGTCCACCACGCTGGAAACGGTGATGTTCTCGCTCAGGCCGGGCACCCCGGATTGCAAGCAACAAATGCCGCGCACCAGCAGACGGATTTTCACCCCGGCTTGGCTGGCGCGGTACAGGGCCTGTATCATCTCGATGTCCGAGAGGGCGTTCATCTTGGCGGCAATTTCTGCGGGGTTGCCCGCCTGGGCCTGGGCGATTTCCTCCTCGATAAGCCGGAGCAGTTCCGGGCGCAAAGTAGCCGGAGCCACGGTGAATTTCTGCCATTCCATGGTCTTCGAATATCCGGTGAGGACGTTGAACAGCACGGAAGCGTCCTGGCCGAAGGTTTCGCGGCAGGTGAAAAAGCCCGTGTCGGTGTAGAGCTTTGCCGTGGATTCGTTGTAATTTCCGGTGCTCAGGTGCATGTAGCGGCGGATGCCGTCGTCCTCCCGGCGCACCACCAGACAGCATTTGCAATGGGTCTTCAGGCCGATGAGCCCGTATACCACATGTACCCCCGACCGCTCCAATAGCCGGGCCCAGTTGATATTGTTTTCCTCGTCGAAGCGGGCCTTGAGCTCCAACAGCACCGTCACCTGCTTGCCGCTTTCTGCGGCTTTTATCAGCGCGGCAATAATAGGTGACTGGCCGCTGACCCGGTACAGCGTTTGCTTTATAGCCAAAACCCGCTCGTCTGCGGCGGCCTCCTGCACAAAGCGCACCACGCAGTCGAAGGACATATAGGGATGATGCACCAGCACATCCCGCTCGCGGATGACGTCGAACATGCTCCGCTCACTGATAAAATCCGGCGCGGGCTTGGGCAGTATGGGCTTGTGGCGCAGGCGGCCAAATTCCGGGTCGAGGGCGAAGTTCATCCAGGCGGTTAAATCCAGCGGGCCGCTTAACTCATAGATTTTCTCCGGGGTTAGCCCCAGTGCCTTGTTCAACAGGGCCTTGGCGGCGGAGCTGAGCCCCTTTTTGGCGTTTACGATTTCCACCCGCATGGGGTCGCCCCAGCGGCGGTCCCGTATGGAGCGGGCCAATTCCACCAGCAAATCGTCGGTTTCCTCTTCGTCGATGGTCAAATCCGAACTGCGGGTCACGCGGAACAACGCCGTGCGCTTCACCTCATAACCCATAAACAGCCGCTCGATGTGGGCCAATATAATTTCCTCCAGCATGATATACCGGTGGAAGCCCGGCAGGGCAAAGACCCGGGGCACCACCGTGGGTACCTGCATCACGGCATAACGGGGCCCCCCGCCCCGTTCCTCGATGATGCGCCAGCGTCCATCCTCCTCGTCCCATTCCACGGTACGCACAGGCAGATTGTCGCTGTCCGTCACCAGCTCGATGAATAGATTCACCGTCCGGTTGTTCAAAGTGGGGAAGGGGCGGCTCTGGTCGATGGCCATGGGGGTGAGAATTTGATACAACACCTCGTGGAAATACGCGTCCACGTAGGCGCGTAGTTTATCGTCCAGTTGCTGGTAGGTCAGCAGGGTGATGCCCTCTTTTTCCATGGCGGGGAGGATGCTACGGGTGAAGCAGTTGTATTGCTTGGCCACCATGGCCTTCACCTGTGCCGTGATGGTGGTAATTTGTGCAGCAGGGCTCAGCCCGGTTGCGTCGGGGCGTTCGCCGTGCCAAATGGGCGGCACCCGCACCATGAAGAACTCATCCAGATTGGACGCGCTGATGGCAAGGAACTTTAGCCGCTCCATGAGGGGGTTTGTCGTATCCTGTGCTTCCTCCAGCACACGCTCGTTAAACTCCAGCCAGCTCTGTTCGCGATTGATAAAAATACTCTCCATTATACCTTCCTCACCCTCAGTTGCGCCTTCAAGCCAAATACCTCCGCGAAGAATTGCCCCTTCTCCGCGAAGGCCCATTGCTCTAGTGCCGCGTTGGTTTGCGTGCTTACCGTGATGGTCAACGCGCCGTCGGTCAGCCTTGTATCTATTTCAGAAAATTTCTGCGTATAGCTACGGTCCAGGGCGTCGGCCAGCTTCAGCAATGCCACCAGCTTCGACACCCGCACCTTTTCCTCCCGCTCCAGCACCGCGTAACAGGCGTCGCCCTCCCACGGCGCGAGCCAGGAGTGGTACCGGCATATCAACGCCACGATTTCCGTTTCCTTGGCTCCCAGCCCCACGATATCCGACGCCCGCACGATGTCATAGGAATGCAGATGATGGTCACGGATATTCACAAACTCTCCGGTCTCGTGCAAAATGGCGGCGACATTGAGCAACAATTTGTCCCGCGTGCCCAGCCCGTGGAGCTTTTTCAGCTTATCGAAAATGGCCAAAGCAAAATCCCGCACCTGCTTCCCGTGGGCCATATTGCACCGGTACCGCTCCGCCAGCAGACGCACAGAAATCTCGGTACTGCGCGCCAACCGTTTGTCCATAGCCGCGAACCGCTTGGGGTGAAGCATGTCAAACAGCACCGCGTCGCAAGGAAGCATCCGCGAAGCACTCAGGGTCTGCGCCTGGGTCAGGGCAAGCAAATTCTGATAAATGCACACCGCGGGCAACAGCGCGTCCGCCTTCTCGATGGGTAAATTAAACTCGGCGGCGATGCGCTCCGGGGTCTTGCGCTTGATTTTCTCCCCCAGCTCCAGCAAGCACGCCCTGGGCAAGGCGAAAAGGGGCGCGTCGGCGGCGTCCACCCCCGTCAGCCGTGCAATCAAATCAATCTCCTGCCCGCTCACAATAAAATGGGCAATCCCCTGGGGGATGGCCGCCGCCAAATGCTGGGTAAAGCTCATGAGATACTCTTCCAGCAAGCGGTGAAATTCCCGGGTATACTCCTGCAACTGCCCGAACAATTCCCCCATGCGCAAGCTCCCCACGGGGATGTTCCAGGTCTGGGGCACCCGCCCGTTTTCCAGCAAATTGACACCGATATTCCCCGTCCCGATATAGACCATCAGGGCACTTTGCTTCAGGCTGTCCTCGGCATAATGGCTCAACAGCTTATATATCAGCCGCTTCTCGTCCAAATCATCCATCAAATCCACGTTCACGCCGGTTTTAATCTTTATCTGGTCCAAAATATAATCAATATTCATGGCCTCCCGCGCCTCGGCATTGGCCACCGTCCGCACATGCCTCACCCCATAACCCTTCGCCGCCAGCAGAAAATTCTTAATCACCTCACAGGCCCTATCCACCTTGTCGAAGCGCATTTTCCCCGCGTGGAAGGTATCCCGCCCCAGGCTAAGGGGATAACGCAAGCTCTCCAGATACCGCACCCCCTCCCGCTCGCTTTCGGGATGGGTCCGCGCCTGGGCAATATGCAAGCGCAGTTCGCTGGAATCAATGTCAATAACAGCGGCAATAGGGGGCTTCTTGGGGTTCATTTTACCGGGCATGGTATCACCTTGGGGGATTGGATATAATTAATGAACATTATATTACTATACCACAATATACACGTAGCGGGGAAAAAGATAAAAGCCGCGAACGCGGCTTTTGGGCAGTCAAGCATTTATTTTACAAAAAATTATGGTGTGTGGGGGTTTCCTACCCCGCTACAGTCCTCCGGGGGGGTCTTCTGCGGGCTTTACGGTAAATGGGCTGGCGGTTCTCGTTGAGCACCAAAGTGGGGGGCGAGTTGGACTCCACCGTTTCCCGGGTAACGATGCACCGTTCCACCAGATTGTTGGAGGGCACATCATACATAATGTCGGTAAGCACGCCCTCTACGATGGCACGTAGGCCCCGTGCCCCGGTTTCGCGCTCCAAGGCCTTCTTCGCGATGGCGCGCAGGGCATCCTCCTCAAATTCCAGGCGCACGTTATCCAGCTCCAGCAGGTATTCGTATTGCTTGGTCAGGGCGTTCTTGGGCTCACTCAAGATGGAGACCAGCGCGTCCTCGTCCAGATTATTTAGGGTGACAACCACGGGCACGCGGCCAATCAGCTCGGGAATCAAGCCATAGCGGTGCAAATCCCGGGGCTGGACGTGTTGCATCATGTCCTCGGAAAGCTTTTCGGCCTTGGTCTTTACCTCCGAGCCGAAGCCGATGACTTTTTTGTTCATTCGTTGCTCGATGATGCGCTCCAGGCCGCTGAACGCGCCGCCGCAGATAAATAGTATGTTCGTTGTGTCGATTTGTATGAAATCCTGATGGGGATGCTTACGCCCGCCTTGGGGCGGCACGGAGGCGATGGTGCCCTCCAGAATTTTAAGCAAAGCCTGTTGCACGCCCTCGCCGCTCACATCCCGGGTAATGGAGGGATTGTCCGACCGGCGGGATATCTTGTCCAATTCATCAATATAAATAATCCCCTGCTGGGCGCGCTCGATGTCATAGTCCGCCGCCTGAATCAGCTTGAGCAGAATATTTTCCACGTCCTCGCCCACGTATCCGGCCTCGGTAAGGCTGGTGGCGTCGGCAATGGCGATGGGTACCTGCAAAAAACGTGCCAGCGTCTGGGCCAGGTAGGTCTTTCCCACCCCCGTGGGGCCGATGATGAGCACATTGCTTTTTTGCACCTCCACGTCCGCGCCGCCCATTTGCTCGGTGGCAATGCGCTTATAATGGTTGTACACCGCCACACTTAGTGCCACCTTGGCGCGGTCCTGGCCGATGACGTACTCATCCAGAAATGCTTTGATTTCCTTGGGCTTGGGCAGGGCGTAGGTTTCGCTCAAATTGGGGGCGTCCCCGATTTTTTCGTCCAATGTCGCCACGCACAGCTCCACGCACTCGTCGCAAATCCACACGCTGGGGCCGGCGATAATCAGCCCCGCTTCATCCGGGTTCTTGCCGCAGAAGGAGCATCGCCCCCGCTCCCGCTCGTCATACCTACTGGGCATTGGCTTTCCCCCCCGGGGTGATTATTTTGTCTATCAAGCCGTATTCAAGGGCTTCCTCGGCGGAAAAGAAATTGTCGCGGTCAGAGTCCCTGGCAATGGTTTCCACGCTTTGCCCCGTGCATTGGGCAAAAATACGATTAAGCCTATCCTTGGTTTTAATGATATGCTCGGCATGAATCATAAAATCCGACGCCTGGGAGCGGCCAATCCCCCCGGAGGGCTGGTGGAGCATCACTTCAGAGTTGGGCAAAGCCGACCGCTTGCCCTTGGCACCTCCGGCCAGCAAAAACGCGCCCATGCTTGCGGCGAGCCCCACACAAATGGTAGCCACGTCGCACTTGATATAATTCATCGTGTCGTAGATGGCCATACCCGCCGAAATGGAGCCGCCGGGGCTGTTGATATACAAATT
>WQSR01000047.1 GCA_009787785.1 Defluviitaleaceae bacterium
GGAGCCGCCATAACGGCGGGTGGTGCTGGCCTCCGCTTGGACAAAGGGCTGGAAGAGCCGCTCCTGTTGCTCCGCGCTGATGCCGATGCCTTCGTCGTGTACCTCGAAGCGCAGGTTTACCGTTTCGCCCATCTTTTTTATCAGGTGGGCCTCCATGCGGATGGCCTTCCCCTCGGGGGTAAACTTTACCGCGTTGGAAAGCAAATTGGTCAATACCTGGGTCAGCCGCTGGTCATCCCCCACCAGTGCCAGGGGGATGTCCGGGTCTATCAGGGAGGTATAGCGGTGGTTTTTTTCGTCCAGGCGGAAGGACATGATGTTTTGCACCTGCCAGAAGGCGGTGGCCAGGGCGAAGGGCTCGTTTGAGAGTACCAGCTTGCCCGACTCGATTTTTGACATGTCCAGCACGTCGTTGATAACCCCCAGCAAATGGTTGGAGGCCGATTGTATCCGGTCGAAGGCATAGTCCTTGCGGTTAATTTCCGCCGCGTCGCGCCCGATTTTGGTCATGCCCAGAATGGCGTTCATGGGGGTGCGGATTTCGTGGCTCATGGTGGAGAGGAACTCGCCCTTGGCGCGGCTTGCGGCCTGGGCGGCGGCAAGTAAATCCTTGGTACGTTCGTTGGCCTCGGAAATCAGCCGCGCTTGCTTTTGCCGGTTGAAGGCACTGACAATCATCATGGTAGCCGAGCGCATCAGGTTTACCTGGTCCTGGGTAAAATAGCGGGATTCCTTATAGTCCCCGAAGGACACCATCCCCCAGTAATATCCCTGCATGTATACGGGAATCACCAAAAGGGACTTTACGCCGTCGTTCAGGGTATTCTTTTCCGCGCCCTCCATGTCGTCAAAGGGGCGGTTAATCACCTCGCCGTTTTCAAAGAGCTCCTTCCAGCCCGGTATCTGGCTGTAGCGGTAGCGGTGCTGTGCCATACATTCCACTTGGTCGAAGTTGCCCTGCTCCCACAGCATCTGCGCCACATAGCCATCCTCGCCGTCCACGATTTCGTTCTTCCATACGAAAATCCGGTCCGCGTTCACACAGGCGGCAATGGTGGCAATACCGAACTGCAAGGAATGGCTGAACTGCTCGTCTTCCTCGTCCGGGATGGCAAGCAAAGCAAAGGTTACTTCGTCTATGGTGCTCATGAGCACCATCTGGTGGTCGCGCTCCACCATCAGGGAGTACACCATTTCGTTTACATTGCCCATGGAGCGTTGCACGCCCTGCACCGCCCGGGCCAGGTCGCCGATTTCGTCCAGGCGGGTGGTCCCGTAGATTTTCTGGCTGGTATCCTCGGAGAGCAAGGTAATACTGCGTGTGAGCCGGGTCAGTGGCCCGATGAGCAAACGGTAGGTGACGGCGTAGCCTATAATGATAATGACAATCAAAGCAAGCCCTGCCAGAATAAACAAATCCAGCACGGCCAGTAAAACAAAAACGGCTACGGATACGGCAAAAAACACAAGCTGTACCACAAAGGTCAACCGATACCTAAATTTCATGCACAACTCCCGAAAGCTTAGTTCATTATAGCGTGAAAGGCCGGCTTGGCCGCGCCTGCCGCGTCAAACAATACCGGCGCGCCCCACTTGCGCCAGCTCTGGCCGTCGTCCTTGGCCCAGAATGTCACCCGCTCCACCACATCGGAACGTGTTGCGTATAATTCAAACAATTCCTTGTAGTACGCGGCCTGGGCATGGGCGTCCTCCCCGGCTATGGGAAAAACGGGAGCCTCGGCACTGCCAAAGGTAAAGTCCAGCTCCGTAATGGCTATGCGCGCCCCGGTTTGGGCGAAGCGGTTTATGGCGTCACGTATATTTTGCATATTGATATGCACATGGTTGTGGTGGCTCTGCATCCCGATGCCCTCGATAAGTAAGCGGTTGTCATACTCCGGGTGCATGAGCCATTTCCCGTTGATGTCCTCCACCATACAGGCGATGGCGTCCCGCTTGGCGGGGACTTCCTCGTTATAGTCATTGTAATACAAAATCGCCAAGGGGTCATGCTTGCGGGTGAAATAAAAGGCGTCAAAGACATAATCCGCGCCGCTTTCCCCCTTCGCGGTGTCCGCTCCGTTGGCGTAGGAAAGGTACCAATGGGCGGTATTCCCGGCTTTGGGCTCCTCCCGGCGCAGATGGGCGCGCCAGTCGCCGGAAAAATCGGTAATATCCCGGAAGGCTTCGTTGATGACGTCCCAGGAATAAATACGTCCACTATAGTGCCCCGCGTACGCCTTGATAAACGCCTCCATGTTGGCCTTGGCCCGGGCACGCGTCAGAGGCGCGCCATCGGCGTCCCGGTTGAGCCAGGGCGCGGATTGGCCGTGCCATATCAGCGTATGTCCCACCACGGCGATTTTATGCTTCTCTGCCCAGCTCACCAGCTGGTCGGCACGGGAGAAATCATAGACCCCCGGCTCCGACGTGATTTCCACAGGCTTCATGACATTCTCCGCGGTTACGGTGTTGTAGTGGTGGCGAAACATGGCCAGCATCTCCGGGTCGTCAAAGTCCCGGGGGGCCATGATATTCCCCACCATGAAATGTCCCTCAAACTTCTTGTACAGCGAGGGTAGTGTCAAATCCCATTTGCAATTCGCCATGGCAATGCCTCCTATCTAGGTATTACGCAACGCGCCCTGCACGATTACGCGTTCGTCGTCATCTCCCGCGCTCACGCAGGTGGAAAGGGTGAGGATTTGCAAAGCGTCCGGGGGTGCGCCCGTGGCGCGCACAAAGTCATGGAAGGCCCCCGCCTCGCCAAAGTCCAGGAAAAAAGCGGGGTCGTTCACGTCGGTGCGCCGTGCGGAAAATATTTCGTATTTCACCAGGCGGTCGTTCACAATCAAGGTAATGATGGGGTTCTCCCGCTTAAAGTCCCCATCCAGGAAACGGTGCAAATCGCTGAACATGTTCCCGTGGCGGGTATGATGGCCATATATAATGATATGCGGCACGAAGTCCCCAATATTGCGGTAATCCATAAAAACCGCGCCGTGGGCGTTGTAGGTGCCTGTGAAGGTAAGGTGCAGGTACTGTTCATTGTCCCGGCCCCGCACCACGGGATAGTCGATGCGGGTGCCCTCTATGCGTATCCAGCACACAAAATCCGGGTTGATTTCACTCATCATCAAATCAAAGGCACTGACATGCAAAATATCCGACAGCCGCAACACCTCGTAGGTGGGCACTACCTCGGCCTCCATGGCGGCGGCCATTTGGCGCAACGCGTCGTTCTCCCCCCTTGCGGTGTTCAGCTCCCGCATATACCCCGCGGCAATGACAAAGAACACGACGGTACACGCAGTGGTAAGCAACGCCAGGCAAGCCACGAAGGCGTTGCCGCCCCGGCTGGCTTTCTTTTTGGGCGGGATTTTGCTGATGGGGGCCGCCTTGATTTTCAAAGCGGTATTTTTCGTCGCGGCCTTGGCCTTGGTCTTGGGTGTGGCCTTGGTTGCGGCTCCCTTTTTAGCCCCCTTCTTGCGCGGGGCTACGGGGGCCACGTCCCCCTCCACGTCGTGGTTATTTTCCAGGGGGTCATAGGGATATATGGGTGTGATGACCTTTTTCCGCTTGCGCTTAGCCATGATGCACGTCCGGCACCGGCATTCTATGTACAAATTCCTTCAGCATCCGCGACATCGCCCTACCAACCTTCCAAGCAAATCCGCCCAATTCAGCACATGCCATACAGCACGTTCCCATCAAGCTAAAACGCATTCCGAATTATATTACAAATAACCCTTCCACTCAACAGAACAAAGTTTCCGGGAAATTTACTCTTGTCATTTATGATAATATTCCATATAAAACAAACCCCCAGTGAAAATATGGGAGTTTGTTCTGTATCGCTATAAACTTGTTACTGATTTAACTTCTATCGCTTGGCGATAATCCGATAGTTATATTTCCATCTGCAATGATGTTTGGTCTAGTAGTGTTATCAATCGAAACCAACCGAGGAGTGCCCGCATCTGTAATCTCTACAAAAAACGCTAATTGTGGAACACCGCCAACGGTATCAATGACTTGAATATGGAAAATCTCTCCTGTGTCTGCACAACGAACATTAACATGATTAGGTGGCACATCAGCGCGTTCGCCGGTATTAGCTATCCATATCACATTAGTTTGCGGATTGTAGGAAAATTCAAACACATCATCACTATTTTCCATGTTTTGTAAGCTAGTGAGTAGTATTTGCCTATTTTCGTTAGGCAAAAGTGCGGGGGCTTGCCCTGTACTAAATGGAACATAAGCCGTTATTTGGTTGTCGCTGTCAGTGGGGAATATTGAAATCATTTCACCCGTTGTTGCGTTAAGTATCCCCATGAAATCGAATATCATGTTGGTTGCAGACATCGCTTCATCGCCTACACGGAAAGACCACGCACTTACCGTCACATCATCATTTGCGTGCATTCTCATCCTTGCTTGTGTGTATTGATAGTTCATAAATACCACGGAGCCGTCAATGCTTACACCGAAGTTGTCCCAAATATAGCGTGCTACAATTTCTGCGGCTACTTCGGACGTGATTGCATTGCCGGGTCGCTCGACACGAGTGTGAAGCTCGTATACAGACAATGTAGGCACAACAAAATTAGCCGGCTGGGCGTTGCTTTGCGATTGGGGGCTTGCAAAGCCATACACGCCGATAAAAGAAGCACCCATCGCCAACCCCACAAACAACAGCACCGCACAAAAGGCAGTAAATACCGACTTCTTCTTAAAATTCTTAATCATATGCAATCTCTCCTCTAATATCTTTTTGTTTTCGCTAAGGGTTACGGAAGAAAGGGAATTTTTATATGCTCCGCCGAAACCCAAAGCATTTAATAACGTGTTGCCGTATTCCTTTATTCCGTCATCATTCAGATTCTTAATAACGGCTTCGTCACATGAAAACTCACAGGCGTTGTTGATTTCGTGCCCCATTAAATAAACAAGTGGATTAAACCAATGCAAGCAGATTGTTAATTGAACCAACCATTTATAAAACATATCGCCGCGCTTATGATGGGTTAGTTCGTGTATAACCGTATGCTTAAAATCAGCTTCGCTTATGTCCATGGTAGGCAAGACGATATACGGCTTAAAAAAGCCAATCAACAGCGGAGAAGATACAAGATTGTTTGTGTAAATCCCGACCATTCTCTTGATTTTCGCTTGTTCCACCAGTTTGCCAAGCCGTTCTAAGTCTGCCATGCTTTCCAGGGGAACGCGCCCTGCCTTGATGTAGTTGACAAAGCTCTGATAAATCGTGATTTTGCGGATAAAAAGTATTACCGCAACTACAAGCCATATCAGCCAAATGTACGATAGTAAAACGCTTAAAATATCGCTTTGGGCATACGGTACAGGGGGCAAAAGATTTTGCAAATCGGGGCTAGTGATAGGTGCTTCATTGCCCTGCGCATTCTCCAAAAAGCTAAATACATTCGCTTGCCCTATTTCATTAAAAAGGCTTCCTGCAAAATGTACCTCAAAGGAAAACGGAATAAGCAACCGTGCAATCACAATGAGCCAAATATAATACTGCCATTTTCTACTTAGCCGTTCTTTGTACAAAGGCTTGCAGAGAAAAAGAAAAGCAATGACTATAGAGCCGGCGAGTGAGAGTGACAAAACCGTTAGCATCAGATTATTCATTTGCTTTATCACCTCTCCCCCACTGTTCTAGCAAATCGTTGTAATCACTTCTCGATAGCAGGTCTTTGGCAATGAGTGTGGAAACCAATCCTTTTGCGCCACCCTCATAAATCTTATCAAGGAAACGAATAGTCTGGTCGGCTTGATATTCATTCTCGGTTATGGTTGCCGTGTAAATATTTCGCCGTCCAGTTTTGCTTGTTTTCAAAATCCCCTTTTCGGTCAAGCGTGAAAGCAAAGAGAGGATTGTATTTTTTGTAAGGGCGTTTCCTTTCACTTCCAAACCCTCAACGACTTCGGCGTATAGGGCTGTACCCCCCTTCCCCCAAATTATCTTCATCAGCTCCAGTTCATAATCAGATACCTGTTGCATGGCTATCCCCTTTCTATGTGTGCATGGTGCATACCTCTTTGTTTATAATAACGCCGTGCACACATAATGTCAAGGGGTTTAAAATTATGGTCACGCCCCCATGTCTGCTATTTACCGGAGAGTAGTATAAATTTGCCCTCAAGCCGTCCATCGTGTTATGGTTATTTGCATCACAATATAAAAGGTGGTGAAGCATATGAAAATTGGTGAGTATGTAACTGTGCAGGAAGTCATAAACCAAAGCGAGTGTCGCTGGGTAGTAATAAGTGATTTGCAATATTGTGATTACGGCGGCTATGAAGACATTGAAGGCGGCATTATCCGGTGCATTGCACGCACTAAACGTGAAGCGGGTAAAAAAGCGGCAGATTTAGAACTTGGCGGCATCCCTACATTGTTAATTAACGGGACATGGGAAACAGGGCGCGTTCATGTTGGGGGGCTGTTTGTTGAATGAAAATTAAGTTAAGAGTTGACCCGAATAACCAGTGGTTTGTTAATATAGTAGTAAAAATAGGCAACCACCAATCAGCGGTTAAATTCAAAATCGACACAGGTTGCAACGCCTTGGTGCTGAGCCACGACACATTAACAAGGCTGGGCATTTCAGCCGAGGCTACGAATTTGGCCAAGTTACCTGATGAAACTGTCCGGTTGGCTAGTGGTGAAAAAAGTCCATTTAAGCGGTTGGGTACCGTTTCACTGCTTTGTGTGGGTACAAAGCCTCTCCCCATTTGTACCGTACCCGCCATCTGCCATGCTACCCGCGAAACGAATGATTTGCTGGGTACCGAGGTTCTACGACGGTTTGGACTTGTATTTTTCAACCTCACCGGTGAAGCATACATGGAGTTGCAGTAATAACAAAAACACCCCACACCGTAAAAAATATACATAGTGTGGGGTGTTCGCTTATTTTATCCTCGTTACGCTGGCGGTGGTTGCATCCATACGGTTGAGCCGCTTCCATCCCATGATGTGTGCCAAGTATGCGAATGGGATTACGCCTCCAGCCACTTCCCCAACGCGCCAAGCATCGTCTCTACTGTTACGGGCTTGCCGATATGGTCATTCATGCCGGTGAGGAAGCATTGTTCAATGTCTTCGCTGAACACATTGGCGGTCATGGCGACGATGGGAATTGTTTTTGCCCGGGGATGGTTTACGGCGCGGATTTGGCGGGTGGCTTCATAGCCGTCTGCCTCCGGCATTTTAATGTCCATGAAAATGAAGTCGAAAGCCTCGGGAGATTTTTTGAATAGGTTTATGGCTTGAATACCGTTTCGCGCAAATGTGATTTTAATACCCGTGGGTTCCAATAAGACGGCGACGATTTCGCGGTTAATTTCAACGTCTTCGGCAAGTAAAATATGCTTGTCGCTTAAATCAGGAAATTCGTTTTCTTGCGGGGCTTCGTTAAATACGTTGCCCCGTTCCAATTGGAGCGAAAAGTAAAAGGATGACCCCTTGTCCGGCATGGATTCTATCCAAATTTTACCACCCATGGTGTCGGCAATGTTTTTTGAAATCAACAAGCCCAAGCCGGTGCCGCCGTATTTTTGGTATGTAGTGGTTTCTGCCTGGGAAAATGCGCGGAATAAATTCTCCTGCTGTTCAAGGCTGATGCCTATGCCCGAATCGGCGACACAAATTTCTATGGTACAGCGACTATCCTTTTCATCAGACAACTTGGCAGAAAGTTCAATTTTGCCATACGGCGGTGTAAACTTTGATGCATTATTTAACAAATTTACAATAATTTGCGCCAGCCTTTGCGCATCCCCGTTTAATACGGCGGGAATTTTATCGTCAACGAAAACCGTTAATGCCTGTGCTTTTTCTTCGGTATTATTGGTTATGATGCCCACCGCACGTTCGATGACATTTCTGAAATAAAAATCTTCATACACCAGCTCAAACTTTCCTGATTCAAGCTTTGCCGTGTCCAACACATCGTTGACGACGCCGATTAAATGAATCGAGGAGTTTTCAACCTTTTGCCACGCGGATAAAGAGGTGTCCAAATCTTTTGCGTTTTTCCCGATGGTGGTCATTCCGATGATTGCGTTTAACGGATTTCGTATCTCGTGGCTCATTTGTGATAAAAAGTCGCTTTTTACCGCCGCGGCCCGGCCGGCTTCGTTTCGGGCCTTTATGGATTCAGCAAGCACCGCAGTATAATTTTTGCAAAAAAGGTAGATGACCGTGTTCAGCCCGGCGGCCATGAGGGTTGCGATTATATTTTGTGCCAAAGTGTTGCGCCAACCCAATAAACTCACGCCAAAGACCAACACACCCAATTGCACAACGGAAATGAAAAGGGTATACAGTCCCGATGCCTTCGGCACCAAATACGTGAGTGAAATCAACCCACCACCGACGGTGGACATGAAAATTAACGAATCGCCGCCGTTTAAATAAGCGGCAGAAGCGGTTAAATAGCTAATCATTAAAAAAGGTGTCAGCCAAGCGCGGAGGGTGTTGGGGATGGGGGCTCTTTCCAGTGCCACATAAGTGAGGATTGCTAAAGAAAAGCTAAGAAACCGTACAAACATGGTTAGCGGAGACGAAAAAATAAAACCGTATCCAACGGTTGCCGCCGCAAAAAAGCAAAGTACAATAAAAATATCTGCCGAGTAGTTACTATTTTTTTTGCCACCCAATATGTATTTCTGAACAAACAAAATCATCCGTTATCTTCCCCCGGATACCTGCATTCAAGTGCTCACCCTGCATTATAATGGAGGGATGTGATTTTACGCAACACTAAATACAATTGTACAAACAACATGGGTGAAGTATAGCCATTTTTGAGATTGAGAAAAAGGACGGGGTTTGCTACAATTAGGAAACAAGGGAGTTTTATTACTATGTTGCGGGGAGCGAATACAAGTGAGTGATTTTATAAATGCCTTAATTTCTGAATCACCCAAAAGCGAGTTAAAAGAAAAGCTAAACCTTTTCGGTCAGTTTATAGGTGAGTGGGATTTTGACTGGTATAGCAGAAAAGGAACGCCGGAAGAGCTCCATGTTCCGGGTGAGTGGATTTTTTCTTGGATTTTAGAGGGCGCGGCTATTCAAGATGTTTTTATTTGCCCGTCACGCAAAGAGAAAATACACAACCCACAGCCGAATGGCGAGTATGGTACAACAGTACGTTTTTATAATCCTGCAAAAGACACTTGGAATATTTGTTATGGTGGATATGGCTTTATGGACACATTGGAAGCCAAACAGGTAGAGCGTCAAATTATAGTTACAAATACAGATAATTCCGAGGGGCTTAATCAATGGGTGTTCTCGGATATAACACCTACTTCTTTTCACTGGCAAAATAGGGTAACGAAGGATAATGGAAATACATGGTATATATACTGTGAATTGTTTGCACGAAAAAGGTAGAAATTTTACAAAAAGCAACAACACTTTAATTCTGAATGGGTGGGTTTGTATGGATAATACTGATTTGATTAAACAATGGGAAGCCGAGGAAAATTATGCCTTTCAAGGTTGGGATTTTTCGCACATTGCCGGTCGTTGGGGCGAACACAACCCGCCGTGGAATTATGTGACGGTTGTAAAACAATATTTGAAAGATACTGATATTCTTCTTGATATGGGAACAGGCGGCGGGGAAGTATTATTATCATTCAATCACCCATATGAAAATACCTATGCTACAGAAGCGTATGAGCCAAACTTTGAATTGTGCAAAAAGAAATTATCTCCCCTTGGAATTACAGTTAAGCGTACTTTTACAGATGAAAATTTTAATGCTGATGATAAAATTCCATTCGGCAATGAAATGTTTGACGTTATAATAAATAGGCATGAATCTTTTGACTTGAACGAGGTAAACAGGGCGTTAAAACAGGGCGGGTATTTTATTACACAGCAGGTTGGAAACATGAACGCCGGGGAGTTTATACAAAGATTAAATGATGATTTTGAAGTTCCAAGATTACCCAATCATACAGTAGATAACTATACCAACAGTTTAGAAAAATTGGGCTTTAAGATTATTGAAGCAGATGAATTTCAATCACCTATGAAATTTAATGATGTTGGTGCTTTAGTTTTTTGGGCTAAAGTAATTGTTTGGGAATTTCCGGGCTTTTCAGTAAAAACACATCTTGATAAATTGTTTGATTATCAAAAGGAGATAGAGGAAAAAGGGTTTATACAAGGTACAGGACATCATTTTTATATCGTAGCAAAAAAAGCATAGTAAAACACTTTGCGGGTGTTTCAGCTTACATTAACTTTTTATATGACAGTAGGTGAAAAGTGATTGAAATAAAGGAAGTACGCGAACAAAACGAAAAATCAAAGATATGCAATGGTATTTTAAGAGCATTGCCAAACTGGTTTGGGGTTGAATCGAGCATTATTGAGTATACGAAACAAGTACAATCAATGCCCTTTTATGCGGCTTTTGATGATAACAATTCAATCGGTTTTGTTGCGTTGAATGTCCACAATATATATACCGCTGAAATATGTGTTATGGGTGTATTGCGTGACTATCACAGACAAAAAATAGGTCAAAGATTGATTGAACATTGCGAGGGTTATTGCATAGCAAACAAAAAAGAATTTCTGACTGTAAAAACGCTTGATGAATCGAGAGAAAGCAATAGTTATAAAAATACGAGATTATTTTATCAAGCTATGGGATTTAAGCCGCTTGAAGTTTTCCCTTTATTATGGGATAAAGATAACCCTTGTTTATTCATGGTAAAAAGTATGCAGCTATAAGCTGATACGGGATAAATAACCGTATGAGCATATAGCCGCAAGGAATACTGGCGGGGGTTAATCTTTTTCTTTTTTTGGCGGGTATCTTGCCCGAAGTGCTTTCAGAAAGTTTATGGTTTTGAAATTAGGTCATACGCAATCATGGCCTACTCCTTGATTCTATTTTCGAGTTTATACAGGGCAACAAATTCCTTAATATCGTCGAAGGTAGGGTTGTGGAAGTAAAAATACCCTTTGATGCAACCCATCCGTTTGTCGGAGTAGATGATAACGCGGTTTTTGCATGTTCCCATCGTCCCCTTTTTCTCCTTGCATTTATAGCACCCACCCCAACGGGTAGCAAAGGATGCAGGGAAACGATGCTTCATCCATTCAATTTTTTCGGGATGTGTGTGATAAATCTTGGGGAAGGCGAATTTTACCGATAAAGTGTGATTGACGCTGTGCAAAAATTCTTCTTCGTGATATGACGAACCCTTGCCAACCAACAACCAATCCTTGCTACCTTTTTTGTATAGATAGCAGTACATTTTTTCCTCACCTGCTGGCTGAAAATTATGCTTTATGGCTTCATCGTAGAGCCAGTAGTATATTTCGCGCAAATGTGGTGGTTCGCTGTCGGTTTTAGCAAGGAAGAAGGTTTCGTGGGTTTGTTTCGTAGGGTCTTGTATGAAGCGATAGGAAAAATAGCGAACATGGTTCGCATTTTTGGCTTCCTTAAAATATTCGCAAATAACAGTAACCGCATGGGGAATATCAGGAAACGATACGGAAAATGCGGGGATGCTTTTATCTGTATAGCCCTCGATTTGCATACCCATGTTACATAGCTTGTTCAACAGTAATGTTGTTTTTTCCATCGGGCGGCAAAGGAGTTGCTCGTCAATGCGTTTATGGGCATAGTCGGCAAAACATTTTTTGTCCACAATTAACACATTGTTATCTATATGACCGCATGATGCCAATGCGTTTAACAATATAACCACGCGGTTTTGAATCAGCCCGTACCATGTTAAATCGCTCCACGTCGGGAAGCCCCAATCAAATGGGGCACCACGTTCAATTTCATCATATACGGCACATAAAAATTCTTGCAATGACTTGAATGCGCGGACAAAATCGGCATTTGATAAATTACCCAGATGCACGGGGTCAATGACCGTATCATCGGGGATAAATACCATGCTGGCTTTATATGCCCTCATTGCTTTGCGCGTTTCTCCTTCAAACGTTTCATGGACATACGTGTGAAACGCACTTGCAAACGCAGGGTCAAACTGCTCACATGCGTTGGCATACTCGTTTAACATGGCAAATGTATTTTTATCCCTGCTTACATACCCGCTCCAACGGTTTCTAACAAAAGCATCAATTGATTCGGTGGTAGGAAATTCATCGTTTAATTCATCATAAAATCGGCTTATAAAACTAACACGCTCGTCAATATAATTTTGCTTTTTCTTTTTTTCGGCAAGGTATTGCATAAATTCTTCTGCGTTTCTCATCAGCGAAAAACCTCCCGGATTTAATTAAAGGCTCACCCACAGAATATGTCCTTTGAGGACATTATGAAACTTACTGGATTACCCTATGAAGAAGTAGAAGCCTTGAAAAATGCCGACTATTAACAAAAACACCCCACACCGTAAAAAATATACATAGTGTGGGGTGTTCGCCTATTTTATCCTCGTTACGCTGGTGGTGGTTGCGTCCATGCGGTTGAGCCGCTCCAGCGCGCCGCGTTCGGGGTGCATGATGTTGTGGGCAATCAGCTTATCCACCGCGGCGGTGATGGCTTCGGGGGTTAGGCCCGTAGTTACGTTTTTGATACGAAACTGCCTACGCCCGCCGTTGTGGGTGTTGAATGCCAAGGTGTAATACGTCACATGTTCACCTCCTTTCGTCGTAGATTTATGTTGCTATATCGGGTTTAGCGTTCGATGTTGGACATTGTGCTGAGTCGTGCCGTAACCGGGCCGCTGTTATACAGCTCTTCAATGCCTTCCACGAAGCCGGCGGCATCTGATGCCGTCATATTCGGGTCAACACCGCCCAGGCTACACACACTGCGGCCATCTGTGCCGGCAATGCGAATCGCCGAAGAAGCGTGTACAATATTTGCCAAGCTTTTCACCTCCTTTCTTATTTTCGTTTATTCAAAAAATCGGACGGCCGTCCTGGGTGTTGTGCCGCCGCCGGTAAAGGGGTCCGCGCAGGTAGGATGCTTTTACCGCAGGAAGTTGACCAGGGAGAGTTGTACCGTCATGGCGATGGCGCGCATGGCGGCTTGCAGGGCCGCTTCGGAGGCGACTTTGCGTGTGATGGCGTCGGCCGGGTTGGTACCCGTTGTGACCAAGAGCAGTTCTTCCATGTGGACCTCGTTTTCCGACAGGCGCACCTCTACCATCTCGAACCGGGACATGCGGGTACCCAGCCGGGCGTGTTCCGCGATTACGTTGTCCGAGTGGCGTTCCATGAGCCGTATCATGTGGCTGAAGCGGTCTTGCAGGACGGAATTGGCCTGGGACCTTTCGTAGGCCAGCTGGGTGGAGATGGCGTTTTCCAGGGCTTGGTCCAGTAGCTCGTGGGGCGGGGCCTCGAAGTAGGCTTCCAGTGCCCCTCGGTCGGAAATCTTGATGGAGCGGACGAAATCCAGCAAGCGTTTTAAGTCGGTGTACATCTTGTCGGTGTAGACATGGGGAGCGATGTCGTTGATGCGCTGGTGCTCGCCGGGGGAAATCTCGTGGACAATCCAGTCTTCGTGCTGGTATACGATTTCGCCGGAAATCATGGCATTCGTAGATTCGTCCCGGCCCGTTATCTCGACGACATCGAAATAAATCCAGGGGTTCAGCTCCCCCTTGCGGAAGCCTTCCTTGTGGAAGGTAACGGTGGTGCCGTCGCGGAAGGTACGCATCGCTTCGTCGCACAGCACGATTTCGCCGGTTTCTTGTATAAAATGGACGATGAAGGGGTCGCCCGCAGAGCCGTCCCCGGTGCCGGGGGGGGTGTAGGCGTCCCGGTCCATGAGGCTACGCACCACGATTTCATAGTGGAAGGGCGGCTCGCCGTTGCGGCCATAGGCACCCCGTATACCGGGTACGGCCAGCAGGGAATCTATGGAATTTCCATCCGCGTCCTGGACGGAGAAATCAAAATTAACGTGATTATACGCCAGCTTGATTACATGGGCGGTGTTGACGATGGCCTTGTGGGCCTCCGAGTTGTGGGTGGGGTCGTTGAGGTGCTTTTGAAAGGACATGATGCGTTCGATGTCCCGGGCGTTGAATTGCTGGGTGATGATAAAGGACTTGTCGTTGTCCGAGGTGAACACCGGGGGCTGGGTGGTGCGGTAGCCGGAGAACACATGCCGCCCCATATAGGTCTGGTTGATTTCCAGGGCGATTTGGTCAACCAGCTCCTGTAGCTCCTTTACCAGGCCCAGGCGGTCGTCCAGATACAAATGCCCGGTGGCACCCTTGATGAGGATTTCGTTCATCTGCTGTAAAATTTCCGTGGTCATGTTCAAAAAAGCGGATTCCGTGACATGCATCCACGCCAGCCCGCCCTGCACATTGCGGTAAAATTGTTGGGTTTCTTCTATTATATTGCGGTAGCGCAAGGCACGGGCGGCCATAATGGGGTCGTCGGATGGGCGTTGGAACCGCTTGGTAGTCTCGATTTGCTGAACGATTTGGTTGATATGCCGCATGTTGCGGTGGACATTGTTGAGAGAATTGCCGAAAATCATGGAATTTGTGATACGCATGATAGTGCCTCCTCAAGCGGGTATAAAAACATACTCTTTTTTATATCGGCTCGTTTGTTAATTTAGCACATGGAAGCAATTAAGCTACCACCATGGAGAATTAACCCACGGGAAATAAAGGCAACGCAATGGATTTTTTGCCCGTTTGATTCTTAGAAAAAATCTGTATATAATATGTGAAAGGGTTTTTTGGAGGGGGTGTTCCCGTTGTTACATTTTTTTAAGATGAATATAAAAAGGCTGCTTACGGTGGCTGGGATTGTGGCGGGTTGCTACCTGTTCTTTGCCACGGCCTTTGTTGTGGTGGCCCTTGCGGTGGACGGCAGAAGGGTGGAGGATTTACAATTTCCGCCGGCATCCGGGGAGGTGGGGAACGGGGAAAATGCGGACAACCCCCTGCCCGCCCATTTCCTCTCGCCGCCCACCTATGTCGAAAACGATGAGGCCACGTTGTTCCGCCCGGCGGCACGCACCAACTTTGTTTTGCTGGGCTTGGATTTGGGCCGGCGGGCCGATGCCGTAATGGTGGGTACCTTTTACCGGGATTCGGGGGAGGTGCGGCTCATGTCCGTCCCCCGGGATTTGTACATTGTTTTGACCGCCGCCCGCCATGGTCAAATCCGTGACCTGGGGCTTAATGTGCCCGGGCAGCTGAAGCTGACTAATTTAAACGCTTACGGGGGCAGTGTGTGGGGCCCGCAGTTAATTTTACAGGAGATGAGTGATTTATTCGGCGTTACCTTCCATTATGTGGTGGAGGTACGGCTTCCTGCCTTCCGGCGTATTGTGGATACCATCGGCGGGGTGTACTTTACTGTACCGCGCCGTCTTTTCTATGAGGACCCCTGCCAAAATCTGGTGATAGACGTACCCGGCGGCCATCGCCGTTTGAACGGGGTACAGGCAGAGGGAGTGGTGCGCTACCGTGGCTTCGCCAACGCCGATTTGGGCCGCAACCGTATGCAAATGGACTTTATGCAAGCCCTTATCAGCCAGGCCCTCACCCGGGAAAATATCATGAGCAATTTGGTTGATTATGCCCGCATCGTCATCGAGGACGTAAACACCAACATGACGATACCGGGCATGTTCCGATATTTGCCCTATATCACCGCCACCAGCGCGGATAAAATTACCACCTTTACCATGCCGGGTACAGACGCATACAGAAGGGGGGTAGGCTCGGTGTTCCTCCCCTGCCTGGACACATTGCATGAAGTGGCATGGGAGGTCTTCTTCGCCAACATTGAGCCGGAATCCGAGCCTGAGCCCGAGCCCGAGCCGGATGAAGAGCTATAAATACAAGAAATTGGCCGATACGCTGCTGGCGCAAATTAAGGACGGCAGCTATCCCCCCCACNCCCGCCTGCCCCCCATACGCACCCTGGCGGCGGCCCACGGGGTAAATACCGCCACGGCAATAGGCGCGTATAAATATTTGGAGAGGCTGGGGCGCGTACACACCCGCGCCGGGAGCGGTACATACGTGTCCGTGCCCGGGATGCCGGAACCCGGCCCGCCCCAAAGGGACTATATTAATTTTGCGGGGGGCGACACCGACCCGATGCTTTTCCCGGCGGAGGCATTTGGCCAGGCCGTTGCACAGGTGCTGGCGACCCAGGGCAAGGCCGCCTTCGCAGAGCCCATTATGGGCGGATACGCGCCTCTGCGTGAAGCCTTGGCGGAGGAAAAGGGCATCGACCCCCGGCGGGTTTTTATCCTCTCCGGTATGCAACAGGGACATGAAATTTTTTCCGAAATCAAGAAAAACCACGCCCACGTGAAAATAGAGGAAGACTTCGAAGGCGATTTCTATTATAATAGCACGCCACCATGGTTTCTTTGGGAAGCGGAACCCCACGGCGTGGTTTACGTCAAGAGCTATGGCAAAATCCTTATGCCGGGCCTGGCGCACATGGTTGTACCGGAGGCAATACAGGAAGCGTGCGCGGAATATATCACCGGCTCCGCGCCGGGGCTAGTACAGCGGGCCTTTAATGTGTTTGTACGCGGCGGCGGCTTCGCGGCCCACACGGCGCGTATGCGGGCTGTGTACGGCAGAAGATACCGCAAGACAATTGAAGCGGCCGGGGCTTACCTCCCCGGGTATGCCGGGTTTGACACACCGGGCACCGGCTTGACGCTAAACCTATACCCAAAAGGAAAATACGGGAAAGATATAGATACATTATGCCAGCGGCTCTTGCAACGCAAAGTAATCCTTTCTCCGATTTCCCCCTTGAAAATCAGCTTTGCGGCTGTGCCGGAAGAGCGCGCCGCCGAGGGAATCGGGATTATCGCCGCTGTTTTGGCAACGATGGCATAGTGAGGAGGCACCCCCATGGCAGTACGGATTATCATAGCCGCTATACAGTCGGAACTGGTGCGGACATTAAACAAGGAAATGGCGAAGCTCAGTGCCGTTGACGCGGTAATTCAGGTAATGCGCGTCGCCGATGTGGAAGCAAAAATCAACAAGGGTCATAATAATGTATTACTGGTGGATTTGGATTCCACCCCGGATTTGCTCCGCATGAACCAAATTAAACTGCGCAACCAAATATATATCATCAGTTTTTCCAAGAACGGGGCGTACGCCTATACCTCTTTGCGGAGCGGCGGCGATGAGTTTTTGCTAAGGCCGGCCATTGCCACGCCCAACTCCACCCAGGGCTTCATAGACAGTATGGCAAGGAATGTAAATAATTTTGCCAAAAAGCAAAAAGCACCGGCAATGCGGGAGTTGAATAAAATGGTTACCAAGCATGATAAACAAAAAATATTGGTTATCGCCTCCAGCACCGGGGGCACCAACGCGCTGGAGGAACTCCTTAAAAAACTGCCGGCCGACATACCACCCACGGTAGTGGTTCAGCATATGTCCTCCGGCTTTACCAAGCTCTTTGCCGAAAGGCTTAACGCCAGCCATAGGCAGACAGTGAAAGAAGCCGAAACCGGGGATTATCTGATGCGGGGCACCCTTTTGCTGGCCCCGGCCGACCGGCATATAAAATTGATACGCCGTGAAGGCAAGCTGGCGGTGGAATGCTTCCTGGGGCTGAAGATGCACGGGGTAATGCCCGCGGCGGATATCCTATTTGAATCCGTGGCGGAGCTGGTGAAGGCCGAGGCTGTGGGGGTCATCCTTACGGGCATGGGTGCGGACGGTGCCCGGGGCCTGATGCTTATGAAAAATGCGGGTGCCAAGACCATCGGCCAGGACGAGGCCAGCTGTGTGGTTTATGGTATGCCCAAGGTGGCCAAGGACCTGGGGGCGATAAACTATGAGCTGCCCTTGAACAAAATCGCGGACAAAATAATGGAACTGATAAAGCAATGAACGAAAGGGCCTTGTACGACAGATTTCATGAGCTGAAACGGCAACGGCACTGTGTCTTTGAAACCGACGCCGGGGAAGCGGTGACAAGCCCGGGGATGCCCCTGTGGATACGGTTGCGCGAAGGGACAGATGCGCGGCCTTTTTTTTGTGCTTTTTTGCGGGAATGGCCGGGGGCGTTGCATCAGCTGGTAGCGGAAGGGGAAGCGGCCCGGGCTTGCGCACAGGCGTACGCGCACAAGACAGGCGCGGCCTTCACAACAAAGGAAATGGTGGCCTATATGCTACCCGGGGAGGTAGGCTTGCCCGACGGGGGCGGGGTACTGCACCTGCCCGAAACCGTGGCGGATTGCGTCACCGTGTTGCAGTGGATTAAATTGTTCCGGGAGGAAGCCTTTGGCGAGGTGCCGCCGCCAATCCGGGAAGAGGGGGTGGCCCCGCCCCAGGGGGAGGCGTACCCGCCCCTGTACCTCTGGCAAAGTGCGCCGGGGGGCGTGCCTATGGCCATGGGCTCCATTTCCCCGGGCGAGGATATTCGGCGGCTTAACTTGGTGTTCACCCCAAAGGAAAACCGCCGCAAGGGCTATGGCAGGGCCCTGGTGGCGGCTTTGTGCGGCGTGGTGCGCGGTGAGGGGAAAATGCCCGTCCTGTATACCTATGGGGATAACACCGGGGCCATGAGGCTGTATGCGGGGCTGGGCTTCGTGGAGGCGGGACGGCTGGTGGAGGTTACGTTTATCCGGCCATAATTGCCACTTCGAATAAATCCCCGGTGGCGCGGAGGGTGAGGGTGCCGCCCATGAGCTCTACCAGGCTTTTGGCGATGTAGAGACCCAGGCCACTGCCTTCGGTGTGGCGTGCCCGGTCGCCCCGGATAAACTGCTCCGTCAGTGTGTCGCCCGGCATCTCGATGGGGCTTTTCGAGGTATTTTTCAAGGAGAAGTGAACCTGCCCCTCGTTGCCGGTAATTTCCGCGAAGACCCGGGTACCCGGCAAAGCGTATTTGGCCGCGTTGGCGTAGAGGTTTTCCAGCACCCGCCAGAGGTGGCGGCTGTCTGCGGATAGGTAAACGGGGGCGTCGGGCTGGCGGATAACCAAAGTCAGCTTGTTTTCGGTAAAGGCGTGGTCAAATTCCCCGGCCATCTGGCCAACCATTTCCGTCAGGTTGACGGGGCGCAACTCCACCCGGACATTCCCCGTCCCCGCCTTGGAAGCCTCCATTAAGTCGCCGATGAGAACGTTTAACCGCTGGGCCTTGCGCTCCAGCACGGAAATGTATTCGGCGGTTTTTTCTTGGGACGCCTCGTTTTTGAGCAGGTCTACATAGTTGATTATCGAGGTCAGCGGCGTGCGGATGTCGTGGGAAACATTGGTGATGAGCTCGCTCTTGAACCGCTCGGCCCGCAGTTTTTCGGCGGCGGCGGCGGTATGCCTGGCAGAATGGCGCAACAGCTCCGAGGCGAGATAGGTAAGGGCCACCAAGGACACGCCGGAAAAGGCGAAGAAAAAATTGCGCAAATCAATGGTTCCCCGCATACGGGCATCCATGGAAAGCCACCATAAAAAAAGGGAGAGCCAAAAATTCATCTCCCGGCCTTCCGCCAAAATCAAAAGCACGAATATACCCAAATGAACAACCGCCAGCACCGCGAAGAAAAACCCGGTCAGCCGCCACACCGGGTATACCCGGAAGAAGCGCGCCCAGTACAGGGTACGCATAGCCTCCCCGTTTCGCACACGGGCGACCCCCTCCGCAAGGACGCACACCGCCAAGGCATAGGCCAGCATGGGCAGTGCAAAGGTGAACATCTCCACCCACTGGCCATAGGCGCGGGTAAGGAGCCAATAGGCCGCGTACCCGCCGAAAAGCACCAGCATAGAAAGGTCCAAGCCCCGCCAAAACCGCCATATCCATTCCTGCCGGGGCGGTTTTTTTGTGCGCCACACACACAGCAGTAAAAGCGCGATGCATATCGCCAGGGCAACCAATGAAACGGGAAGCCCGAAGCGCAGGGCATTGCCGAAGGGGCGGCTCAGCATCACGTCGAAGGTATGGCTCGCCGCCCGGAGCGCGGACATGGCGAAGCCATACCCCGCCA
>WQSR01000048.1 GCA_009787785.1 Defluviitaleaceae bacterium
GGGCAGGGGGAGCGCGGTACCCAAATTTGCGAAGGGGGTAGCCTCGGGGGGTCTTGCCGGGATAACCCTGTCCTTCAAGCCCCGTACCGCCAACCCCAGCCGGGCGAAGCCCTCCGCCGTGTCGGCCACGCTGGTCATGGCCAAAATATGCCGCCCCCGCGCCATTTCGACCTGTATTTTATATTCCCGTGCCAAAACTTCCCCGATTTCTTCCGCGATACCCGGTACCCCCTCCGCGTAAAACAACAATTTCCCCGGGTCATCGCTGGGGAGTAGCCTCAGCGCGCCCCGCGCCGCCCTCATTTCCCCCCGAAACGCCATCAGCTGTGCTACATAGTCCGCAAACAGCCCCGGATTGTCCCAAAGCATTTGCAGGGCATAACTGGCCTGGGCCATCAGCATATAAGAGGGGCTGGTGGTCTGCACGGCATTCAGGGCAAACCGCAACCGCTCCCGGTCCACCCGGGGCCCCTTTACGTGCAAAAGCGCGCATTGCCCCAACACCGGGAGGGTCTTGTGCAGGGAGTTGACCACCACGTCCGCGCCCTGGGAGAGGGCCGGGGGCGGGAACGCCCCGTGGAAAGGAAAATGCGCCCCATGGGCCTCATCCACAATCAAAATGCCGCCCCGGGAATGAACCCGCCGGGAAATTTCGGTTATATCCGAAACAAATCCCTCATAGGTGGGGCTCACCAGGAACGCAACCCCCCCGGCGGGCATTTCGTCGAAGCGCGCCGGGGGCACCCCTTCCGCCAGGCCATCGGGCCGCATCTCAGGTGAAAAATAAACCGGCACCGCCCCCGACAATGCCATACCATTGTACAAAGCGGCGTGGCCGTTGCGTGCCGCATACAATGGCTCACCGTCGGTACGCGTGGCACATATCGCCGCCACAATGCCCGCCGACGACCCGTTCACCAGAAAAAAACTTTCATCGGCACCAAAAAAAGCCGCAAGGGAATCATGCCAATGGCGTAAAATTCCTTGCGGCTCGTGCAGTACATCCATGGTTGGGATTTCGGTTACATCCAGCTCCGGCAAGGCCGGGGGCATGAAGCGGGGATTCCGTTTGTGCCCCGGCATGTGAAAGGGGTACATCCCCTGCGCCAAATATGAGCGTACATGCGCGTACATGGGGAACTATTTTTTTCCGATATCTTTAATGGCCTCGATGATTTCCTGTACGATACGGTCCGTATCCTCGTGGGGAACCTGACAGGTACCCACTTGCTTGTGCCCGCCGCCGCCATACTTTAGCATAACGCTCCCCACATCCACCTTCGATGTCCGGTTAAGCACGCTATGCCCCACGGCGACGACTGTATTGATGGCACCCAGGCCGTCCACCAGCCAAATGGAGATGTTCTGCTCGGGAAACAGGCTGTACAGCAGGAACCGATTGCCGGTTTGAATGGTGGAGAGCCCGCGCAAATCCGTGATAATGATTTCCCCGTCTGTGGTGGTGTATTGCATAAGCATCTTCCTAAATTCCAGATTTTGCTTGTTGTAATACTCCACGCGCTCTGCCACGTCGGGCATCATGAGCAACTGCTCTATGGAAAAATCGCGACAGGCGTCCATCAAATCTTCCATTACGGCGAAATTGGGCTTGCTGAAGCCCCTGTACCGCCCCAGCCCCGTACGCGGGTCCATGATAAAGCCCAACAGCACCCAACCGGTGGGGTTGACGATATCGTCCACCGTCAGCTGTGCCGAATCCACTTTGTCCACCGCGTGAACCATTTCACTCAGGTAGGGCATCCGTTGCATCCCGTCGTAATAATCATAGATGATACGCGCCGCGCTGGAGGCGGGATAGCAAGCACCCTCCACAGGCATCTCCAGTCCAATACGCTCATCCTCGCTTGAATGGTGGTCAAACCACAACCCGCACCCCGGCACATACGGCACATTGGCCAGCACATCGTTGGATGAGACATCTATTTTACCGTCTTGCAAATCCTTGGGATGTACAAACAGCCAGCTGTCGATGATGCCCAGCTCCATCAACAGCGCACCGCAAGCCAGTCCGTCAAAATCTGCGCGTGTAATTAAGCGCATGGTTTTCCCTCCATAAATACCGCATTTATTGCATTCGCGGCCATTATGCCATAAGATTCCAATGTTTGCAATAACATTGACACATTTTTATAGTTTAATTATAATGCCCGCGCAACATTTCGCGAGAATGGAGTTGTATTAGAATGATTAGCCCCAAGCAAAAGCTTTCCAAGTCCCGCCGGGACAAACGCCGCGCCCAAACATGGAAAATCGCCATGCCCAATCTGGTCAAGTGCAGTAAATGCCGCGCCCTCATGCAATCCCACCGGGTATGCAAGGAATGCGGCTCCTACGACAGGCGCGAAATCCTTAAAACAGCACAATGAAAAAAATGACCCTCGCCGTAGATACCATGGGCGGCGACTTGGGACCCTCCGCGGCTGTGGAGGGTGCTTTTCGTGCGGCGCAGGAATTTCCCCAGGCAAACTTGCTCCTGGTAGGGCCGGAGGAAATCCTGGCACAGGAGATGCGCAAGCATGGGGACAACGCTCATATTTCCATTCTCCATGCCCCCGAGGTCATCGACCCCGGCGAGGCCCCCACCACAGCCATCCGGGAAAAGAAAGCCTCCTCCATTGTCATGGGCTTGCGTGCCGTGAAGAACGGAGAGGCCCAGGGCTTCGTTTCCGCCGGTTCCACGGGGGCGTTGCTTACGGGAGCCACATTGATTATCGGCCGCCAGCCCGGCATCGAACGCCCCGCCCTGGGGACCCTTTTGCCGACGGCTAAGGGCTTTGTTTTACTCATCGACAGCGGGGCCAATATGGATTGCAAGCCCGCTTATTTATTACAGTTCGGGCAGCTGGGCGCGGAATATATGCAAAAGGTAATGGGCATCGCCAGCCCCCGGGTGGGCTTGGTAAATGTGGGCGCGGAAGCGGAAAAAGGCAACGCCGCCACCAAGGAAGCCTATCCCCTGCTGGCGGATTCCGGGCTCAACTTCGCGGGTAACATCGAAGGGCGCGAAATCCCCGCCGGCGCGGTAGACGTCGCGGTTTGCGACGGCTTCACCGGGAATGTCATCCTCAAATTCACCGAGGGCTTCGCCAAAACCATGATGGGCATGATAAAAACCGAGCTCATGGCCACTTTTATATCAAAGATGGGCGCGCTGTTGGCCAAGGGTGCCTTCGGCAAGCTAAAAACGCGCTTCGACTACCGGGAGGTGGGCGGCGCGCCTTTTTTGGGCCTGAAATCCCTGGTGGTTAAAGCCCACGGCTCCTCCGATGCCTTGGCGTTCAAAAACGCCATCAGGCAATGCGTCATTTACAATGAAGGGAGAAACACCCATGGAATTTGAAAAAATCAGGGAAGTCATTGCCGAGCAAATGAACGTCCCCAAGGAAAAAATTACCCCGGAAACCTCTTTCAAAGATGACCTCAACGCCGATTCCCTGGATTTGTTCCAGGTCATTACCGAGTTGGAGGACATCTTTGGGATGCAGTTTTCCACCGAGGACGCGGAAAAAATCAAAACCGTGGGTGACGCCGCCGAATATGTAAAAAAAGCCGTTTCGGCCTAATCCCTTGTCAGAGCTGGAAGCCGCGCTGGGCTACACCTTCCGCGACGCCAACCTGCTGACCCAGGCCCTCACCCATTCCTCCTATACCTATGAGCACAACCTGGGCACAATGGCCAGCAACGAGCGGCTGGAATTTCTTGGCGACGCGGTGCTGGAGCTGTGCGTCAGCCATTGGCTATATACCTCCTTCCCCGCCATGCCAGAGGGAAAGCTCACCACCCGCCGCGCCGCCTTGGTGTGCGAGCCCAGCTTGGCCGCTTTGGCGCGGGGGCTTAACCTGGGCACCCACATGCGCCTGGGCCACGGCGAGGCGCAAAGCGGCGGCCGGGAAAAGGGCTCCCTCCTCTCCGATGCCTTTGAAGCCATTTTGGGTGCCATTTATCTTGACGGCGGACTGGAGCCCGCCCGCAACCTGGTCGTGCGCCTCTTCGAATCCCACACAGACACCGCCCCACCCATACGCGACAACAAAACCACCCTCCAGGAAATCCTCCAAAAAAATACCGGCGAAACCGCCTCCTATCAGACCATCGGCCAGTCCGGCCCGCCCCACAACCGGCTCTTTACCGCCCAGGTACTGCACCAGGGCAAGGTGCTGGGCCAAGGCCAGGGAACCAGTAAAAAAGAAGCGGAGCAACAAGCCGCAAGCCAGGCACTTCATGCCATCCAAAATTTCTAATCGTCATTATTTATTCATGCTTGTTCTTTCTATGTGTACCAGTAATGGAAAACTCTACCCATTCCGCAATATTTTCCGCGTGGTCGCCAATACGTTCATAGTGCTTGGCGTTCATCATCAGGTCTATGGCTTGCTCGCCAAAGGATGTGTCGGTGCGGAGCTTTTCCGTGACGCTCATTTTTATTTTTAAGAAAAGCGCGTCCACCTCGTCATCCTTGGTTAGTACTATTTGCGCCAGTTCGAGGTCGTTTTGAACAAAGGCGCGGACACTGTCCTTCACCATTTGCGTCGTAATATCCGCCATTTTTAAGGTATCGTCAATGTGGGGGATGTAGTCGTCCTTTGCCATATATCCGATATTTTCCGCAATGTCGGTGGCATGGTCGCCAATGCGCTCCATGTCTGTGATAATTTTCAGCGCGGAGGAAATCACGCGCAAATCACGGGCAACGGGTTGTTGTTGCATTAACAGGCGCATACATAGGGATTCAATTTCCTTCTCCATTTCGTCAATGGATATATCATGCAAAATAACCTTTTGCGCCAGTTCCGCATCCCGCGCCGTTTTGGCTTCGCGGGTCATCCGTAAGGCTTCGTCCAACAGCTCACCCATTTTAGCCATCATACGGTTAAGGTCGTTTAATTGGTTCTCGAAGCGTTTGCGCATACATTCAACTCCTATCCAAACCTGCCGGTGATATAAGCCTCGGTTTTTTCGTTCCTGGGGTTGGAAAAAACCTGCTCGGTGGTACCATGTTCAATCACTTCCCCCAAGAGGAAAAAAGTCGTCTTATTACTTATGCGCGCCGCCTGTTGCATATTATGGGTCACGATGATAATGGTATAATCCTTGGAAAGCTCCATGGCCAACTCCTCTACCTTGCCCGTGGAAATGGGGTCCAGTGCCGAAGTGGGTTCGTCCATCAGCAGTACCTCGGGCTCCACCGCCAATGCGCGGGCAATGCACAGGCGTTGCTGTTGCCCGCCGGATAGACCCAGTGCCGATTTGCCCAGCCGGTCGCTGACTTCGCCCCACAGCGCGGCATCGCGCAGTGCCTTCTCCACAATGTCGTTTAAACGGCGTTTTGATTTGATGCCGTGGGTCCTGGGGCCGAAGGCGACATTGTCAAATATGCTCATGGGGAAGGGGTTGGGCTTTTGGAAAACCATGCCCACGCGCTTGCGCAGGTGGTTCACATCCAGGTTGTAAATACTTTCGCCATCCAAGGTAATCTTTCCCGTTATGCGACAGCTTTCCACCAGGTCATTCATGCGGTTCAAGGACTTCAACAGGGTACTTTTTCCGCAACCCGACGGCCCTATCAGCGCGGTAATCTCATGGGCCTCCACCGAAAAGGATACGTTCTTTAGTGCTTGCTCGCTACCGTAGAAAACGTCGATGTTTTCCATGTCAAATTTAATCATGTCTACCCCCGCATGTCATAAAAAGAATCGGGTACCGGTGCTACCTTGCGTCTGCTTGCCAGCCCAAGCATAGTGGTGTGGTATGCCAGCTTTGCCACCTTTTCCAAGGCGACGGCATGGCTTACCGCGTGTGACGGGCTTTCGCCCCAGGTAAAGGGCGCGTAATGCTTCACCAGCACGGCGGGCACGGTCATGGGGTCGATGCTGGCGAAGGTTTCAATGATGGCACTGCCCACCCCTTCTTCGTACAGCTCACATATTTCCTCATCGGTGAGGGTGCGCGTGCAGGGAATCGTGCCCCTGAAATGCTGGGTGTGCTTTAGCCCAAAGGGCGCAATGCCCAATCCCGCTTGTGTAAAAGCCGTGGCCCAGGTGGAATGGATAAATGCGATGCCCCCTATCTTGGGGAATGCCTTATACAGCTGTAGCTGGGTAAGCACGTCGGGGGAGGGCTTGCCTTCGCCGTCCTTTACATTCCCGTCCATATCAATGATTAGCATATCCTCTGAGGTGAGCTCCTTACACGCCACATCCCCCGGCTTGACCACCACAAGCTCCCTTTCGCGGTCGATGCCGCTTACATTGCCCCATGTGGCATCGGTTAGCCCTTGGCGTTGGAATTGCTTGTTGGCCACATATACCAACTTTCGTAATTGTTTAAGCATAGAGACGCTCCTTCATATGAATTTGCTTGAATTTGCTATATGGGCAATGACACATCTATACGTGTGCCCTTGCCCGAATCGCTTGTCAGCGCGATATTTCCATTATGGTAGCGCACAACATTTTTTACGATGGAAAGCCCCAGACCCGCGCCCCCCGTTTTGCGCCCACGGGATTGCTCCACCCGGTAAAACCGCTCGAATACTTTTTTCTGGTCGGCTTCGGGTATGCCTATGCCCGTGTCGGAGACGGAAACCAGGCATATGGGGCTGTTATCGTCCTGGGTGGCCTCCTGTACGCTTACCTCCACCGTACCGCCGGGCACATTGTACTGTATCGCGTTGTTGACCAGGTTCAAAAGCATTTCATATATCAGCATTTTGTTACACTGCAACACCAAAGCATCCGCATTGCAAAGGATTTCCACCTGCTGTTTCTGCGCGATTTGGCTCAGGCTGTCCACGACTTCTGCGGTGATGTCCGCAATATTGTGGGGCGAAAAGGCTTCGCGCATATCCTTTTCGTCCAGGCGGGAAATGAATAATATATTCTCAATGAGCTCCAGCATATGCTTCGCGCCCAGGTTAATCTTTTCGGCAAAGCGCGCCACGTCCTCGGGCTCAACCATACCCGCCATCAATAGCTCCGCACAGCCAGAAATCACCGTCAGCGGGGTTTTCAGCTCGTGGGAAACATTGGCGGAAAATTCCCTGCGCATTCTTTCGGCCTCATTTTTTTCCGTATGGTCCGCCGCCAGTATAATGACACCCTGGTTCGCCGAAGGTACAAAGGAAACCTGTACAACGTGCTCTGATTTTGTTATTGACATCTGCCCACCCTTCCCGGCCATAGCGTTATCCACCATTGCTAAAAAAGTTGTATCCGAAAGCAGGGTAATTACATTTTTGCCCACAGGGTTTTGCCTTGCGCCAAAGAGCGTTATCGCCTTGGGGTTTGCGGTGATTACAGTGCCCAAGGGGTCAACCATCACAAAGCCATCCTGCATATTTTCTATGAGCGCGTTGATGGTTTGGCTATGCACGCGTATATCGCTGATTTGGCTTTCCATTTGCCGGTCCCTGCGTAAGATGTTTTGATAAAATTCATCCAGCTCGTCATAGAAATGCGCAGGGGTGTCGAAGTCAATCTTGTTGATGGATTGTGCGATGTGGCGGGTCAGCCTTGCGGCGATAAGATATACAATAATAAATATCAGAAGCAACAATAATAACAAAAAGGGCACGGACTGTACCGACGCCCTCAGCAAGGTGCGTGCGGTATCGTTGAAAAAAATGAAGGCCAGCACCAATGCCGCCACAATGCCCATAAACGCGGCGGCAAACAATGCCAAAAGGTTTATTCTTCCCATGCAATCCCGTACCCCACTCCACGAATGGTCTTTATCATCTCGCCACAGGTGCCCAGCTTCTGCCGCAGTGTTTTGACATGCATATCAACGGTCCGGTTCGATGTACCGTCGTATTCGTAGCCCCAGATATGGTTCAACAATTGGTCGCGTGATAAAACCTTGTCAATGTTTTGCAGTAAAAAATGCAACAGCTCAAATTCCTTGAAGGTGATTAGCACCTCTTTGCCTTGTACATACACAGCCCGCTTGCTTATATCCAGCGTGAGCGCGCCCAGCTTAATATGCTCCGGCTTTATGCCCTCGCCGTGCCTTTGCGTGCCCCCCACCCTGCGCAACAATGCGCGCACCCGCGCAAGCAATTCCAGCACAGAAAAGGGCTTCGCGATATAATCGTCCGCGCCCGCGTCCAGCCCCTTCACCCTATCGTGCTCCATGCCCAGTGCCGTCAGCATGATTACGGGCAAATGCGCGGTTTTGTGGGATTTTTTCAGCTTGGCCAGTATGGCCAGCCCGTCTTCGCCGGGTAGCATGATGTCTAGTATAAAAAGCATGGGCGTTTCGCGCTCCATGCCTGCCCAAAAGGGCTTGGCGTTTTCAAAGGCTTGGATGTCAAACCCCGCCGAGCGCAACGCGTAGCTGAGTAGCTCGCGCACATTGTCGTCGTCTTCCACCAGGTAAATCACGTTTTGGTAAACCGCTTTGCAATGATGCCCGAAACGGCGTTGAGGGAAAGCACCACCAAAAGCAGTACAACGGCGGTGGCATAGGTCTCGTTTACATATTGGCCGTAGCTCGAAAGCCGCCACATATGCACCGTCAGCGTCCGTGCCGAGTCAAAGAGGCTTGAGGGGATTTGCAATATCGTGCCCGCGGTGAAAATAAGTGCCGCCGATTCACCCACCACGCGCCCGATAGCCAAAATGACCCCCGCAAAGATACCCGGCATGGCATTGGGCAAAATAATGCGAAACACCGTGCGCAACTTACCCGCACCCAAGGCGAAGGAGCCCTCCCGGTAGGTATCGGGCACGGATTTTAAGGCTTCTTCCGTGGTGCGGATAATCAACGGCAGCATCATGATGCTCATGGTAAGGGAACCCGATAAAATGGAAAAGCCCAGCCCCAAAAACACGCGGAAAAACATCATGCCAAAGAGCCCGTATACAATCGAAGGGATACCCGCCAAAATTTCCGCCGCAGAGCGAATTAGCGTGACAAACCAGCTCCCCGTGCGCATGTATTCCACCAAAAACACCGCCGTAAACATGCCCAAGGGCACGGATATGGCCAGCACAATCACCACCATCAGCACCGTGCTGACAATGGCGGGGAACATGGATACATCCCCCAAGGTGACATTCACCGCAAACAAGCGGGGGGAAAGATGGGGAATACCGCTGGATAATATATGAAAAATAATAAAGCCCAAGGCTAGAACCGTAACCGCCGCAAACAACCAGGTAAGGCTTAAAAAGAACTTATCCCAAAATCTAACCAGCCTACGCAATACCGGCTCCGGCAGATAGGTGTAGAGCTGTTTCACCACGAAGAAAAGCACGCAACCGCCGGCAAGCAATAACAGTAACCGCAACATATTAACGCCCCTTTCTCACGAAGAATACAAACAGCATATTGATAATGAGAATAAACAACAGCAACACCACGCCCGACGCGGTTAATGCGTCACGGTGTAGGCCGTAGGCATAGGGCATTTCCATGACGATATTCGCCGTGAGGGAGCGCGCACCGCGCAATAGATGGGTGGGCATTCGCGCCTGGTTGCCCGCTACCATGTTTACCGCCATGGTTTCGCCCACGGCGCGCCCCACGCCCAGTACCACCGCCGCCAAAATACCCGATTTTGCGGCGGGCACAATCACGCAAAACACACTGCGGGTCTTGCTCGCGCCCAAGGCAAGCGCGCCCTCCAAGTAACTTTCGGGCACAGCGCGGATGGCACTTTCCGATATGCCGATGACAACGGGTAAAATCATGATGCCCAGCAATATAGACGCGGCGAGTATGCTTTCCCCCGTGCCGCCGCCGGTGATTTCACGCGCAAAGGGGCGAATTATCGGCACAAGCACCACCATGCCGAAAAAGCCATACACCACCGAAGGGATGCCCGCCAGCAGATTAATCACGGGCTTTATAAAGACGTAGATACGGCGGGGGCACATATAAGCCAGATAAATGGCGGTGAATAAACCGATGGGTACACCGATAACCAGCGCGCCCAAAGTTATGTAAATACTACCCACAATCATGGGAAGCACACCGAAATCGGGTACGGCAGGGTAACGGTCGCCGGGTGCCCACCGCTGCCCTAGGAAAAACTCCACTATTCCGATTTCATGGATAGCAGGGAGTCCACCCGCAAGGAGAAAAATGGCGATGAGCGATATAGCAACGATGCTCATACAGGCGCACACGGCGAAAACGATTTTCATTGAAAATTCCAATCCGTGTTTGCGCATTCTTCCATATCTCATTGGGTGGACTCCCTATTTATATATTTGGTGCAAAGGAGGGCTAGTGCCTATTGTGTGTCGCCCCAGCGCGAAAGCTCGCCCATGAAGATGTCACGCACCTGCTCGGTGGTGAGGGAGGGGATGGGATTGTCGTTGTGCACGATTACCGCCAAGCCGTCATAGGCCATGGCAACGGCGTCTACCGATTCAAGCTCGGTGGGGCGCAACTCGCGGGATACCATGCCGAAGGCGGCGCGGCCTTCGATGGCGTCGGTAATGCCCGCGCCGGAACCGCTGGAGTGGACTTCGATACGTGCGTCGTCATTTATTTCCATGTAGGCCACGGCAAGGAGTTCCATCAGCGGCGCAATGGAGGTAGAGCCCGTTATTTCCAGCGTACCAGTTAATCCACCACCTGTAAAGGGCGCGAGATTGTCGCCTACGGCAATGTAATTTCTACCCGATACAATGGCCTGTCCTTCTGCGGAGAGGATAAAATCCAGGAAGTCTTGGGCCAGCGACTCCAGGTTGCGCGGCACAGCCAGGTAAAAGGTACGGAACAAGGGGTACGTACCCGCTTGCACATTGGCCGCGGAGGGTGCTACGCCGTTGATGGGCATGGCGCGCACATCGTCGCGCAACGCGCCCAGGGAAATATAGCCGATGGAGTACAGATTGCCCGCCACGGCGGTAATTACCGCACCGGTACCCGTCTGGATAACCGCTTCAATGTATGTTCTGTCTACGCCGCCTTCCAGTATGCCCAGGATATCTACGAAGGCATCACGGGTGCCGCTACCCGACTCGCGGGAGATTACGTCGATGGGGCCGGTGATGGGGGTGGTTGTCGCGGGAGCGGGTGCCGCAGGAGCGGGTGCCGCCGCAGGCGCGGGGTTGGGCTGCGCCACGGGAGAAGTCGCCGCCGCCGGGGGGTTGGTGCTGGGGTTGGTGGCTGTGCCGCCATCGCCACAGGCAGTAAAAAATAACAGACCCACCACAGTGAGCAACGCAAAAGCTAACATCTTTTTCATTTTCATCCTCCTAGGGATAATTAAATTGTTTGTTGCACGCGAGGATTGTAATTGGCGAATGTAAAGGACACATGTTATGTGTGTAAAATATTTGTAAAATATTTTCCGCAGGGGTGGGAACCGCGTTGAACTTTACAGGCGGTCGTTCATGTGATATATTGTGCGGGCAAATGACATAATTCGTCACGCGTCGCGAAAGCCCTCCCCCAACATATTGTCGCTGTGTAAGCAGCGGCTTTTTTTATGCTTTAATATTAACGCTCACGATGGGGACAATCTGGAGCTTGGGGAAGGTCTCCACCCAAGGATGGCCAAACTGCCGGTATAGCTTGTATTGCTTTTTTTGCAGATGTTCCTGCCAATGGTAAACATCAAGGTTTTTTGCTTGAAGTTTTTCCGCTGTTGCGCGGATTTCGCCGGTGATTTTATTCGCGATGAGTAGCTTCACTGTTTCAGGCGGCAGGGAAAAACTTTCGTTCATGCGGCCTTCCGCCAGCACATGGATAGTGATTTTTGGCGTGGGGCAAGCATGGGCGAAGGTGATTTCCACGGTATGCTTTTCCAGTGAAAAGGGAATGGGCTCGCCGTCATGGGTTATGGTGATGACGGCGTTTTTATTTTTTTGTGGGAAGCACCAGAGGAAGCCGCGCAATGCCTCCGGGTCTAGGTTCAGGGCCTTTTCGAAATGCTTCAGGGCAACCGCGCCGTGGGGGTACGCGGGGATGAGGGCACAGCCGTTGCGCTGGAGCTTTGTGTTCAAGTCTTCCAGGTTCAAGGAAAAATTGATTGCGTTGGCTTTATTGTATGTCTCGGTTTGTATCGCTTCCTTTATATTGTCCGGGGTGGCGATGATTTGGATTTGCCGGTCGATTTCCGGGTTTTGCACAAGGGCGGCCAGGGCCTTTTTTACCAGAGACGCCTCCGACAGCAGGCTTTCACTTAATACAAGTAATTTTGCTTGACCGTAGTAAAAGCGTTGGTTGGCCTCTGTGTCCAGCTTATGCATGGCCTCCGTCAGGGTTTGGGCGGAGGCTGTTTTGATTTGTTTTTCATTCTCGCCTTCTTCGGCGTTTTCAGCGGAGGTGGTGGAAATGGTGAGGGTGTAGCGTTCGTCGCTATCTTCCGCTTTTTCCAGCCCCATGGCAACCACGAAGGCGCGGTCCTCAATTTCCACCCGGTCATAGCATCCGGTGAAGGTCATCAGCGGTATGGCAAGCAAAATAAGCACACTCGTGTTTCTCCACGCGCTGATTTTCTTTCGCACGCCCGCGCCCAGCAACACCAAAATGGGAAACACCAGCAGGAAAAATGCCCCGCCTGTGTAAAATAACCAGTCCAGCCGCCGATATATCCCCTCCCCTTCCCAGGGCATACAGGTGACGGCAAAAACAATCGCCGCGGTGAACATCACAGCCCAAACCGGGGGGCGGCCCTTGCGCGCCACTTTTTTCCCCCGCCACATATCCGCGACCAATACACCACCGAAGAAAATCAAGGCATTTACCAGCGCGAATACCGTCACAATCCAAAAGCTGAACATAAGGGCCTCCTGCCGCTCAATGAAAGAGCCGGGTAAGTTCAGCATGTCCATCATGCGCAGTACGGGCCAGGGCTCGTCCACAACCCCAGAACCGAATTTCGCCAGGGTTATAACGGTTATGGCCGTAATAATCAGCCCCGCTAGCCCCACGGCACCCACTGCGGCACGCCCCATCTTTTTTTCCCGGGCAATATATGGCGACGCCAGCAACAGGCATTCCAGCCCGGTAAATATAAAGCCCAGCCGCCATGTGCCGGTAAGCAACCGCTCCGGCGGCGTGGTGAAAACGGGCTGAAGATTGCTTACATTAATATTGAGCAACGCGAGGGCAAAAAGAAAAAGCAAAGGCAAAATCATCACCAGCACCAGCACCTCCGCTACCCGCGCCCGGGCTTCGATGCCCTTTGCGGCGGCATAGGTGCAGACGAAAAGCATGACAACACTCACGACGAAAATGGGGGTTTCCCTTAACAAAACCTGCTGTGTTATCACCAGGAAAGCCCGCAACTCCAACCCCGCCGACAGCACCAGCTTCGCCCAGAGCAAAGCCCCGATAACATAGGCCACCGGCCGGGACAGGGCATACCCCGCGTATTCCATGAAGGCCGCCCCCGGTTTCACCCGCGCCGCCGCCACCAGCAAGGCGGCCAGCACCATGGCCAAAGCCGTCAGCCCAAGCACAATGAGCCAGCCGTCCCGCCCGGCGAACTGGGCAACCCGGCGCGGCAGTACAATCAATCCCGTTCCCATGGCACCAAGGATAATCAATAGCTGTAATTGGCGCAGGGTGATTTTTTCGTTGTGAGATGCCATCACTTCATCCTCTTACTTTGCTTGGGGTCGGCGTAGAAGGGCCGCCGTTTGAGCCAAAACAGGGGCAACCGGAAGATGCTGTCCTTCAAGTCTTCATACTTGTTCATCTCCCAGGCGGCGAAGGGCATGAGATAGGGGAAGCCGAAGCTCCGCATCCCCGCCAGGTGTATCAACGTCACCAGCAAGCCCGCCCACAGCCCGATAAAACCAAACATCGCCGCGAGTATCAAGATAAAATACTTTATCAAGCGAAAACCATATACCAAGGACACACTGGGGATGGAAAAAGTAGCAATCCCTGTCACCGCCACGATAATCAGCACAATGGGGCTTACCAGTCCCGCCTCCACGGCGGCCTGGCCGATTATCAAGCCGCCCACAATGCCAATGGTCCCGCCGGAGGCACTGCGCAAGCGGATGCCCGCCTCCCGGAGCAACTCAAAGGCCGCGTCCAGCAGGATTATTTCCATTACCGCAGGGAAGGGTACGGCACGGCTGGCTTGGGCTAATTTTTCCACCATTAATAAAGGAATCATGGAGGGGTGGTACAGGGCGACGGCAAGGTACGCCCCCGGCAAGGCCACGGCTATCAACGCACCGGCGAAGCGCAGTAACCGGGTGAGGGATATCACCTGCCACCGGTTGTAATAGTCCTCCGACGCCTGGAAAAAGGCGTTCAAAGAAACCGGGACAATCAGCACAAAGGGCGAGCAATCCACGATTATGGCGATACGCCCTTCCAATATAGAGGACGCCGCCTTGTCCGGCCGTTCCGTCAGCTGTACCTGGGGGAAGGGGGACAGCCAGCTTTCCTCGATAAGCTGTTCCACACAGCCCGCGTCCATCACGCCGTCTATGCAGATTTTATCCAGCCGCCGCTCCACCTCCCGCAAGACCTCCGGGCGCACAATGTCTTCAATGTACATCAGGGCGATGTCGGTTTGGGAGCGTACCCCTAGCTTCCGCTGTTTTACCTTCAAGCCCGTATCACGGATTCTTCTGCGCACCAAGGCGGTGTTAAAGCGCATAACCTCGCTGAACGCCTCCCGGGGGCCCTGCACCACCACTTCCGTTTCTGCGGCCTGTATCCCCCGGTTGGGGAAGCCACGGGTAGCAACTATTATTACTTTAGTACAGCCATCAAGGAAAACTGCTGTATCCCCCGCCATGATAAAATACAGCACATCCTCCATGTTGTCCGCTTCGCTAAAGTCCACCGTAGCGATACCCCGGTTCAAAAGGGTCTTGTACAAATCCGCGTTTTTTTCCTCAAAGGACAACGCGTCCCAGTCCATTTCAAACAAATGCCGCACCACGGACAAATCAAATGTTTCCCGGTCGTTCATCGCGTCGAAATAGGCCACATATATCCAGGGCGCGTTCTTCCCCCCCACGGGGAAATAACGCCCGATAAAATCCTGGCTGTCGGTGAATAGTGATTCCACAAGCTGCATATTTTCTTTAATATAGGAGCTGATGGGGGTTGTGTTTTTTTCTTTATCCATTGCCTTACTTTGCGCAGTCGGGGGGAAAATATACATGAAATTCCCATGCGTTTTGTAAATTCTCACAGAAATGCGAGAAAAAATTTGGTTATTTGACTAATGACAGGGTGTACCGGGGTCGTGTATTATTACGATATGATTACGTGCGCGAGCGCACAGGGGCATCTGCCCCATTAAAAAGGAGGCCGCATAATGGCAGGCTTAGAGCTCAAAAATTTGGTAAAAAGGTATCCCAATGGTGTTGTGGCAGTAAATGATTTTAGTATGAAAATAGCGGACAAGGAGTTTATCATTTTCGTAGGCCCCTCCGGCTGTGGTAAGACCACCACCTTGCGCATGATTGCCGGACTGGAGGAAATTACAGAGGGCGAGCTCTACATAGGCGACAAGCTTATGAATGATGTGGCCCCCAAGGACCGCGACATCGCCATGGTTTTCCAGAACTACGCGCTGTACCCCCACATGAGCGTATACGACAATATGGCCTTCGGCCTGAAGCTTCGCAAAACCCCCAAGGCCGAAATCGAAAAGCGCGTGCAAGAAGCCGCACGCATTTTGGACATCGAGCATCTCCTCGACCGCAAGCCCAAGGCACTCTCCGGCGGTCAGCGTCAGCGCGTGGCCATGGGCCGCGCCATCGTCCGCGAGCCCAAGGTATTCCTCATGGACGAACCCCTCTCCAACCTGGACGCCAAGCTCCGCGTACAAATGCGTACCGAAATCACCAAGCTCCACCAGAAATTGCAAACCACGTTCATTTACGTAACCCATGACCAGACCGAGGCCATGACACTGGGTACCCGCATCGTGGTTATGTCCAATGGCGTGGCCCAGCAAGTAGACAGCCCCGTAAACCTCTACAACAAGCCCAACAGCATCTTCGTCGCCACCTTCATCGGCTCACCGCAGATGAACATGATTGAATCCGTGGTGGAAAAACGCGGCTCGGATTGCTTCCTCCTCTTTGGCGAATTTGCCATAAAACTGCCCGAAGCCAAGGCCAAAGCCGTATTGGATGGCGGCTACGACGGCAAGCAGGTCATCATGGGCATCCGCCCCGAAGACCTCAAGGACGAGGAAATGTTCATCAGCCAGTCCCCCGAAACGGTAGTAACCTGCGACGTGGAAGTAACGGAATTACTTGGCGCGGAAGTATACCTGTATCTCCTGTGCGCCGGGCAACAGCTTACCGCCCGGGTAAACCCCCGCTCCACCGCCAAGGCCAACGACAAAATCAAGATGGCACTGGACGCCAACCGGATACATGTGTTTGACAAGGAAACGGAACAGGTTATTACAAATTAAAGCAATTTTACTTGCTATATCAAAACCCGCGCAAAAGCGCGGGTTTTATTTTACATATATAATGGAGGGATAAAATGTCAAAAACCGTAACGGACATAGGCCCGGTGATGCGCAACCTCAAGCAGTTGGGCCAGCACGTCGAATCGGTACACGATGCCGTATACCATACGGACCAGAACATACAAGCCCTCCTCGCCGGAATCGAAAGCCTGACCCAAGCCTTTCATTCCTTTGCCTTGGGCCACGAGCGCGATAAAAGGGTGGAGGCGGCCGGCACGCGCCTCTTTAACATAAGAAATGAATGGGAAGAAGCCTTCGGGGCCTATGAAAAGGTGCGTAAAACCGCCGCCCAAGCCATGCGCTTCCTCGAAAACGGCGAAGCACCGGCCGCCAAAGCCCTTCTGGCCAGCCTGGACGAAATCGCCCCCGATTACTGGCTGGCCGCCAGCCTTTCGGTAGTCTGCGCGTGGCTGAACGACCAGCCCAAGGCGGCGGCCCTCGCGCTAAAGCACTCCTTGGCTTTAAACCATGAAAAAACCACTCTGTTTTTTATTTTCATATGCCACAAGGCCGCCCGGCAAGGCGCGGCTTTGTCTTGGGTCAGGCAATACCTGGCCGTGAAAAACCCCGAGCAATGGGACAATAACATGGAGATTATTTTAGATGCATACCAAAAAGGTATCTTTGGCACCGGTGATACGGGTATAACCGTAAAATTTCCGCATCAGGCAACGGACTGGCGCGCCCGCTTCGATGAAATGCGCCCAGCCCTTCCCCCGGAAGCCTTTCCCTTTTTACAAAAATACAGCCCCACCTGGCCGACGCTGAAAAACGCGCAACAGACCGCCCGGCTCCACGGCGTGGCATTCGATTTCCTGTCCATTTTGTTCAGCCCGGCCGACACCGGCGCGCCATCCCAACAGCTAAGCAAGGCATTGACCGCCTTGCTCACCGCCTACGATGACGCGGAGCTCCCCCTGCGCGACCAAGCCCGGCGCGAACAGCAAATCATCGACAGCGGCGGCGCGGAGCCCTCCCCGCTACCCCCCACCGAAGAAATTTCGCCCCCCCACAGCCCTTCGCGGGCCCTTGCCATCGCCATCGACCGCCACCGGGTGGCCGAAGCCTACCAGGACATCATCCAATCCGCCTACATGCCCGATGAGATTATAGTGAATATAGGCACTTTTTCTGCGCCCATAACCGAAAATAATCAGGAAATGGCATCGCTTGACGCCTATTTCCGTTGTGTGGAAGCAAAAAAACAAACCGCCCTGCAACAAATCGCACCGCCCCTCTTTGAGCGGTACGGTTTATACATTGGCGGTTTTTTGTTCGCGCTGGGATTCATTCTACTCCTCACCGGCTCCGGGCTCATCGCGCTTTTTTCCTTTATTATTGGGCTTTTATCGGCGTCAAATCATTTCATGGGCAAAAAGAATACGCGCACACGCCACAATGCCATTGCCAGCCAATACGAAGGCGAGCGGGAGGAAGGCATTCGCATTCTGCGCGCCACCCTGGCGGAAATCCACGCCCTGCGAAGGGAAATTTATGACGCCCAAGGGGATTGTGAAAAAGTCACCGACTTTATCGAAGGCATAAGCCTGGACCCACCCGCGCCCAAACCCACCCGAGGCCGTAAAGCAAAACCCCTTGTACCCGATTTCGCCAAGGGCCTTCCCCCCTGGGATATAACGCCCTAACCCAACGTTGGTATAATTCCCCTGCCCCGCTCATACTATAGCGTAAGCTAAATCAGCATGAAACGGGAGGATTCTCATGAGCAATCCGAAGATTTTTGTATTACAAATGAAGGATATCATACGGGTGGGAATATTTGCCTTGCTCGGCATCGCGTTGCTGGTGTTGCTCTTGGTCATTTTGTTGCCCCGTGGGCGCGGCACCGCAGACACCCACGAAGAGCTGCCGAGGCCCACCACCCAAGCAAGGTACATACCCGGCGTGTACGCGGCCACCATTATACTCAACGACGAACCGGTGCAGGTGCGCGTCACCGTATCGGAGAACGAAATCCTGTCCATTTACATGACCGACATGGCGGAAATTTCGCAAATCTTCTTCCCGCTGTTCGAGCCAAGGATGCGCGACCTGGCGGAAGAAATCCTGCGCTACCAGTCCGCCTACATTGAACCGCAAACCGACTTCCCCGTAACCACGGGCATATTACAGCGCGCAGTCATTGCCGCGTTGCAAATGGCCTACGCGGAATGCACGGGTTGCTGTTACACAACGGATTAATCCTCAAAAAGGCTTGCCAGCAACGGCGTAATTTTTTCGTTGATTTTCTTATCCAAATCATCCAAGAACGAACGCGCTTCCGTGCTGACATATCGCGATTCGCCTTTCCGGGGTTTATATAACATCTGCAACAGCCGGTTACGTAAGCGTATGCGATAGCCAAACATAAAAATCCCCTCCCTGCTACATTGTATGCGGGAGGGGATTTCTGTGTCCGCACAATCAACCGCAAGTTGTGTGAATCAAGTAAGCGTTTATTGAACGCAACCTGCACTTGTGCTAGCATTCGCTCATATCCCCAGAAGGAGAAGAGGCAAATGATTGACAATGTAGGGGCAAGTATCGCCGCGCTACGCAAGAATAAGGGTGTCAAACAAGAAGATGTTGCCAAAGCGGTAGGGGTTTCGCCGCAAGCCGTTTCTAAATGGGAGAACGGCGGAACGCCGGATACAGAGCTTTTGCCTATTATCGCGGATTACTTTGGTGTATCCATTGATAGACTATTCGGACGTACCAAAGCGGATTTCAGCCATATTGAAGCGGATGTAACAAAATATGTTTCGGAGCTATTGGATAGCCATTTTTCCGAGCGTGGAGATTTTGATAACATCCCGAATGAAGTTCATGCGGAATCTATATGATGCCCCATGCGGTGAAAAGGGTGCAACCCTATCCGGGGGACAAAAGCAACGCATCGCCATTGCACGGGCATTAATAAAAGGCGCACCCATTTTGGTCTTTGACGAACCCACTGCCGCGCTTGATGCTGATAGCGAACAGCGCATAATGGACACTATAGATTCTTTGCGCAGTGACCATACAATTTTAATAACAAGCCACAACTTAGCAAGAATCTCCGGTGCAGACAAAATTGTTGTAATGGACAAAGGCAAGATTGCTGAGATTGGTAAGCATGATGAATTGATGGCGAAAAAAGGGCTGTATTGTGTAGCCGATTAAATTGGAAATCGACTGCCCGGCTGACGCGGTGTGGGAAATGAACCGTGGGAAGTTCCGTCGGAGCGATTGCGCGAAATTCGCCCGAAAGAGCCCAGCGGCGGCGCAGCGCAGTCGTGCCACTAATGCAAGCGGGAATGTTCCCGCGTCACTGGTGTTCGCTTCGCTCACAATCGCTCCGCGGGAAATTCCCGCGCATTCGTGGCGC
>WQSR01000049.1 GCA_009787785.1 Defluviitaleaceae bacterium
TATAGCCGAATAAAACGGGAACGGGCCGCCACAGCGCAGTACAGTGTCTGCAAGGCAAGGAAGTCGTGACGACGCGCACCGGGGGGTGCGCTAGGAACGGCTGACGTAGCATGGCGGATGCTGTACTGCGCTGTGCTGTGGCGGCCCGTTCCCATTTTATACGGCTATAATAGCCGTATCTAATAAATAGAACGAAAAGGGGCGTAAAATGGCTACAAATCTTGATTTTATCGAATACGTCTGCGGTCAGATTAACGGCATCGGTGTGATTCGTTACAAGAAAATGTTTGGTGAATACATGGTTTACGTCAACGACAAACCTCTTTTAGGTGTCTGTAATAATACGGTATACGTCAAGATTTTACCGTGCTTAGATGATTTAATGTCTGATGCCGAGAAAGGCTGTCCATACAACGGTGCGAAGGAGCATTATATTCTTGATATTGACAATCGGGAGTTAGTTTTTGCTGTCGTGTCTGCATTAGAGCCTGTTATTCCTGTACCAAAACCCCGAAAGAAAAAAGTACCGAAATAAGGGTTTGGTGTTAATACAAGCGGGGAAAGCCAAGTTCATCATAAAGACTGTAACCGTTTGACGTATCTATATCCCAATCCATATATCTGTATCCAATTACAAATCGCATTCCATTTTCAAACGCATATTTAATTGCGTGCTGATAAAAAGGCAGGAGAATGCCCTTTTTGCAATATTCAGGTGATGTTTTGAAATACTCCAACGCTCCCGCACCTTCGTCGTTGATGTTTGTCAAGAGTTTTTTCACCGTTTGGGCATAAATGTAGCCCATGAAGTAGGAGAAATATCTCTGTTCATGGGCGTTGTCGTTCACATCCTCGATTATTGCAAGTGTAAAGGCGCGGCAATTGCCATTATTGACGGCTACCGCGCCTTTAATTTTTATTCTAAAAAGAAAATCTCCTCCACATTCTTGCCTAACTGCTTTGCTAATTTCATTGCCAATTCCAAAGTCGGATTATATTTATCGTTCTCAATCGCAATGATTGTTTGTCTGCTAACGCCTAATCTCTCTGCCAAGTCCTCCTGCCGCAATCCAGCTTTTTTTCTCAATGTCTTTATGTCGTTTCGCATTATAATCACGCTCAATTCCTGTTAATAAAAATAAATGCAACGACAGAAGCGATAATTATAAGGATTGTCAATATTGTAATAATCGCCCTCACAATCTTGTTAGATTCTTTGTATTCTTCATCACCTAAAACCATTTTTCGTTTCAGCACTAACTCCGAAAAATACTGAACATTGCTGGCAACAGTTAAAACTATCACAGGCATTAAATTAAATTGTTGTGCTGATGTAAACAACGCCAAGTAGATTTCGTACAAAGCCCAAGCACACAATAAAATCATTGTTATCCTATAGGCGAATAACTGTGATTTGAGCTTAATGCTCCGCTCCATTTCGTCTAATGGCTTTTTCAAACGAACACCTCCAAAATGTTAAAAGTTATTTACATTTACTATTATACTGGCTCACAAATAAATGTCAAGAACTTTTTACATTTTGCAACTTAGTATTTCCAATTTTCAAGAGTCAAGTTTCTGTTCTTTGGAGGAGGCCGGGGGCGTGGGGGCAGAGCCACCACATACGGTATTCATGCAGAGTGGCCTAACATATGCTCAGATATTATAAAGCTACCTTGACAACACAAGCTCTAGCATTGACCAAACCTACCAAAAAAGCCGCATTCGCGGCTTTTTCAGTAAAGTTTTGGTCGCGCTTTTTCAAAAGCGCGTGGGGTTCGGGGTGAGGAGTGCCAGTGGCACTCCGAACGCCGCGAAGCGGCTGGGCCCGAAGGGCAAAGCCTCTGAAATATTTGGGCTGGTTGTGGAATCGAATCCGTCTACACCTTCGCCCGTTTTACATAGGAGGTGTGCAGTAAATCATGGGCCTTGTGGCTACCGGGTTTATCCAGGAACTCGGCGTAGAGGGCTTTGACTTCGGTGTTTTCGTGGGCTACACGCAGGTTCTTTTCTCCGTCGATGGCGTATAGGGACGCGGCGCGCTCTTTGATTACGCTTTGGTCGTTGCCGTGGTAGGGCTGGCCGCCTCCGGCCACACAACCTCCGGGGCAAGCCATGATTTCGATGGCGTGGTAGGTAGATTTGCCGTCGCGTATGTTTTCCAGCATCTTCCGCGCACTGCCCAAGCCGTTGGCGATGCCGATTTTCAGCTCGGTGTCGCCGGCCTTTACCGTGGCTTCGCGGATGTTGTCTGTGCCGCGCAGTTGGGTAAATTCTACGTTGGCGGGGTTCTTGCCCGTTAGCGTGTGTACCACCGTGCGGGCCGTGGCTTCAATGACGCCGCCGGTAGTGCCAAAGATATCCGCCGCGCCGGAGGATTCGCCCATGATGGGGTCGAAGCTTTCGTCGGGTAGGGCATGGAAATTGAGCCCCGCTTCGCGGAACATGGATGCCAGCTCGCGGGTGGTGAGTACATAGTCTACGCCTTGCCCCAGCTCCTCACGGGAGGATTCGTATTTCTTGGCCAGGCAGGGCATGATGGAGACCACCACCATTTTCTTGGGGTCAACGCCAAGCTTTTGCGCAAGATAAGTCTTGGCAATCGCGCCCAGCATTTCGTGGGGGGACTTGCAGGTGGAAGGCACATCCAATAGGGTGGGGAACTGATGCTCGATGAACTTCACCCACGCGGGGCAACAGCTGGTGAGCATGGGGAGCCGCCCGCCGTTGTTAATGCGCTCCAGAAGCTCGTTGGCCTCTTCGATAACTGTGAGGTCGGCGGCGAAGTTGGTGTCGTAGACATGGTTGAAGCCAAGGCGGCGCAGTCCCGCCACCATTTTGCCCGTGACCCGTGCGCCGGAAGCCATGCCAAATTCCTCGCCCAGGGCCACGCGGATGGCGGGGGCGGCCTGTACGATGACTGTCTTGTCCGGGTCGGCCAGGGCGGCCCACACATCTGCGGTGTGATTGGCTTGGGTGAGCGCGCCTGTGGGGCACACGCTCACGCACTGCCCGCAGAAGGTACAGGTGGAATCCGCCACCGGGGCGTTGAAGGCTGTGCTTACGGTGGTTTCCAGGGAACGGTTGATGGCGGAATATACACCCACGGTTTGCACATCGTTGCACATCGTTTCGCAACGGCGGCACAATACGCACTTCTCCGGGTCGCGGATAAGGCTCATGCTGGAGCTGTCCTTCTCGTGCTTTGCCATCTTGCCGTCGTATTTGTTCTCCCGAATATTCAACTCGGCGGCCAGGGTTTGAAGCTCGCAGTTCTTGTTGCGTTCGCACACCAGGCAATCCTTGGGATGGTTCGAGAGGAAGAGCTCCACCACGGTGCGGCGGGTCTTGATGGCGCGGGGGGTGTTGGTGTGGATGGCCATACCTTCCCACACCACGGTGACACAGGCGGGGATGAGATTGGCCCGGCCTTCCTGCTCCACCATGCACACGCGGCAGGAACCGGGGGCGTTGTCACAGCCCGCGCTTTCCATTTTCATGTAGCAGAGGGTGGGAATGGTGATGCCCACATTGCGGGCGGCTTCCAATATCGTTGTGCCGGCTTCTACTTGCACGGCTAGGTTATTAATTTTTATGTTTACCATGGCTGTAGCCGCCTCCTTATTCTTTTATGATTGCGCCAATTTTCGGCGGGCATTTGGGTATGCACGCGCCGCATTTGATGCATTCTTCTTGGTCGATGACGAATTTCTTCTTGCCATTGGGCATTTCCGTGCCCGTGGGATGGATGCAACTCACCGGGCATACCTTCACGCAAAGGCCACAGGCGATGCATTTTTCCGTGATGACGAAGTTGACCAAATCCTTACACGCGCCGGCGGGGCATTTGCCGTGAAGCACATGGGCTTCGTACTCGTGCATGAAATTGTTCAGCGTGGAAAGCACCGGGTTGGGCGCGGTGTTGCCCAGGCCGCACAGGGACGCGTCCTTGATGGTCTGGCCCAGCTCCCGCAGCTCCACCAAATCCTCCGGCTTGCCCAGACCCTTGGTGATGCGCTCAAGGATTTCGTACATACGGGTGTTGCCGATACGGCAGGGGGTACATTTTCCACAGGATTCCTCCACGGTAAACTCCAGATAAAACTTGGCGATGTTTACCATACAGTCGTCCTCGTCCATGACTATCATACCGCCGGAGCCCATCATGGAGCCGATGGCGGTCAGCGTATCAAAGTCCACACCCACGTCGAGGTCCTTCTCGGAGATACAGCCGCCGGAGGGCCCGCCCGTTTGGATGGCCTTGAATTTCTTCCCGTTGGGGATGCCGCCGCCGATTTCGAAGATAACCTCGCGCAAAGTCGTGCCCATGGGAACCTCGATGAGACCCACGTTATTGATTTTACCCGCCAGGGCGAAAACCTTGGTGCCGGGGCTTTTCGGTGTGCCCACGCTCTTGAACCAATCCGGCCCCTTGGTGATAATCAGGGGTACACAGGCGTAGGTTTCCACGTTGCAGTTTACCGTGGGCTGGCCCCAGAAGCCCTTTTGCGCCGGGAAGGGCGGGCGAAGGCGAGGCTCGCCGCGCAAGCCTTCCAGGGAATTAATCAGCGCGGTTTCCTCACCGCACACGAAGGCACCCGCACCCAGATGTACATGGACGTCGAAGTTAAAGCCACTGCCCATGATATTTTCGCCCAACATGCCGTATTTCCTGGCCTGGTTGATGGCAACATTCAAGCGGTTTACCGCCAGGGGGTATTCCGCACGGATGTACACCACGCCCTCGTCCGCGCCAATGGCACGGGCCGCGATGGCCATGGCTTCCAGCACCGCGTGGGGGTCGCCCTCCATGATACTGCGGTCCATAAACGCGCCGGGGTCGCCCTCGTCGGCGTTACAGATGATATATTTCTTGTCGCTGGCGTTTTTCAGGCCAAATTCCCATTTCAAGCCTGTGGGGAAGCCCGCGCCGCCGCGCCCACGCAAGCCGGATTCCTTGATGATTTCGATAATTTTCTCCGGGGAATGCTCGGTAAGGCATATGGCCAAGGCTTCGTAGCCGCCCACGCCGAAATAGTCCTCGATGTTCTCCGGGTCCACCACGCCGCAGTGGTACAGCGCGATGCGCAATTGGGTCTTGTAGAAGGCCATATCCATGTGGTGGTGGCACAGCTCCCCGGTGAGGGGGCTCTTGAACAACAGCCTGTCCACATGCTTGCCCTTGAGCAGATGCTCTGTAACCAGCTCCTCACAGTCCTGGGCTTGCACCTGTACATAGAAAGTGTTGTCGGGATAAATCTTCACGATGGGGCCCTGCTCGCAGAAGCCGAAGCACCCCACCTTTAATATGGTCGCTTCGTTGCGGATGCCGTGCTTCTCCATGGCGGCAACCAGCGCGTCCTCCACTTCCAAACAGCCGGAGGAAATACAGCCCGTGCCGCCGCATATTAAAATTTGCAATCTCGTTTTATGCATGTTGCCCCTCCAATCTTGCCGCGATGCCGCGCACAATTTCCTTAGCCTTCGCCGCGTCCACCTTCATATGGCGCACGGGTGCCTCCCCGGGGAAGACCACGTCCACCACCTTGTCACTGCCGCAGGCAAAATTGCCGTCGATTTTGGGCGCGTCGGCGTTGTCACAGCCATAGGAGCAATCCGCAACCAGCACGGATACCTTCTCCAGTCTGGCGGCGTTCACCTCGTCGAAAATCACCTTCATGATGTCGCGGGCTCCGGCTTCGGTGCCGCATTTCCCCACAACGCACAATATCTCCACCCGGCTTGCCGCGTTATCGGAAACCAAGCGCATAATCACATTGTCGCGGTATTTTTCACGCAGGGCCTTTAGCTCCTCCCGCGAATTAACTTTCGCCATTATGCTCCCTCCTTCTCTTCAAGACAGGATGCGATGATGCCCGGGACATCGTCCTCCACCAGCCGCCCGTGGGACTTGCCATTGACCGTAATAATCGGGGCAAGGCCGCACGCGCCGATGCAACGCAACGCGTCCAGCGACCATAACTTGTCTTCGGAAGTGGTGTTCGCTTTCATGTTCAAGTCCCGCTCAAACCGCTCCAGAATCTTGTCCGCACCCCGCACAAAGCAAGCCGTACCCATACAGACGTTCACGCGGTTCTTGCCTTTCTGGGTCATCGTAAAGAACGAGTAAAACGTAAGTACCCCATACACCTTGCTCGCCGGGACATCCAGCTTGTCCGCCACATGCGTTTGCACCTCTTTGGGCAGATAGCCGAAAATATCCTGCGCCTTGTGCAGCACCGATATCAGTGCGCCCTGCTTTGTAGGCATCGCGTCGATGTAGGCATCCAACTCGGCGTACAAAGCCTTTTCATTTTTTTCCATGAATGAAAACCCCTTCCTTTCTTGGGTAAGATAACAATAAAATAACCCGGACATATTCTTATAAATTGTCCGGGTCTCATTGTACAGGAAAGGTGCGGAAAAGGCAAAGGGGGTATTACAAAAATGCTATAATGCTTACGGCCAACCCACGAAAGGGGAGACCATATGCAGGCAAGCTGTGGTATAGTATGGACACGCTACCGCTAACGTCCAAAGGGAAAATTTTTGCTATTGCTTGCCATTTTTCCATGTTATAATTAATTTGCAGTAGAAAATATTATACTATCGGGGTTTTGAAAAATGAATGAATTTTTATGTCAAAGTTGCGGTAGCTACTTTCCTATTGAGGGTAATTACGGTACGAATGCGGACGGCTCAAAGAACGAAGATTATTGCAAGTATATTGCTGGGTTGACGGTGCTTTCGGCAAGCCTGATGAAACGATGGAAGAAATGGTTGACAGCTCTGTCCCTTGGCGTGTGAAAAGCGAAACGCTTCCCGATGGTTATCCTGATGCAGAAACCGCTAAAAGGGAAATGATGAAATTTTTCCCCACGTTAAAGCGTTGGAAATAAGCATTGTAAAACAAAATATTACCCATTACTATGGAAGGTGGAATGCAAGATGGCAGTCAATTTGAAGGGCAGGAGCTTTCTCACGCTCATGGATTTATCGCCCGCCGAAATCCGGTATCTGCTGGATTTGTCCCATGATTTGAAAGCAAAGAAACGCGCCGGGTTGATTGGCGACAGGTTACGGGGGAAGCATATCGTGCTTTTGTTTGAGAAGGCATCGACCCGTACGCGCTGTGCCTTCGAGGTAGCGGCCACGGACGAAGGGGGTCATGTAACCTTCCTCGACTCCGGCAGTTCCCAAATGGGCAAGAAGGAATCCCTGGAGGACACCGCCAAGGTGCTGGGGCGGTTTTATGACGGCATCGAGTACCGTGGCTTCGCGCAGAAAGTTGTAGAGGATTTGGCCAAGTATTCCGGCGTGCCCGTGTGGAACGGCCTCACCGACGTGGACCACCCCACGCAAATTCTGGCGGATTTACTCACCATTGAGGAGCATTGCGCCAAGCCCCTGAACCGGGTGAAGGTGATTTTTTGCGGCGATATCCGCAACAATATGTCCTATGCCTGGATGTATGGCTGTGCCAAAATGGGTATGCATTTCGTGGCCCACGGGCCGGAAACCATGAAGGTGGACGAAGAAGTGCTGGCCGCCGCCCGCAAAGTGGCCGCAGAAACCGGAGCTACTATCGAAGTCTGCCATGACGATTCCTGCCTGAAGGGCGCGGACGTGATTTATACCGATGTGTGGGCGTCCATGGGCGAGGAAGCGCAAATCCCCGAGCGGGTGAAAATGCTCACCCCCTACCAGGTCACCATGGAAATGCTCAAGAAAACAGGCAACCCGGAGGTGCTGTTTTTGCACTGCCTCCCCGCCTTCCACGATTTTGAGACAAAAATGGCGAAGGAACAAAAAGAACTGGGCTATGACATACGGGAAGTGACCGACGAAGTATTTCGCAGTCGCCACAGCGTGGTCTTCGACGAAGCGGAAAACCGGATGCATACGATTAAAGCCGTTTTGGTGGCCACGCTATGAGCCGGATAGTCATTGCCCTGGGGGGCAACGCGTTGCAATCGGGCAAGGGCGCGGCCACGGCACAGGCCCAGCTGGAAACGGTAAACGCCACCTGTGAATACATCGCAGAAATGATGCAAAAGGACTACGAAGTCGCCATCGTGCACGGTAACGGCCCGCAAATCGGGCGGATTTTGCTGGCCAGCGAAACCGCCAAGGACATAACCCCCGTCATGCCCTTTGACGTGTGCGGGGCCATGAGCCAGGGCTACATCGGCTATCACATCCAGCAAGGAATGCGCAAGGCACTGGACAAACGGGGCATCAAGCGGCCGGTGGCGTCCTTGGTGACGCAAGTGGTGGTGGATAAGAACGACCCCGGCTTCGCCAATCCCACCAAGCCCATCGGCGCGTTTTATTCCAAGGAAGAAGCCGACGCCCTGGCCGCAGAAAAGGGCTATACAATGAAGGAAGACGCGGGCCGTGGCTGGCGGCGGGTCATCGCCTCGCCCCTCCCCATGCGCATCCAGGAAATTGACACCATAAAATACTTGCTGGCGGGCAACACGGTGCTGATTACCTGCGGCGGCGGCGGCATCCCCGTCATCGAGGGTGCGGCGGGCTTGGAGGGTGTGGCCGCCGTCATCGACAAGGATTTCTCCGCGGAAAAACTGGCGGAGGAAATCGGCGCGGAGGTGCTGATGATTCTCACCGAGGTGGAGCAGGCCGCCATCCATTTCGGCAAGCCCAACCAGGAAAACCTGGGCAACATTACCGTGGCACAAGCGGAAAAATACATCGCCGAAGGGCATTTCGCCCCGGGCAGTATGCTACCCAAGGTACAGGCGGCGGTGAAATTCGCCAAGACGGGTAAGCGAGCCATTATAACCGCGCTGGATAAGGCAATCCCCGCGCTGGAAGGAAAAACGGGAACGGTGGTGACAATATGAGCAACATAAAAGTAGCCCTTTGGGGCTTCGGTGCCATGGGTCAGGGTATCGCCAAGGTACTGCTGACCAAAAAAGGCGTGGAAATTACCGGCGTGTGCGACATCAACCCCGCGCTGGTGGGCAAGGGATTCATAGAGGCACTGGGGATTTCCGGTGCGGCGCAAGGGGACGTGAAAATCACAGCTTCTATAGAAGAGGCCGTCCAGCCCAAGAGCTGTGACGTGTGCATTCTGGCCACGGATTCCTTCACGGCCAAAGCCTTCCCCAAAATGGAAGCCCTCATCAAGCTGGGGGTCAATGTTATTTCCACGGCAGAGGAAATGGCCTTCCCCGCCGCCCAGGAGCCGGAGCTGACCAAGAAGCTGGACGAACTGGCCAAGGCACACGGCGTTTCCGTGCTGGGCACGGGCATCAACCCCGGGCTGGTGATGGACCTGCTCGCGCTCTGCCTTTCCGGTGCCATGACCGACGTGGAATCCGTCATGTGCAAGCGGGTCAACTCACTTTCACCCTTCGGCAAAGCGGTAATGGAGGAGCAGGGCGTAGGCATTTCCGTAGCCGAATTTGACAAGGGCGTGGCCGATGGGACATTGGCCGGGCATGTGGGCTTCGCGGAATCGGTGGCCATGATTGCCACGGGCATGGGGCTTGAAACCGACGGCTTTAAGCAACAAATGAAGCCCATCGTCACCTCCATCGACCGTACCTCCCCCTATGGCTTCGCCCCGGCCGGGCATCTGGCGGGGGTAAATATGACGGGCCAAGGGCTGAAAAACGGCAAGGTAATCATCGACATGTACCATCCCCAGCAAATCGAGCCCGAAATGGAAGGCACACACACCGGGGACTACATTGAACTCCAGGGCAACCCGCCCATAAGTATGCAAATCACCCCGGAAATCGACGGCGGCCTTGGCACCATCGCCATGTGCATCAATTGCATCCCGCAAACCATCAACGCCGACCCCGGCGTAATCACCATGCTGGATATCCCCGTACCCCGCGCCATTATGGGGGACTTCCGTACCCTGGTTAAACCCGGGAAGAGAATAGGGGAGTAATTTTGCCGCGATAGGCGGAACCGTTCCCGTTTTATTCGGCTATAATTTGCTATATTGCCTCGGAACATCATGTTTCGAGGTTTTTTTATATCAATCACAAGACATATTTTAACAGGTTGACAATTTATTCCGACAAATGTAAGATAAAGCAACCCTACATTATCGCATGTAACGATAGGTACATACACCAGTAAATGATACTCATGTAAGACGCAGGAGGCGGATATGAAAAATTTACCACAGTTACCCGATTCTGAGTTCACCATTATGCAAATTGTATGGGAACAGCCCTCACCCATTACCATAAACCAAATTACCGCTTTAGCCGTGCCACAGCGCAGTTGGACGGTGCAAACGGTGTACACCCTCCTTGCCCGTTTGGTGGAAAAAGGGTTTTTGTATACCACGAAGCAGGGAAGGAAGGAACGCATCTACACGCCGCTGGTATCCCAAGAAACGTACTTAAACCAGGAAACAGGCTGGTTTTTTCAGAAGTTTCATAAAAATTCCGTGCCACGGCTGATGAACGCTTTATTCAAGAAGGCCACGAAAGAAGATTTGACGGAAATCGAAACGTGGCTGAGAGAGAACACCGAGGAATAGGAGGCTTCCCATGGAACGGATAATACAACTTATTCTGGAAACATCCTTGCTCATGTCCGGGGCTGTAGTGGTTTTGCTGTTGTTTGGCAAGCTGTTCGCTAATAAGACGCGCCCTGCACTGCGGCATATATGCTGGCTACTTGTGGCGGTGGGCTTACTCATGCCTTTTCGCCCCGCACTGTTGACTTTTACCTTGCCGCAAACCGAGGGACTACAACACGCCGAAACCGTACCGCACACCGAGGGGTTTTTCGATTTTGAATGGGCGCATAGCCAGCACAATATTAACCCCGCACCCGCCATCGGTATGCCCTATATTGCACAACGCCCGGCAGACCCGGTTTATGCGATATACGCCCCCAGCCCTCAACCAATAGAACCAACCCATATAATAAAAGCCCCGGAATCAATAGAATCCATACCGATTGTATATTATTGGGAACCAGCCCCGGCAGACGATACAGCACACGCCACTACGCTAATAATGATGCGCGAAAACATATGGCTACTGCTGTTTTCCATATGGGCGGTGGGTGCCGTTGGTTTTGTCTTGTTTCACGCAATCCACCACGTACATTTCATCCGCAAGACGAAGCGAAACAATAATGAGATAACATCCGGCGCGCTGTACAACCTTTTTATTCGTATGCGTTGTTATGCAGGTGTAGGTTGCAAGGTGCGCTTGATGGCGAACAGTGAGCTCACCGTACCGATAATGTATGGGTATTTTCGCCCGGTGATTGTGTTGCCCGCCTATTTACTGCATGTGGACAATGTAGCGCAGCGGTTAATTATCCTGCATGAAATGCTACACATAAAACGCGGCGATATCCTTACGCGGCTGTTGTACTTCCTTGCGGTGGCGGTGCATTGGTTTAACCCGCTGGTACACCTGATGAACCGCGTTGCGTTGGATGAATCGGAAAAAGCCTGTGATGATGCCGTATTGCGCCACTCCGACGACGAAACGCGCACGCAGTATGGCAAAACATTATTGAACACGGCATGGCAGGATGTACGGGTGCGGGACGCATTGGCCTATGCCCTGACCGGCAACGGCAAGAACATGAAAAGCCGCTTGAAAAATATCATCACGAAAACCTCACCTAAACGCTGGGTCTTGGTTTTATGTACGGTGTTTATGGTGACGGGGGCCATCGTCTTTTCTTTAATTAACTTTCGTGAGCGCAACGAGGTACCCGATGAAAATGTATATGAACCCGAATTGCAATTTTATGGCGAGACACTGCACCTTTTCGCGCCGATATTTAATTTGGCAAACCAGCACATGCAAGCGGCCGCCGAAACCCTGCGTGCTTCCCATCAGGTGGAGTTTGCTTTAACCACCTATCTTATATCGGAGTTTGACCACTACCACCCCCACCGGCTGGCACTTTTTGCGGCGGGGATGGGGCCGGACATCTTCGTGGTGGATTCCCATTTGTACCCCTTCATTGAGCGGGGCTTTCTGATGGATATCAATGAAATCATCCCCGAGCGTTCGCGTTTTTATGAAAACGCGCTGGCCGGGTTTGAGTTTGACGGGCGGTTGTATGCCATGCCCATGGGCTTCCGTTTTAGCATGGTGGGCATCAACGCCGATTTGCCGGCAGAAATTGTGGCACGCTTTGCCGCATTGGAAACGGCCTCCGCCTTGCAATTGTTGGAAATTTATGTAGAGCTGGTTACGGCACACCCGCAATTTGCAGATTATTATTTCATGAATATGTATTGGCTGGGCTCGGCAATACAGCCGGAAATTAGCTACGCGCTGGATATCGTAGCGGGTACGGTAGCGTTCCCGGAAAGCACGGCGGCTCTATTGGACGGCTTGCGCGCACATATGTATGGCAACGCGAATTTGGCACATGTCCACGAAGGCTCGCCCCTCGATGTAATGGAATCCCTGCAAAGCAACACCGTATTTCATGTGCCGCCCATGGGTTCCCACGCGGTATCGGATGCATTTTTCCCCTTTGAACGGGAATTTTTTACCCACTACATTCCCATAACCGATGAACGCGGTGCATTGGTGAATCATTCGTTGTCGCCGGTGATAGCGGTAAGTGCCAAAGCCTGTCCCGATGTAGCGTGGGCCTTCATCGAAGCGTTGCTGGAGGAAATGGCGATAAGTATACACAGCGGGCGCAACGGAAATATTCACATTTCGCGGCAACACGCACGGCCCTATCTGGCGCGGGGCATTGCCGCGGATATAGGCGCGTCTTTGCGTCCGATAACCACCAGCGAATCGGACGCCATCACCACCGCCACCGACCGCATACTGGCACTGGCAGAATTGCCCATCGCGCAGTTGGCGCACACGGTGATTATGCCCCTCGAAATCCTCGCCCCCGTCTATATGGATTTCATGCGGGGCAGTGGGGATGCAACCGCCGCCGTGGTTGCCATGGAAGACGCCATAATGCAGTGGCTGGGGCAGGAAATATACATTGAGGCATATGTCCCCGCGCCGGTAGCGGAACCCGCTACCCATGTGCAAACCCTTACGGTTCACGCAGACGAAAGGCATTCCGCCATGTTTCAACAGGCGGCGGCGGCAATGAACGCAAGCTGGCAAGCACGCGGCAAAGGGTATGCCTTCGAATTGGTGATGGACGATTGGCGATGGAATGATTTTGCCGGTGCGGAAGCACGGGGTATGCGATTACAAACCGAATTAATGGCAGGGCAGGGGCCGGATATTTTCATCGCACCGTGGATGAACCTCCGCGCCATGGCACGCAACGGCATTCTGGCTGATATATACACGCTGATAGACGCTTGCGCGCACATGAACCGTGGAGATTTCTTTGAAAATGTGCTGGCGGCCTATGAATTTGACGGCGGGCTATATCTTTTCCCCACGGCCTTCACACTTCACCAGGTGGGCATCAACACGGGCTTACCCCAGCACGAAATCGCCAGTCACACCGCACGGGGCACCATCACCCTGCGCGAAATGCTGGAAATCTACGACCGCACACGCACCAACCCGGAGACCGCACACTGGGAAATAGGCATGGAAGTCGCCTTCGACCGTTGGAGCGCGGTCAGTGCGGCCATGGTACCCTTCATTGATTGGGACACACGCACGGCAAATTTGACCGACCCGCGTTTTGTCACGCATTTGGAATTGATACAGCGTGTGTTTGACGATAGAACCAGCCTCTCCCGGCCCCTGATTGTCAACGCGCCCGGGGTGCGCTTCTTTGCCGATTACATGCATCATTATATATTTGAAATGATGTCTTTCCGCACTTCCGCCGCCAATGCGTTTTTCCCCCGCACGCAAAATCTTTTCGTTGAATATCGACCCCTGGCAGACGAAATGGGGCGGCTTCTGCTCGACACTACCATGACAGCGGCATGGGCAACCCTTTCCATTACCGCAGCTGGCCAGCCCGCATTGGCCTGGGAATTTATCACCTATCTGCTACGCGAGTACCCCCATGCCACGGGCCGTGCGGCAACCATTCCCGGGTTTGGTATGCGGGCATATTGGGCGGGGCTATCCATTGCCACCCCCATCCTGCGCGCCAATGCCGATATGCCACGCCGCATGTTTGGATATGCCGCCAACCCGGAACAGTATGGCCGCTTCATGGACTGGAATTTTTCCGCCCCGCGAGAGGAATACATCGACGCGGCCATGGCACGCCTCGCCGAATTGAACGAAATGCCCATGGTGCTGGTCACACCCATGATAGACCACGGGGTGTTCTTAGGGCCGGACGCAGTGAATTTGACGAACTTTATGGCAGGTGCCATCACCGCAGAAACCTTTGCGCAGATGATTCATAATTCGATTACGCTGTGGTTGTGGGAATGATGCAGTGCGTTAGAAATCCAATTCACTGTGCGACGCGGCACGCACCAATACAAGAAGAAGCCCGCCTGTATCGGTTTTGCGATAAACCAACAGCCAGTCGGGCGTTATGTGACATTCGCGGTGGCCCTGCCAGTTGCCGGTTAGGGCATGGTCGCGGTGTTTGTCCGGCAGGGGTATGTCGTTGGCGAGTAGGGTGATGACTTCACGCAACAAGATTATGTTTTTCCCCTGTTTTTTTGCTTTTTTGTAGTCACGTTTATATAGCGCGGATTCCTTAATTTTTCGTTTACTCATCATCGTCCTCCGCGTCCAGGTCGGAAAAAAGCGCGTCAACATTATCGTGCCATTTATACGCACTCGGATTCGCCACAATCCGGTTGCTTTCCTCCAGTGCCGCCAGGCTAACGGGGTCATTCCAGCGTCCTTCATTTGGCTCTTTTTTCATCTCGAAAGGGAAGCCCCCGACGTTGCATGATTGCTTTAAAAACACGGTAATCGCGTCTTGTAAGGATAAGCCGAAATAGTCAAAAACGCCCTCCGCTTCTTTTTTCAAGTCCGGGTATAGGCGCACATTGATGCTGGCTGATTTGGTCATACGTATCATCCCTTCAGTTTTTATGCTTCATGTATTATACGCAATTTCGTACCGTTTGCAACCATTATAGACGATGCAGGGTATGTGCATATCAGGCTTAAAATAGGAGGGGAAGCGATGACGTACAAGAAAATTTTAACACGGTTCACGGTAGTGTTTGTGGCGTGTTTGTTGTTCCTCACCTTTTTCTCCCAGACGCTGGCGGATATTTCTGTACCTCGTGTCGTGTTGGCACTGGCCGAGCCGGGCGCAAATACCATCCCCATTACAGGCTTGCGGCAGGATGAACACGGGCATTTTATTTTGTATGTAGAAGCCGTACCGCGTCGCTTCGGAAGCCATTATTACTTGCGCCTTTTACGCGTGGAGCCGGGGTGGCGAAGCTTTACACATGTTGCCATAACTGCACAATGGGGTATGAATATGCCCGAAACCGGTATCGTAATAAACAGCGACTTATTTGTATATCCCGGTGCGCGGGTACGTATCGTGGGCGGCGTATGAAGCGCGTACTCTTATGGGCTGTTTGCGCGCTGGTGCTGGCCGCATCGCTTATTTTACTATTCGCCTTGGAACGGACTGCCGGGCATTTTTACGCCGAAGGCGTTGTGATGGTTACGCCGCGGATTTCGGATGTACGCTATCACATACCGCGGGCGCGGGTGGACGCTTTGGCGCAACATTTCCCGGCACATAACATAGTAGGCGTGTCGCGCAGCAGACAAGTATTGGCAAGCGATTATCGCAGTGCCGTGGGATGGATTTACCAAATATCACCGGGGTATTTCGATATGTACCGACTGGATTTTACCCAAGGCACAGCACCGCACAGAACAACGGACATCGTACTGAACGAAGAGCTGGCATGGCAACTTTTCGGCAACACCGTAGACGTTGTAGGGCTGGAAATTCAATTGAATGATGCACACACCGTGGGAGGCATTGTACAAATGGGCGGCGAAACCACCGCATGGCGCATGGCCACAGATGAACCTGTTTCAACATTGTATATCCGCACAGAGGCACATGACCCCCTTGCCTCCGCTACGGCAGTGCGCATCTTGCGCAACCATCTAGGGGTTAATCCCGATGATTACAACATCGTAGACATTGACCGCGTTGTGCAAAGTATAGGTATCCGAGCGCGGATTTTATTGGCTACGGTATTAGCCGTAGCATCGACACTTTTATTTTTACAGGCGTGGCGTACACTGCGCAAACATGAATATGTTGAAACCATTATGTTCTCTCTGTGCGCAGGGGTAGTGACCGTTTTCTTTTCGGTTATCTTAAATCATATCTTATTATGGCTACCCAACCCAGCGGCCATCAATATAAGCACGCTTTCCTATATTTTTCGACCCATAGGCCCGGTGCAGCTTACCCGGTTAAGTTCCTTTGCGAATACTGCGCTGGCGATAGGATTTATTTCAATGGCAGTTTTGCTGAAACCTCTTGCCGGTAAATTATAGCCGAATAAAACGGGATAACAGTGCGCTCGTTACGTTTTTATTCCAGTGCTTTTAAGTTTTCAATCTCAATGCCATTGCCATCGGGATTTTCATTTTTGTGCGCTTCAACCAATTTTGTGCATGGAAAATCATTACACTTTCCACAATGAGGTAGTTCTTTTTCGGTAGCGCAGTCATGGAGTTCGCATCTCCCACCCCATACACATTCACCTTTTGGTGCAGATATACGGCAACCTTCGCATTTACTTTCTTTTTTAAAATTGCACGCATCGCAATCAATTCCACACATAGATATATTCATTTACTGTTCCTCCTCAAAGCCCTGCATTATTTTTATACTACTCTCCGGTAAAAAGCAGACAATGGCGCGAGGATTTTATCGCAAGGCGAGGAAGTGCCGACGCGGCGCACCAGCGGTGCGTAAGGAGGTGCTAACGAAGCATTGCGGAAAAAGCACGCGCCAGTGTCTGCTTTTTACCGGAGAGTAGTATTATATGCAACAGTGGATAATTCGTAGCTCCATGCAATACGCGATAAATAAAAACGTTACGCTCAAGAACACGATAAAACGCTATGTACGGCTCTATCACCAACATCCGATATCCTGCCTCTGCCATCTTTTTATCGGGAACAAGTCGCCCACGTTTCGGAAATACCGACAAGTCACTAGCCTTTTCGATTATTTTATCGTGCATACGAAGCGCGGCTTGTCGGCTGTCTTGGGCTATATACAAGACTATTTCTTCCAAATCATTTAATGCTTCTTGCATGAATTGGACATCATATGTTTCCATCAATCAAACCTCGCAGACGCTCACTCACTTGCGCTATGGTGTACGTTTTCGCGCCGGATAACCTGTTGGCTTCCGCAGAGAGTAGTTTTTCCCGCAAGTCAAGCATTTCCTCGCGATATTGATAGGCTTCAATGCTCATCAAGACCAAATCGCCTTCTCCGTTTTTCGTGAGGAATACAGGCTCATGCTTTTCTTTGCACAACATGGCTATGCTATTGTATTCGTTTCGGAGCGCGGTAGACGGCTTTATTAACATGGTTATCACCTCTTGAAAATAAAATTATATGCATATTCTATCATGAAAATTTTAACGTAACAAGGCAATATACAAGCCGATTACCTTTCACCTGAACACAAACCCAAAGCACCGCAACGGCAAAAACAGCGTTCACAGGATTGGGAATTGCAGCCGCTTATTTTCATTTCCGTAAGGGCAAAAATATAGTATACTGCCCTTGCGGAAGTTCCCTGTAGGAAAATTCCAAAATGTCTTTACATCGAACATCATTTCGGGCATAATGGAATGATAGATAGCCACAGTAATTTTGTTTTCTACACCAAAGCACTTCATTTGGTGCTGATGGTGAAATTTATATTTTCGGAGGGTGTGTTGATGGAAAATCAGATAAGCGATGAGAAAAAGAAAAATCCGTCAAAAATTTCAAGAACAAAAGTAGCGAACTATATTAGCGGCATAGTCGGAATTGTACTGTCAGTAACCAATTTAATTGGGGTTACAGGAATAGATTGGTTCGTCATCGGTGTGTTATTTCTGTTTCCCGTTTTGTACTTTACGGAAAGCAAAGGAAAATAAGCATAACGCCGTGGACAGATAAAAATTTCGCTGTTTCGTGATTATTGAGATTATTAGTGAGTTTTAATGATAGACAACCAAAAGGGGCAATAACCTATGGACAACAAAACTGAAACAATCAAAATTAATTACTCGCTACTCATGGATTTGCGGGTAGATTACGCATTTAAGCTAATATTTGGTACAGGCGATACCCTGTTTCTAATTTCATTGCTTAACGCCATATTCGCCAACAAGAAAATCCCACGCATAATAAAATCCCTTACGGTTATAAATCCTTACTTAGAAAAGCACTCGAAAGAAGATAAACTGTCGATACTGGATATTCGGGCGCAACTGGACGATGGCACGACTATTTTAATTGAGATGCACTTATACGACCTTGACGACCTAAAATATAAAACGATACGTTCATGGGCGAGAACTTACGGCGAGGAATTGAAAACCAGCGAAGCGTACACAACACAACCGCCTGTTATTTGTGTGACTTTTGCAAACGGTTCTTTGGACGAGGGCGAAAGTAAAAAAATCCATAAATGTTGCAAGATAATGGATATAGACGACCACACCATTTTTTCAAATGCTTTGGAACTGCACTATATTGACATGAAGGCATTTGTGAAAGCCGTCAACGAAACAGGCGGCATTGGAAAAGGCGAAACCGTCGAAACTATGTTGGCAAGCTGGCTTGCGATTATAACAGAAAAGGATATTGAGGATAAGTCAATAATTGAAAATATATGCAAAGAACAGGAGGAAATTGGCATGGCTGTTTCTGCATTAGTAAGGTTGAGCGAGGATAAAGTGACTCGACAAGAATATCTGCGTAGGCAAGATGATATTATGCTTCACAACAAAAGAGCCAGAGATTATGAACTGATGAAGCAGAGAGCAGAACAAGAAAAAAACAGAGCGGAACAGGCAGAAGCCGAAAACGAAATGCTCCGCAAAAGACTTGCAGAACTGGAAACTAAATAAAAAAGCCACAAGTGTTGCCCGCCCGACAAGAGATTAACCCTTTTGACGGGCTTTTTTACGCCTTTTTTATTTGAAATATGAAAAAGCCCTTGACTAAATGCAACAGGTGCGCCGTGGCGGCACTTCCTCGCCTTTACCGGAGAGTAGTATTACACACAAAAAAGCCGAATCGCTAAGCGAAACGGCTTTTTTTGCCTTGGTCATACAAAGTAAAGCATTGCCTTGGTCTGGCTTGCTTGGGTTTGCTTGAATATTTTGTTCAATGGATATGCGCATATCACGGGTGGT
>WQSR01000050.1 GCA_009787785.1 Defluviitaleaceae bacterium
ACCATTTCATCGCCAGCATAAATGGCGAAAGGGTATGCCGTGTTGTAAAACACCCAAGCTTGAGCCAATGAATACATATTCGAGGCGACAAAATTCTTTTGACTATCTGACACTTCTAATTTCAAACAATCGTTATAATTGTCTGCGGTTATTTCCTTTAATTCTACCATGACATTATAAACTCCTTTAACTTGCGAAGTTAATTAATATTGCGCACATGTACCACGCTCGCGGTGGTACATAACAGTGCGCTATTATTTTTCTCAGCCAGTCATTGCGCCTAACGGTTTATGCTATCTTCCGGCAACAATCTTCTTCCATGAACAACAGCAACCACATATACTCCATTATTTACAATTTCATAAATGATTCTATATGAGCCATGACCTATTTCTCTAATGTTGGGGTTTTGATATTCGGGGACAATTCTTCCGCTTTTAGGGAAAACAGTTAAACGCTCCGTTGCATCAAAAGCACCTTCAGCAAATTTATTTGCATAATGCACTGAATCTCTTGAGATGTATTCTTTAATTTTTTTCAAGTCATCTAAAGCCGATGGAACCCATATAACGTCTATCATAGCGCACCAAGAAGTTTTCGCGCTTCTGCTAAAGGCACTCCTTTTCCTTCCCGTGCTTCTTTGCGCCCTTTCTCAACTTTTTGAATTACATATAAGGCATACTGAATGTCATCCCAATCAACGGTATCTGGTAGTGCTTGTAAACATTCCATTGCTTCTTGTTTCACCATAAAAACCGCTCCTCTACATAAATAAATGAAAATATCATGAAACCAAGTATAAGAAAAAGGAAAAATTACCACCCCACATTTTCTGCCAAGTATTGCATGGTGTGCCCTGTGCGTTTACATGTTAAATTAATTTACTTGTCAGGTTGATTGCGTTTCTGATGTTCCGGGGGCGGGGGTGGGTGAATGCCCACGATTCACTTGACGCTACCCGTATCCTTACAATAGAATGCAGGTGTAAAAAAGTCAATTATTTATAGGAGGGTACCCCATGAAAAACGCACCCGTAGTAAAGCTGGGCATCGTGGCCGTGAGCCGCGACTGCTTCCCCATGACGCTGAGTGAACGCCGCCGCAAGACCGTTGTGGCCGAGCTGGGCAAAAAGAGCATTCCCGTGGTGGAAATCCCCACCATTATCGAGAACGAAAAGGACGCCTTGAAGGCTTTGGCCGAGCTGAAGGACGCCGGATGCAACGCCCTGCTGGTGTATCTGGGTAATTTTGGCCCCGAGGGGCCCGAGACATTGCTGGCCCAGAAGTTCTGCGGGCCGGTGATGTTCGCCGCCGCCGCCGAGGAAACCGGCGCGGATTTGATTAACAGCCGGGGCGATGCCTTCTGCGGTATGCTCAACGCCTCTTACAATTTGGGTCTGCGCGGGGTGAATGCCTACATACCCGAATATCCCGTAGGCACCGCGGCAGAAGTGGCCGGCATGGTGGCGGATTTCCTCCCGCTGGCGAAGGTGAGGCTGGGTCTGTCGAAGCTGAAAATCTTCGCCTTTGGCCCCCGCCCCTTTGACTTTCTGGCCTGTAACGCGCCCATCGCGCCCCTGTTCAAGCTGGGAGTGGAGATTCAGGAAAATTCCGAGCTGGATTTGTTCGCCGCCTTCAACAAGCGCAAGGATGACCCCCGCATCGAGGGAGTGGCCGCCGAAATGGCCGCCGAGCTGGGCCGGGGCAACAAGCACAGCGGCGTGCTGACGCGGCTGGCCCAGTTGGAAATCACCTTGCTGGATTGGGCCGAGGAGCACAAGGGTGCCAGCGAATACTTCGTCTTCGCCAACAAATGCTGGCCCGCCTTCCAGACCCAGTTTGGCATGGTGCCCTGCTATGTTAATTCGCGCCTCACCGGGCGCGGCATCCCCGTGAGCTGTGAAACCGATATTTACGGCGCGCTTTCGGAGTATATCCTTTATTTGGTGACGGAAAACGCCCCCACACTGCTGGATATCAATAATACCGTTCCCCAGGATATGTATGACGCAAACAAGTCAAAATTGGGCGGCTACAAGCCCACGGATTTGTTCATGGGCTTCCACTGCGGCAACACCCCCATCTGCCATTTGAAGGACGACGCGGAAATGAAGCATCAGCTCATCATGAAGCGCGCCCTGGAGCCCGACGGCGAGCCGGACATCACCCGGGGCACTTTGGAGGGCACGATAAAGGCCGGGCAGATTACCTTGTTCCGGTTGCAGTCCACGGCGGATTGCGTCCTGCGCGCCTACATCGCCCATGGCGAGACCCTGGACATCGACCATAAATCCTTCGGCGGTATCGGCATCATCGGTGTGGAAGAAATGGCGCGCTTCTACCGGCATGTGCTCATCGCCAAGCGGTATCCCCACCACGCGGGCATGGGCTTCGGCCATGTGGGCAAGGCCCTGTACTCCGCTATGAAAATGCTGGGCGTATGTGACGTAGCCTACAACCAACCCGCATCCCTGCCCTACTGCGGGGAAAACCCCTATGCTTAAAAACCTGCGCAAAGCAGTATGCGAAGCCAACAAGGACCTCCCCCGGCTGGGGCTGGTGTGCTTCACCTGGGGCAATGTCAGCGGCATAGACCGCAAGCGGGGCTTGGTGGTTATCAAGCCCAGCGGCGTGGCGTATAAGGATTTGACCCCGGAGGATATGGTTATCCTGGATTTGACGGGGAATGTCATCGAGGGCAAGCGCAAGCCCTCCAGCGACACGCCTACCCATCTGCGCCTCTACGAAGCCTTCCCCGAAATCGGCGGTGTCACCCATACCCATTCGATGTGGGCGACGATTTTCGCCCAGGCGGGGCGGGGCGTGGCACCCTTCGGCACCACCCACGCGGATTATTTCCACGGCCCCATACCCTGCACCCGCGCCCTCACCGAGGCCGAAATCGCGGGACGCTACGAATGGGAAACCGGGAGCCTCATCGCCGAAACCTTCACCAACCGCGACCCCATGGCCCTTCCGGCGGTGCTGGTAAAGAACCACGGCCCCTTTACCTGGGGCGCGACCCCGGAGGCATCGGTGCACCACGCCGCCGTGCTGGAAAATATAGCACAGATGGCCTATCACACCCGAAAGCTCAACCCGAAGACCCCCCCCGTGCCCCAAGCCCTGTTGGACAAACATTATAAGCGCAAGCACGGGCCGGACGCGTATTATGGACAAGGTGATGCATTATGCCCCTAGACATCCAACTAAACCCCTATACCCTCGACTCCGTGCTGGTGCGCGACAGCTATCTCACCCATTATCAGGCTACGGGGGTGGGGCGCGCCCAGTACGTGGCCACGGAATTTTACCCCACCTATATGGCCGACCGCCTGCCCAACGGCACGCTGAAGATTTCCGACCGCTTTACCAAGGAATTTGCCGCGGAGTTGGATTTGTTCCGCCAGCGTGCCGGCAGTATGGGCGAGGTGGGGGGCGCGATTTTGCCCATCGAGGGCTTGCTGGAGAATAATAATACAGCCTATGTTTTACGGCGGGCGTGTAGCTTCACCACCGTGGAGAACTATATGAACGGCCAGAAGATGCAATTCGACGAGGCGTTCCATTTCATACGGCCGCTGATTCTTTCCCTTGCCCAGGCCCAGTCCGACGGGGTGGTCTTTAATTTTTCCATGAAGGACCTGCGCGTCACCCCCCAGCGGCAACTCATGCTGGACGCTACCTTCTCTTGGGAGATGAATTTTCATCCCTGCATCATCGAAATTGCCAAGCTGTACTTCAAGCTGATAACCGGCGCGAACTACAGCAAGGACAACCCCACCCCGGAGTCCTATGGCGTCACCATTCCCAGCCGCTTGACGGATATCCTCAGCGACGCCCTTTCCGGCAACGATATCCTCTACGGCTCCATCGACGACTTTTATAAAAAGGTAAAATTTGTCCTGGACTTGGAAGCGGGGCAAACCTCGGCGGCGGGGTCTACCGTGTCCGGGCGTATGATGGGCTTGTCGGCGCGGGTGCTGGCGGTTCTGGTTATACTTGCCTTGGGCGGCTTGGTGTATGGCGGGGTGCTGGCCTACCGGGCCAACAGCCGCTGGGCCAGCCCGGAATGGTTCGCCGACACAGCCATAACCCGCCCGGCTTTGGACTTCACCGCCACTACCCTTACCCATCCCCGCAACGCAGGGGACACACTCATCGGCTCCTTCCATTTCCATGACATTTTTTTGTTCTACCGTTCCGACTGGGGCAGGCCCGTGCTGGCGCGCCGCCGTATAGAGGAACGGGCATTGCAGTTGCCGGGGGTAGTCGCCACCGAGGAGGAGATTATCTTCGTTGACAATGTACGGCCTTCCTTTATCAGCACCTGGGTGAACGAGGACAACGACGGTTTCATCTACTTCGCCAACGGCCTCTCCGAAAACCGGATTTACCGCGCCACTTTGGAGGGCACAGAGCGCGACCTTACGCGAATCAGCGAAAATACCGCGCTGAACCTGGTGGTCATCGGGGATTATCTTTTTTATTCGAATTATAACCGGAACCATTATCTGTACCGGATTGAGTTAAACACCATGGACGAACGCATCGCCCTGGCCATGCCGGTGTTTGCCACAACCACCAGCGAGGAGCGGCTGTTCTTCCTTTCCGGGGAACCGGGGGGCCCCATGGGCGTATTTTCCCTGTCTCCCGAAAATCCGGTGGCGGTACGGCACCTGGCGGTGAACGCGGGGCATCTCCTGTACTATTGCGAAGTATTGGAAGCCTTGTTTTTCAACACCGCCGAAGGCCATGTGCGCAGCATTGGCCCGGAGGGCGAGCTGATGCAGACATGGGATAACATCCATGTGGATACCTTTGCGGTGGATACGAACTGGCTGGTGTTTACCGAGCCGGGGCGGCTACAGCCCCGTGCCGTGCACATGCGCCTTGGGGACCAGATTACCTTGGATACCAGCCTGTGGCTGAGTTATATCTGGGCCCGAAACGGGGTATTGTATGGAATAGACCATATTTACAACAAAATGACACATATGATACAGTTGCCGTGAGACTTTTGCCATACCCTGCCGTATCTATTAATAAATGCCAAATATCAAAGGAGGAACCACCATGCCTGAAAAAATGCGCGTATTGGATTTGTTGGAGCAAGGCAAAATCAATGCCGAGGAAGCCGCCCGCCTGTTGGAATCCCTGGGCAAGCCCCGTGTCTTTGACAAGGAGCAACGCGAGCACATGGAAGAGAAATTCCAGAAGTTCGCCGGTGACGTAAACAAATTCGCCAAGGAACTGGGCGAAAAGGTACAAGTCATGTACAAAAACGTGGAGCCGAAAATCAAGAAGGCCAGCCAAACCGCCCTGGAAAAAGCCGCCGCCGCTTTGGATGAGCTGGCCCACACCATCCACGACTCACTGGAAAAGGCCGCCGCAGACAAGGAAAATTGCGACGACCCCACCTGCTGCACCAAAGAGGACGCACCGAAGGAAAATTAAATCCCGTCTAGGGCCGCCCACAGCATGGGCGCGACTTTTTTGTAAATGCCGTCAAAATCCTGAATGGGCAACGGGCTTTCCCCCAGCCCGCACTCCAGGGTAAACCCCGGACGGTTGAAATGCTGGATGAACCAGTCCCGATACCCCCCGTGGCTGGCTTCGTCGGGGACATCCACACATAGATAGCCGCTGACGCGCTCCATGTCGGCGGCTATTTTTTGCGCGCCGGGGGGGTTGAAATGCCGGTACCGCCAGTAGATTTCCTCCCCCTGGGTGTGGAGGGAGACGGTGAGGGCGAAATCCCGCAGGAGGGTATAGGCCACCATGGCACTGCTTTCCGGCTCGGACAGGGGTGCGGGCCCTACATAGCCCTTGGGGCCGGGGGCGGTGAAGCCCTGGGCAAATTTATTTTGCCGCGCCAGCTCCCATGAAGCCGGGTAGTTGGAATTTAAATCCACCCCACAGGCGTTGGCCTTCCACTGGCCGGATTTTTCCCCGGTGATGACCCACTCCGCGCCGTCGGGGTTCACCAGGGGGATGGCGTAGAGGGCGAAGCGTTCCAGGTAGGCGGGGTCTTTGGCGCAAGCCTGGCAATATTCCTCCATAAATTGCATCAGGAGGGGGGCCGTAATCCATTCATTGGCATGGTGGGCGGCATTGAAGCCCACGGCTATGTTCCCATAACCGACGCGCAGGGCGTACAGCGGCCTACCCAGGCGGCTTGTGCCTATGCTTTCCACGTCTGCGAAGGGGTATTCCCGCGCCAGCACGGCGGCGCGTTGTGACAAATTTTGAGATGAAAACATAGAATCTCCTATAAAACACCAGCACCCGCCTATTTACAGGGCGGTTTCCATTGATTATACTGCATTGTACTATAGTTATTACTATGTATTGGGGGGCTTACGGGTGCGGATTGAGCGCGTAAGTGATACACAGATACGGTTTATTCTGATGAGCGACGACTTGGTAGCGCGTAATATTCACGTTGATGAGTTGCATTACAGCTCGGAGAAAACCCAGCAGTTGTTCCGGGAAATCATGGAGCTGGTGCAGGACGAATGCGATTTCCGCTCTACCCAGATGATGCTGGAGGCCAAATGGGACGGCGACGGGCGGGTGGTGGTTATGGTGACGAAGCTGGCCGAGCCCAGCGACGAGGAGGAATCCTTCGACCTGACGCCTCCGGCGCGTACCCACGGGCGGTTCAAGCGGGCGGGGCTGATGGAGCTGACGGAGAACGCCGAGGAGGAAAGCCACAGTATATTTTCCTTCGGGGATATGGAGCTGGCGGCGGCGGCGGCGGCGCGGTTACATACTGATTTCAAGGGCCCAAGCCGGCTATACAAAATGGAGGGGCGTTATTACCTGTGGTTCCAGAACGAAACCGGGGATGGGCGCACCACCCCGGAGCTGGAGCTTATACTCCACGAATTTGGGCAGAAGCATGTATCCGGCAATTTGAGCCACCATTACCTGGAGGAGCACAGCGAGCCCATTATCACCGAAGGCGCGGTGGAAAAGCTCAGCCATTACCATACACTGTAGGGGCGCATATGACCCCCAAGGAACGCGCCATAGCGGCCTTTAGCTTGCAAATACCCGACCAGGTGCCCACCTTCGAGCTGGGCTTTACCCTCGCGCCGGAAATGTTTGGGATAAATTTGTACCCGTCAGACTTGAACCGGGAAAATATCCACCGGCTTTCGCCCCGGGACAGGGAGCGGCGGCTCCACGAGGTGGCGGAAGACATTGTACGTGTATTTGATGCCCTGGATTATTGCATAATTCCGGGGCATTTTGGTGCGGGCTACGTGGAGGGTACCTTTATTTCACCGGAGCGGAAATTCCTGTTCAACCGGGTGCGGGAGCGCACCGGGGGGCGGCGGATGCTGGGCTATACCGCCGACGGCACCTTCCCCATTACGGCACGGAACGGGGTGCAGGCTTTTGCTTATCGCATGGCCAACGACCCCCAGGGGCTCCACGCAGAAGCCAAGGCCCGGATGGAAACCGCCATCGAGCGCAACAAGCATCTGGCCGACGCCGGGGTGGAGGTGGCCTTGCTTTGCGCGGATTACTGCGATGTGCGCGGGCCCTTTCTTTCGCCGGCGCAGTTCGGCGAATTTATCCAGCCCTATCTGGCAAAAATCATCGACGAATGTAAAAAAGCGGGCCTGTACACGGTGAAGCATACCGACGGGAATATCATGCCCATACTGGAGCAGCTGGTGGCGTGCCAGCCCCACGCACTGCATTCCCTGGACCCTATGGCGGGTGTGGATATCCGCCAGGTGAAGGCCCGGGTGGGCCACAGGGTGGCCTTGGTGGGCAATGTCAACTGCGCCCTTATGCAATCCGGCACCGACGAGGAGCTCATCGCCAGCGCGCAATACTGCCTGACCCACGGCAAGCCCGGCGGGGGCTATATTTTCAGCACCTGCAACCTGCCTTACCGGGGGATGCCGCCCCACCGGTACCAGATGGCACTGGATGTGTGGAAGGCTATGCGGGATTACCCATGAGGAGCGGGTTGCGGGATGAAATCCGCCGGGCGTTGCAAGACAAAATTACTAACCCCGCCACCCCCGTGGAATTTCTCGTTCAAATCGCCCTGACGGGCATGGACGCCCACACCCGGCTGGAAAATGCCACCTCGCGGAATATGCAGACCGATGTAGACAATTTGGCCCTGGAAATGCGCAAGTGCTATTTCGTCACAGAGGGCGCGGCGCGGATGGTCATGGAGTCCGTCGCGGAGCTGTTGGGCTATGTGCCGCCCGCCGGCTGCGCGCAATGCGACGCGCCGCTTATGCCGGACGCTATACATGACATCGGGGGTCTGGTGCCCTTCGGCGATTATATGTGGCGCGTGCTGGATGTACAGGGCGAAAGGGCCCTGCTTCTGTGCGAACATATACTGGAACAGCGCGCCTACCACCCCTGCTACGAAGGCGTAACCTGGGAAACCAGCAAACTGCGGGCATACCTCAACGGGGATTTCCTGCACCGCTTCGACCCGGTGGAACAATCGCGAATCCTTGAAACGACGCTGGCCAACCCGGACAACCTGTGGTACGGCATATCGGGCGGCAGGGACACGACCGACCGGGTCTTTATCCTAAGCACAGAGGAAGCGGACCGGTATTTCGGCGACAGCGGCGACTACGGGGCCCTCCGGCGCAAGAAATACGACAACGGCGCGTGGGTTGCCGACGCTTCCGGCTGGATTATGTCCAACGCCCACGACCCAAGCCGGGTGGCCGGGCATAACGGGCTGGCCACCTTCTGGTGGTTGCGCACGCCGGGCTACAGCGAATATACTATTGCCTACGTAAGCACCACCGGAAACATCCCCATAAACGGCGACCGGGTCTGCATCGGCCGAGGCGGCGTACGGCCGGCGATGTGGGTGAAAAATAAAGGAGCCCTCACATGTACAAAAAAATGACATTCCTTCTGGCGGTATTGATTATCGCCCTTATTCCCGTGACATTGCGGGCGTCGGGGGAAACGATACCCGCGCCTGTGGTGACGCCCACCCACAACCCCTCCAACTTTCTGGTGGAATCCACCCGGGTTATCGACGATATCGCCTTTTTCGCCGATGGGGAAAGGCTGATGGGGCTGAGGAACCACCGCACCCGCTACTTTACCCAGGCAGAAGAAGTATATGGCGTTCCCCTTACCCCCTATCGCAACATCGCCAATTTTTTCCACGATACATTACCCGCCGGGGCGTATGTAATCCAATTTGCCACCATTCATGACGGGCAGATGTCCGCATTAAGCACGCCGGTGCGCTTTACCTCCTTTTACGCCGGGGCAGTGGCCACGCCTACGGGGCTGACCCTGGAGGGCAGTGTACTTTCCTGGAATCCTGTGGCACACGCGGTGTCCTACCATGTGCGATTGTTTTGCGGGTTGAGCGAATGGCCGGTATTTACCCTCAACTCCCACAATATACAGGGGACTTATGTTGACCTGCAATATCTCGCGCCCTCCTGGTGGGATTGGGACTGGGCCTGGGAGGAGCAACGGCTGTACTCCATTCAAGTTACGGCTAACGGCAACTGGTTCGGCGTATTCCGGGAAGCGGACGCCGCCGTCTTCAGCGACTCCGCCCGCAGTACGCCGATTTTCTTCTTTTATCCCTTTGACCTGAACACCTCCGCCGCGCCTCCGGCACCCACTTTGACCCTGTACGATACCAGCGTACTCCTGGTGGAATCCGACAGCCCCTTTACGTCGGTGTCGGTCTATGTGGACGGTGCGCGCCATACCTCGGGCTTCACCTCCCTACACAGGCGGATACAAGAGCAGCTGGGCTACACCTTCGCCATGGAAACCGACCTGGTTGAAGTATGGTTCGGCTGGTTCCCCGCCGGCACCTATGAAATACAGGTGTCGGTTATGTACAATGGAAGGCCCTCCCAGCCCAGCGCGCCCGTCACCTTTACCTCCTTTTTCCGGGGTACCCTGGCCGAGCCCGAAGGCTTGCGCATGGACGACTCGGTTTTGCAATGGGACGGCGTGGAAGGGGCGGATGTATATGGTGTGTTCATCACCCGGGGCGATTTGCGCCTGTACAGCGAAATCCTGCGGGGCGATTTGTTTACCTCGGATTTCTTGTGGCTTGCCATCGGCGGCCTGGAGGACACACAGGTGGATTTGCGCACCCATGAAATCCTCGACTCCTGGACGGGCGAGCCATGGGCCTGGGTACCGGGGGATTATTCCCTGACCGTGCTGGTGGCGGCGATTTATCCCTATACGGGCATGTCGGAAAGCCACGTCTTTCATTTCTCATATCCCTTCGCCGCGCTCCCCGCCCGGGGTGGCATTGCCCCTTTGCCCCCCATTCCCGTAGCGGGATACCCGCTGATATATACCGTACAGTATGGCGAAACCCTGTGGAGCATCGCCTTCAATTTCTACGGCTCTATGCGCGACGCCTATGTAAACCGGATTTCCGCCGCCAACCGGGGGGTGATTCCCGCCGGTGGCGCATTGACGCCGGGCATGGAAATCACCTTGCCCGCCCAGGGTCTGCGGAGCCCTGTCGTGCAAACCCACCTGGCCGGCGCGGTGGGGGCCTACCTGGTGCGCAGAGGGGATACCCTGAAAAGCATCGCCTATACAATATATGGCGACGCCGCCCGCTGGACTTGCTTGCGGGAGGCCAATGCCGCGAGGATAGGCCCGGACAACCGTATCCTGGAGGGACAATGGCTGGTAGTGCCCTAAGCGAAGTAAAATAATTCTTCAAATTTTTTATCCAGCGCGACGCACAGTATCAGGGCCAGTTTTGCCGTGGGGCAGAATTGGCCCGTTTCTATGGAGCTGATGGTATTGCGCGAGACACCCACCAGCTCCGCCAGCGCGGCTTGGGAGAGCTCCTTTTCCGCCCGGGCAACCTTCAGGCGGTTTTTTAGTATCAGCTTATCGCTCATGGCTACCGCACCAGCATAAATATCAGCATGGCAAGGAATAACAGCGTGAATACCGTCCAAATAATTATCCCCAGCAGGTTGCGCCGTTTCCTGCGGAATGTGTACAGCGCGTGCTGTTCCGTGGCGTGGAACACGCTTTGCAAGCAACATACGGTGGTGGCAATGGGCGCGGCTTCCGCGCCTCCCCCAAACATGGCAACCAACAGGATTACCACGGAAACGATATGAAAAATACCGTGCCCCTTGACAATGCCCCGGCTTGTCATATTTTCCAGCCCCTCGTCCTGCTTTGCCTGTCTGCTCATTTCCAAAATTTCTTCCTTGCGGTTGTCCATGGTTGCCTCCAAGTATTATATGATATTTGCCAAGTGTTGTTGGCAGTCACAGGATAGCACCGCCAAGTTATCTTGTCAAGCACAGTACAGCGCATAGCTCTCCTTGTGGACATCCATGCCAACATAGATTATTCTTGCGGTAATTATCTTATGTACCACAGCGAGCGCGGTACGTGCGTAAAATTTATTTTTTAACCAGAAAGGATAAGCCGAAGTGCCAAGCGAGTTAATCAGTTTGTTATCACCAAAGGAACAAAAACTACTAAAACCGACTCCCGAAGCCATTGCCGTAGAAGTTCTCAATGGGGATGCGCAAAAAGATATTGCGGATTTATGTGATTGCATAAGAACCAACAATTTGCGAATAAAATGGGTAGGCAAAAACGGTTGGGAAGTAGCGATAAATAAAATGCAAATACTTCGCCGTATTCGGATAAATCCCATAGACAAATATTGGTATGTGACATTGCATTTCTTTCCACAATACAATGACTATTTAACCAACGGGAAAGTACATGATTTCGTGTGGAACAACCTCGGTGGATTTGGTTGTGATGCCTTGAATACTGGCGGAACAAAATGCGATGGCTATATGAACAAAACTTTTAACATATTTGGAAAAATGTGTGAAAATCAATGCTGTAATTCACAAATTAAAATTGTAAATCCAACAGGAAAAGCATTGGAACATACGAAAACATTGATATTAACAGCAAGAGATATTGCAACTGAAGCGCATAGCACAAGATAAACGCATCCTCTTCCTCAAGCCCTTCACTTAAAGGAGATTACTTATGTCCGTACCCCCGCGCATTGCCAATTTGCTCATTAACGCCCTGCGTAGCGGCGTGGTGCCCCGGGTGGGGCTGGAGCATATTACCGTGGGCCGGGCGCAGGAAATCGGCGCGATTTTGCACGACATTGACATGATAGAGGCGGGGGGCGCGTCCTTCCGCTTTATCGTGGGAAAATATGGCAGTGGCAAGAGCTTCCTTATGCAGACCATACGCAATTACGCGGCGGCCCGGGGCTTTGTGGTGTGCGACGCTGACCTTTCGCCGGAGCGGCGGCTGGTGGGCACCAAGGGCAGTACCCAAAACCAGGGGCTGGCCACCTACCGAGAGCTGATGCGCCACCTCTCCACCAAGGCCAAGCCCGACGGCGGGGCCCTGCCTCTGATTTTGGAAAAATGGATTTCCGGCATCATGACAGCGGTGAAAACCCAACCCGCGCCGCCATCGGGCTTCGACGCCGCCGTGGAGCGGCAGATTTTCGCGGTTATGGATGAGCTGGAGGGTATGGTGAACGGCTTCGCCTTCGCCCAGGCGGTGAGTGCCTATTACCGCGCCTACCGCGACGGCGACGATACGAAGAAGAGTCAGGTATTAAAATGGTTTCGCGGCGAGTATAACGGCCTGCGGGAGGCCCGCGCCGATTTGGGGATAAATCTCTATGTAAACGACGAGAACTGGTACGATTTCATGAAAATATTCGCCATTTTCCTGGTGAAGGCGGGATACAAGGGCTTGCTGGTGCTCATCGACGAGCTGGTGAACCTATACAAGCTCCCCAACGCCATCACCCGCGCCGCCAACTATGAGAAGATTTTAACCCTCTTTAACGACACTTTGCAGGGCAAGGCCAAGCACATCGGCTTCCTCATGGGGGGCACGCCCCAGTGCATGGAGGATAAATACCGCGGTATTTTCAGCTACGAGGCCCTGCGCTCCCGGCTGGCTGAGGGCCATTTCGCCAGTGCCGACGTGAAGGATTTGACCGCGCCCATCATCCGGCTGGCCATGCTTACCCAGGAGGAAATGTACGTCCTGGTGGAAAAACTGCGGGACATCCACGCCAGCCTCTATGCCTACACCTCCCCCCTCACCCACGAGGACCTCTTATATTTCCTCACCGTGGAATACAACCGGGTGGGTGCCGCCACCCATATCACCCCACGCGAAATCATCCGTGACTTCATCGAGCTGGCCAACATCCTCCACCAAAACCCCCAACTGGACGCCAAGCAGGTACTGGGAAGCAACAGCTTTGAACTGGCCAAGGGCGGCCTCTCCGACGAGGATGTACACAGCGAGTTTAAGGAGTTTGAGATATGACGGACTTGAAAGTGCTCCAGCGGCGCGTATATGAAAACAAACTGCGCCAGGGCTTCAACGTTACCGACATCTACATGGAGTTTTGCTACACCCACGGCGAGCTCTCCGAAGCCTTTGAAGCCTACGCGAAAAACAAGCCCGACCTGGGCGAGGAGCTGGCCGATGTGGCCATTTACCTGCTAGGCTTGGCGGAAATCCTGGGCATAGACTTAGGCGCGGAAATTTTAAACAAAGTCGAAAAAAACGAAAAGCGTAAATATGTACAAAAAAACGGGGTCACTCAGCGGATGGAGTGACCCCGTTTTTAGGAACTGTCTGTTATAGCAGTTTTACCGTTTCGCGTTGGGCCCGAGGGCTTGCTTGTGAATTTGTTTATTCTGCTCCGCGTTTTGCACTTGGGTGCCGGCGGTTTCCTTGAACAGCTCTTTGGTGGCTTCCAGCGTGCCAACGTTGTCGGTCTTCTTCGCCATAATGTACCTCCCGTAGGTTTTTTTGTAGTGTGTGTAACACGGGGGAGGGTTATACATGGTCTCTATTTGATAATGAATTTAATTTTCTGGTCATCCTTTTGCGGGGTGGCGGGTTCGTCGGACACATCGGGCAATACATCGTCTGTCCGGGCTTGCGATTCCCTTTCCTGCTTGCCTTTCTTCTTCACGCTTCTCATCCACTTTTGGACTTCTTCCATGGTCATGTCGGTTTTGCTGGCCACGATTTCAAAATGGCCGGTTTCGATATAGCGCACAATGTTGGGCAGGGGGACGCCCGTGCGCTCGTGTACCTCCAGCGCGGTAATGCCGGGGTTTTCCTTCACCATGGCGCGGGCTGTTTGGAACAGGGCGTCCTTTCGCTTACGGCAGGGCGGGCAAGCCTCCGGCGGCGGCCCGTCAAAGGTGTACATTTGTTTACATGTATTACAACGCATCGCTTTCATAGGAAGCTCCCTATTTGGATTGGGTAAATTTGGATGCATTGTAACACATTTAACGCAACAATTGCATTATTACATTCGGTTGTTGGTTGGACTGGGCCAGCACGGAAATGGCGGCCTGCTGGACAACGTTGGCCATGGTGAGGTTCATCATTTCCCCCGCCATGTCCGCGTCGCGGATGCGGCTGTTGGCCGCAGAAAGATTTTGACCGGAAACATCCAGGTTCTGCTTTGTAAACTCCAGCCGGTTTTGCGTCGCGCCCAGGATGGCGCGGAGGCTGGATACATTGCTCAGCACGAAGTCAACGTTTTCTATCATGGTTTGTATCCACATGGTCTGGCTCAAGCCGGTTTGGCCGTGGTTGACTTCATACAGCAAATCGTCGTTGAGGGAATCGTCGCCGGAATAATTAAAGCTGGTTCTCAGGATAGAATTGTTCCCGTAAGCCCCCTGCAAGGCAAGCCCCGCGTGGTTGAGCATACTGCTCATGGCAAACAAAAAGGACACCCGTTGGGTATCGCCGTCGTCGTCGGTCAAATTGTAGGGGGTAAGGATGTGCTCAAGGGTTAGGTTCAATTCGTGGGTGTCGCCAAAATTGGGCCCCACGTGAAGGGTCATATAGTTCAAGCCCCGCTTTTCCAGGGTATTGAGAATGCGCATGGTGTTGAAATCCACCCGGTCCTCGGTTTCGCGGATTTCCGTGGAAAGCTCGAACACCTCCCGGGCGATTTGGTCCCGCTCGAATTGGGTATTCGTGTCGTTGGCCCCTTGAATCGTAAGCTCCCGGATGCGGATAATCTTATTGGTAACGCTGGCCAGCGCACCCTCCGCCGTTTGAACCAGGGAAATGCCGTCCTGGGTGTTGCGGGCGGACATGTCTATCCCGCGCAACTGTCCACGCATTTTTTCCGATATGGCAAGGCCCGCCGCGTCATCGGCGGCACTGTTGATGCGGAAGCCCGAAGCCAGCCGGGCAGAGGCCCTGTGCTGTGCAAGGCCCACGATTTTCATGCTTCGCCACGCTTGCAAAGAGGGAGCGTTAGTGCGTATCGTCATAAAACGCTTCCTTTCTGTCGGGAATTATTTTCCTCAGTATGTCATATCGGCAAAAAAAGGGAAAACGTTTAACGCCGCCGCTTTTTTCGACTATATTCGCGTTAATTTAATTTGCTATGACATTGTTGTTTGCGGGTTTTTTTCGTCCCCGTGGGAAGGGGCGGGTGAATGGCCCGCGCTGGCACTCGTCGCGGGATGATTGGCTCTGTCGGAGAAGTGGTTGCGTTGGTCTTCTTCCAGAAGCCTCAACGCCAACCACTAACTCCGCCATTCGCCACTAATCACGCGCCTTCGTGAGACGCGCTTGCCCATTCACCCACCCCTTCCCACGGAACAAGAAATACGCAATCAACGTGACAGAGTAATTTTATTACCCGTGAATACCCGCAAGCTGCGGAGTAAGCCGTGTGTGAAAGATAAATTGCTCACCATATACTTGCGAATAGGGAGTGTAGTGGGATGAAACGGGGTGAATGGGTAAGCGCGTCTCGCGGCAACGCGAAATTAACGGCGAATGGGCGGCTTAGTACTTGGCGTTTGGCTCGCGGAGCGAGACTAACGCAAGTACTTGCCGCACAGAGCCGTTCATGAGCGGTGACGTGCTAGCGCGACCCATTCACCCCGCTTCACCCCACCACCCCACCACCCCACCTATCCGCAGGTATGTGGTGAGTAATTCATCTTTCACACTCCCCAACCCCGCGTGTTGCGTGGATATGTCCTATACTCTACAATGGGTGCGTTATTGAAAGGTTGTGTACTTGTGTTCGAACGCCTGTCTCCCTTTATCCAGGATTTTATTTATCAGAATGAGTGGACGGAGTTGCGCGGCATACAGGTTGCCGCTTGCGAAGTTATTTTTGGCACGGAGGATAATTTGCTCCTTTCCTCCGGCACGGCGTCGGGGAAAACGGAGGCGGCGTTTTTGCCCATTCTCACGCAGTTGTATGAAAACCCGCCCAAGTCGGTGGGCGCGCTTTACATATCGCCCTTGAAGGCGTTGATTAACGACCAGTTCAAACGACTGGACCAGCTTTTGCTGGACTCGAACATTCCCGTAACCAAGTGGCACGGGGACGCCTCCCAGGGGCGCAAAAATGAGCTGGTGCGCAACCCCGCCGGGCTGTTGCAGATTACCCCCGAGTCCCTGGAGAGCCTCCTGACCAACAAGCGGGGGGCTTGCTTGCAATTGTTTTCGGATTTGCGCTTTGTGATTATCGACGAGGTGCACCATTTCATGCGGGACGCCAGGGGCATCCAGCTGCTGTGCGTGCTGGAGCGGTTGCAAAAGCTGACGAACGTACATCCCCGGCGGGTGGGGCTTTCGGCCACCTTGGGGGATATTTCCCTGGCGAAGGAATGGCTCAACACGGGCACAAGCCGGGAATGCGCCGCCCCCGTCACCGACGAGGGGAAGAAGCGGATACGCCTGCACATCGAGCGGTTCGTAAATTATTCGGACAAGCTGGACTGGGCGCGGCTAAGCGCGCAAACGGATACCGCCGACGCGGGCAGTCGGGCCCACTACGACTACTTGTTCAAGATGACCTTGGACAAAAAGACGATTATTTTCACCAATTCCCGGGAAGAAACGGAATATGTCATGGCCAATCTGCGGGAGCTGGCCAGCAAAAATAAATCCCCGGACATCTACCGGGTACACCACGGCAACGTGAGTGCCCTCCTGCGCGAAACCACCGAGGACGAGATGAAGAGCGAAGACGAAAAAATCGTCACCGGGGCCACCGTCACCTTGGAGCTGGGCATCGACATCGGCGCGCTGGACCAGGCCGTGCAAGTCGGCGCGCCCCATAGCGTGGCCAGCTTCGCCCAGCGGCTGGGGCGGTGCGGGCGGCGGGGGCAGGTGCCCCAGCTTTTATTCACCTTCGTGGAGAGCATCGTGATTAACGCCGCGGATATCCTGGGCCCCATTAACTGGGATTTCCTGAAGACCATAGCCATCATCGAGCTCTACACCCAGGACCACTGGATTGAGCCCATAGCACCCCACCGCCACCACTACGCGCTGCTCTACCACCAGACAATGAGCTTTCTAAAATCCAACGGCGAAACCTCCCCGGCGGCTTTGGCCACGGCGGTGCTGGCGTTGGGGTCGTTCCGGCACATTCCCCAGGAGGACTACCGCCGTCTGTTGTCCCATTTAATTGACATCCAACAGCTGGAGCGCACCGAGCGCGGCGGGCTGATTGTGGGGCGGCAGGGGGAAAAGCAAATCAATTCCCACAAATTCCTGACGGTATTCATCGCGCCGGAATACCTGCTGGTGAAGGACGAAAACCGGACCATCGGCACCGTGGACAAGGTATATCCCGTGGGGACGCGCTTCTCCCTGGCGGGCATCACCTGGGAAACCCTGGACGTGAACGAAAAGTCCAAGGTAATCTTCGTCAAAAAAGTCCCCGGCGTCAGCGTGGTGGACTGGGACGTGGATTTCGACGGCGAGCTCCACACCGTGCTGGTACAAAAAATCCGCCAGGTGCTCCTGACGGACAATATGTTTCCCTATCTTAGCGAATCCTGTGCCGAACGCCTCACCGAGCTGCGCTATATCACGCGCAACTCGGGCATTTTGCACAATCTCGCCACCCCCCTGTCCAACAAGAAGTTCGCCATTTTCCCCTGGCTGGGAACACGGCAACTCCTCACTTTGCACTACGCGCTACTGGACCGCCGCATCCCCAACAAAATGCCCTGGTACACCTGCGTGTACATCGAGGCCATCTTCGACGGCACCGCCGAAGAACTGGAGGAAATCATCCGGGACATCGCCCGGTCAAGCATAAACCTCTACGATTTACCCATCCCCGGCAAGGCGCAAATCCGGGCCAAGTACAACGAGTTTATCCCCCTGGACTTACTGCGCAAGCAGTTTGTGGAGGATTATCTGGACATGGAGGGCCTGCGGGCGGGGTTCATCCATTCTCAATCAGCTTCTTCTGAATGCTTTGCAGGAAGCCGCAAATCCAGCGGTTGATGGCGGGATTGATAGAAGTTTCGTCGTCGTTGACGGCAAAAATAGTATCCACGTCCGTCATATCGTAGAAGTAGAGCATATCCACCAGACGCAGTACATCCAGCAGGAAATTGCTGAACACTACCTCCGCGTTCAGGTTGCCGTCCAAAGTAATCACGTCGAAGAGGTCGGGCCGGGTTTTCACTTCCTCCATGACGATGGGGTGTAAATTATTATGGTCGGTATGCCGTTTGTACACGATGTTCAAATTATCATCGGGGCGTTTACGGGCCAGTAGCCGCTCGATAATTTTTTCCATGGAGCATTTCAAATCCACCAACAGTACCCGCCAGTTGTTCTCCTTGATAAAGCGTATCAAGTCAATGGTCTGCTGGCGGTTGCGGGGGAAGCCATCCACGATGCCGGGGGTATGGGACAAGGCAAATTCACGGAAGATGCGGCATGTAACGTTGTCGTCCACCAGAATGCCTTTTTCGGTCATTTCCTTAATCATGGGGTCCTCCTGCGCTTTCTTTCGGAAGATGTCCCCCATGCTGGCGGAATGTAGCTCAGGCAACCAGTAACGCTTAATGTTGCTGACCAGCGTGCCCTTTCCCCCGCCAGATTCCCCCAGCAAAATCATAAAGTCCCATTTTTCCAGCAATAAAGGTTTGCGGCTATGCTTCATGGCTTTCCTCCAATTTACCTCGAATAGATGCGCCGCCATTGTATGCTGGAAGCGGGAGCGCGTCAATGGCTGGGGTAATACCCGCGCTCGTACTCGTCGCTGGATGATTGGCTTTGTCGGGGAAGTGGTTGTGTTTGTCATAAATGCCAAACACCAACCACATAACCCCGCCATGCG
>WQSR01000051.1 GCA_009787785.1 Defluviitaleaceae bacterium
CAGTACAGCATCCGCCATGCTACGTCAGCCGTTCCTAGCGCACCCCCCGGTGCGCGTTGTCACGACTTCCTTGCCTTGCAGACACTGTACTGCGCTGTGGCAACCCGTTCCCGTTTTATTCGGCTATAAATTTTTTCATCTTCCATTTCGAAAGGGGATATTTATTATGCACTGGCACAAATCGTATGAGACTGGCAACACCATTGTGGACAAGGACCACAAGGAAATCTTCGAGCTGGTAAACAAGCTAATCAACAGCAATTTCTCCAACAAAGTACAGGACACCACCAACGCCATTGACTATCTGAGCGGCTATGTATTGCGCCATTTTGCCAATGAGGAACGGCTAATGGAGGAATCCTCGTACCCGCAAGCGAGCACCCACAAGCAAATACACCAGGACTTTGTAACGGCGGTGACACAGCTTAAAAATAAGCTCAACACCCACCCCGACACATCCGCCGTTGTGCTGGAAATTAACAAAACCATTGTAGACTGGCTTTCGGACCATGTACTGGGCAGTGACAAGGCCATGGCCGAATACTACAGAACTTGGGCACTTGCCCGATAATTGGGGGGTAATACAATCATGCGGCGCGTATTAAACGGATTAAATATGAAGGCAAAATTTGCCATTGTCTTATTAATTATGATTATCGCCATGGTGACAGTGGTAGCGATTACCAGCGCGGTACGGATGCGCGCTTTGATTGAAGAGCAGGTAGACGGCTTGCTCCACGGCAACGCAACCCTTGTTATGAGCGTTTTCGATTCCGTCAGGGGCTTCTCCCGCGGGCTGGCCAGCACCACCGCCCTCACGCCGCAGGTACGCGACGCGGTTCAAGGTGGCAGTGCCGAACAGGCGAACCGGCTTTTGCAAGCCTTGTTTGACGGGATGAACTTTGCCCAGGGGCCTCACGACACCTACGATAATATACTGGTCTTCGATGCCCAGCTTGACCTGATTGCCTACGCACGGCCCACCAATGTCGCCAACGCCGGGAACATCGCGGAGCTGGCCGAAAATCTACGCGTAGCCCGGGCGGGCCGGGCCGCCATGTCTTCCGTTATCATTAGCCCACAAACGGAAAACATGCAGTTCTGGTATACACAGCCCATCATGGATGGCCCGCATTTTTTGGGTATGACCGCCGTGGTAATCAATATCCAAGCCCTTACTTATTTCCTCCAGAGCGACATGGAGGGGCAATTTACCTATTTTACCAACCTGGTGGACGACCAGGGCATTATTTTCTATTCCAGCCGCCCCGCCTATGTGGGCATGACCGCCTATGACCTGGGCGTGGTGCAGACATTTGGCTTTGTACCCATGAACACCATGTTCTATCACGATTCCTGGATTACCGGCGTGACGAAAATCGCATACGTCACCACCGACGACCGCCTGGGCTGGACGATAATCAGCTTCTTCGACGCCCACACCATGACCCCCGTGGCCCAGACCATCGTCATGTCCCTACTCCCCGCCGTGGGCGCGATTTTGATTATCGCGGCTCTGGTACTGCTCATTGTGGTACGCTCCCTCAAACCGCTGGAGCAACTGGCCAACAGCGCGGTGCTGGTGGCCCAAGGCAATACGAGCATCCAATTTAAAATGGACAGGAAAGACGAAATCGGCCGGGTTTCCAACGCCTTTATGGCCATTGTGGAGAGCTTGCGCACCGTGAAGGATATGTTCAATGAAGCGGAACGCGCCATCGGCATGGGCGATGTGTATTACCGCATGGAAAACAAGGATTTGAGCGGTGCCTTCCAGGAAATGCTTTCCGACGTAAACAGCGTCACCCGCACCTTGGCCGGCTATCTGGACTTCATGACCACGCAAGTCGCCATCATTGACAAGGACTACACTACCCTGTACACCAACAAAACCCTGCGCAATATCACCGGCATCCGCGCAGATGCCATCCGTAGTGGCAAACACATAAACGAAGTCTTGAACACCGATATCGCGAACAATGCCACCGTGACCCGTTGCTTCCGGGAAGGGCGGGCCGCCTCCTGTGAAATGCAACTACAGCTCAGTGCCAGCCCCTTGCTGGAAATCACGCTGGATGCCATACCCATCAAGGACAAGAGAGGGACCGTGGTGGCGGCGTTCCTCCTGCTTACCGACCTTACGAAGCTGAAGGACACCAGCCGCACCGCCGAGAAGCGCAACCTGTACCGCCGCGAGCAAATGAAGCGGCTTACCGATTCCATCACCGACGCCTTCGCCCAAGGCAACCTCGCGCTGAAAATATCCCGCTCCGAAGGCTACGACGAGGAAACCATGTCCGTCGCGCTGGAGTTTGACAGCATGGGGCTGACGCTGATTCACAGCATCGAGCGGGTAAAGAGCTATGTAGACGAGTTGCAGGTGACTTTGGGCAATATGTCCCATAAAAATTTCGTCAACGGCATCACCGGGCAGTATGTGGGCGATTTCACGGCCATCAAGGATTCGGTGAACACGATTTTCAACAATATGAACGCCTTTTTCAAGGAGATGCTGGGCTCCTCCGCCCGGGTGCGCACCGGGGTAAACGATATCGCCGATACCGCCCAAAAGATGAGCGAAAACTTTGCGCAGCAATTGGGCCTGGTGACGAAAATCAACGAAGACGTGGAAATCATAACCGGCGACATTAACCAGAACCTGAGCAATACCCAGGAGGCCACCCAGCGTTCCACCACCGCGAAGGAAAACGCCCAGCAAAGCAGTGCCCAAATGGCGGAAATGATGAACGCCATGGAGGGCATACGCAAGAGCTCCGCCTCCATCGCCAATATCATCCAAACCATTAACGACATCGCCCTCCAAACCAATTTGCTGGCCCTCAACGCTTCTGTGGAGGCGGCCAGGGCCGGCGAGCACGGCAGGGGCTTCTCCGTAGTGGCCGAAGAGGTACGCACCCTGGCCACCCGCTCCGCCGCCGCCGCCAAGGACTCCACGGAAATGATTAACGAATCCATCCAAAAGGTGGGCTTAGGCTCCAAAATCGCCGAGGACACCGCCGCCGCGCTGGCAAAAATCGTGGAAGCCGTAGACGATATCGACCAAGTCGTCGTCACCATCGCCGAGGTGAGCAACCGCCAAAATCAAATCATCAACCACATCGAATCCAGCGTACAAGAAATCAGCAACATGACCCAAACCAACGTAAACGTTGTCTCCCAAAACCTCTCCACCGCCAACGATTTGGTAGGCCATTCCGACGCACTGCAAGGGATGATTGCGGAGTTTAAGTTGCGGGGGTAGTTGAGGAGGATAAAAGCGAATAAACGGCCACATAAAAAGGGGCTGTCTTGTGAAGATGAAACCCGTGGAACTCCGTCCCGTTGCGAATGCTTTGCATTCATAAAAACTACCAAAAAAGCCGCCAACGCGGCTTTTTTATTACAGTTTTGGTCGAGCTTTTTCAAAAGCCCGGAGGGCCCGGGGGCAAAGCCCCTGAAACTTTTCTTTACAAGACAGTCCCATATTGACATTGATTTTGATACAACTCAATAAATCCGAAAAAATTAGTCGATATCCAAGGCATTAAAAACACCATTATTTGAATAATCATCTAACGCACTTTTACTCATCAGCTTCATTAGTTGAATTTTCGTAGCCCATAAATAGTCAGTATGTTCATGGGAAAGTATAACCGCATCGGAATCGGTGCGACATATATATACCAAGCCAACCGCTCCGTTGTTTGCTTGGCCGGGTATGATAGCGGTTACTGCGTATAATAACCTATCCACATAAGCCGTTAGCCCGGTTTCTTCCATTATTTCACGATGCAAGCAATCTAATACGGTTTCATTAAAACCCAAGCCACCTCCGGGGATATCCCATTCACCCTTGCCTCTGTTGGCGTAATCTGAACGCTTAATTATAAGCACCTTTCGGTTGTATGTTATGAAAGCCTTGGTATACATTCCAAATAATGGCGTTAAATTTTCTTTCATTAATATGCACACTCCCGCAAAAATTCAATACAATAAATCACCCTAAAACAAATCCGAATGCGTTCCTGTCCGAGAAGCGGTCAATATAAGATTTTTACCGTCAACCATGTATATAAGAAGCCAGTCCGGTTGTATATGACACTCTCTAAACCCGGCATACTCACCTGTCAAGGCATGGTCACTGTGTTTTGGGTCAAGCGGCTTTCGTTCACGGAGCGTCTGAATGATTTCATCCAATAAATCTACATTCAACCTCCGTTTTACAACGCGCTTTAAGTCTTTACGAAATTGCGTTGTCTTTTTCAATTCCAGCAAGTTTTTATCCATCATGGTCAATTCTCCGATTCTTCGGAGTCTAATTCTGCCACCATTTCTTTTACCGAAGCATAGGACTTCGCTTTAATTTTACCGCTTGCTATATCCCGCGCCTCTTGCATGGCGACCAATGTTTCATCGTTGTATCGTGGCAAGGTTAAATCGAAAGGTAGGCCGCCGACCATGATTGATTTATGCAAAAAAATCTTTACTGCATCTGCTACCGTCAGTCCAAAACGAGAATATATTCCGTCAACGGATGATTTTACTTCGGGTTCAATGCGGATATTTATATTTGCTGTTTTAGCCATGTCATTCACCTCGTAAGCAGGATATACTATTTTGGAAGCAAATGCAACACAAATGCGACCATTTATATTTTGCATTGCATCGCCGCCTTAACTTCAAGTTGAGTTTTACAGAAAAAAATCAACTTCTTTGGTATGGATAATAAAATAGACTTTCACTAAAATTAACTTATCTAAAAATCAAGGAGGGCAATTTTATGTTGGATAATGTCAGCATTGGCAATCAAATTTTACTGCTTCGGAAGCGAAATGGATTTACCCAAGAGGAACTGGCAGAAAAATTAGGAATCAGCGCACAAGCAATCAGTAAGTGGGAAAATGGTCACACCCTGCCTGAAACGGCAATATTGCCGATATTGGCGAAACTCCTCAATTGCTCGATTGATGTAATGCTTTCGCCTGTTGTATTTAAAGAGGGTACAATAATTCCTTTTGGCAAGCATCATTGGCGTGTGCTAAAAGCAGATGGAAACAGCGCATTGATTATAACGGAGAGTGTCATTGAACAACGTGCCTATCACGAAGAATTTACAGAAATTACATGGGAGCATTGCGATTTACGCAAATATCTAAACAAACAATTCTACGACACATTTGACCCATTGGATAGGACGAGGATTTTGGAAACAAAGCTGACAGACAGCCACAATGCGTGGTACGGCACAAAATGGGGCAACCCCACTGTGGACAAAATTTTCTTATTAAGCACAAACGAGGTGTTGCAATATTTTGGTGACAGTGGCGATTTGAAAAACAACAAAAGATGGCATTACCCAGGCGACCACTATGTTCACGACAACCCGAATGCGCTTGTATTAAGCGATGGCTTACACTGCATAGAGTATGGCGAGTGTATAAGTGACCAATACAACAACGCACGGAAAGCCCTATATCATAAAATTTATAATGCCGGCTGGGACGAAAGAACTTGGTGGCTTCGTTCGCCGGGCATACATTTACGGCATACGAATGCCATCGTCGGCACAAAGGGTGAGTTGTTTGTGTGCGGCGCAGATGTGTATATGAATGATGTTGGCGTTCGTCCTACGCTGTGGCTGAGTATTTAAGGAGGATAAAAAGTATGAATAAACAATGGATTTCGTGCCTTGCGGACGGCATAGAGAAAAAGCATGGCAAAGAAACCCGCAGCCGTATTTTCGGTGATATTAACAGCATGGCAAATACTTCTGAATATTTATCCGCTTGGTTTGAAAATTTTACAAATGGTTTAGATGGGCTTAACGACAAGGAATTTTTGCAACAAATGATGGCAAGTCATCACGACGATATATCTTCAACTAATATTGTCACTGTAATCATTGTTGGGTCAAACATGTTGGCTGATATAGAAGTAATTGTGCCGGTTAGCCATAAAGGTCCATCGTTTGAATTAACTGAAAATCCTGGTGCAAATTCCCATGCTATCGTAGTTTGAAATCCGTCAATGTTTGGAGCGCGGAGCCTCAAGTCAACACCAAACGCATGATACAAACTGCGAATGAAAATATCACCATTTGGCGCAGTATTTATGGGTATTCGTATAGATGCTCCACCCAAGTGTTGGCCGTGCCCAAAAGAATCAGGGTTATGTCCCAATGTATCTACAAAGGCAGGCGCAAATTCCTCAGGAGTTGGACGAAATTGATTAAATATAATTAAGTCAGCAAATATTAAGGGAACTTGTATGGTTCTTCCATCGGTCATTGTCAGCGTATCTACATATTGGAATACACCATAAAATGATATGATATCCCCTACAAGTGCATTAGCTGTGCTACCATGCATCCTAAAGCGTCCGTCAACAATAAGTCGATAATTACGGTTTTCGTTAAATCCACCACGATGTACAACATAATACCCAGGTGCAAATATATGTTGAACAACAAATTGTTCAAAATAAACTTTGCGATGCAAATTATCCCGAGCAAAACGCAACATATTGTCGCGTGTAAGTCCAGTAAAATAAGGGATTCTGTTAAAAGCTGTTGCTTGTTCCCAATTATTATCATCCCATTCATAATCATCCCAATAACTTTGCCATTCTTCTTCTATAATAGCAAGCCACTCATCTAATGGGATTTGCGTATCATCACCAACGTAATAAATACTTCGATTATCACTTACAAAAATTCTAGCAAAAGCATCTTCAACCCCAAGCTGAAGTAACCACGCAAGAAAACCACCTGGCATGGCATCAGTTATTTCAAACCATAACCATGCATCGTTCGTTGTTTCTTCCATCCATTCCCGTAAAACAGAATACGCTTCTTCCATAGTCAGTGGGGTTGATTGGTATACTGAATCTAAAGTTTCTTGTGTGCCTGTAGTCGCAGAAGGTGTTGGAGAGGGGGGCGAATTATTGGCATCAGCTTGTTGCTGTATATAATTAGGTGATTGATTCATATACAATGCTTCTGTAGCAAGTATATTTCCAGAAGATATATCCTCATCGCTTCCTGTAAATGCAAATATTATAATGACTATAACAATTACAACCGCAAGCGAGCTAAGAGCATAGGGAGAAATTTTTTTCTTTATGTTTGGCACAGATTCCTGAGTTATGTTCTCATCATTTATTTTTTCTCCACATTTCGAGCAAAACAATGAATCATCTTGCATTTTATTTCCACACTTATGACAAAACATGATATTTCCTCCTCGTTTTATTCTATAATGTTATCTATTCTAATAATGAAATAGCAAGGGATTTAATGAAATTCCCGCCTCGTCGGAGCATGTTGACGAGGCGGGAACTTTTTACGAAAATATGTGTTTAGCCAGGAATAATTAACCACTGTCCTTCAAAAATCATGTTGTTTGCACCAATTCGGGGCTGGTTGGCTTCCCAAATGCGCCGCCAATAGTTGGCGTTCCCGAAGAAATGCGCAGCAATTCTAGCTAAGGTGTCACCCGCTTGCACCAAATATACCCCGGCTGCATCAGTCAAGTGCGCTTGCATAACGGGTTGACGCAAGCCTTGCGCGGGAAGGGTAATAACCATACCCGCTTGCAACGCGCCATTAGCGGGGATAATGCCACGATTGGCGGCTATGATGCGGTTTACTGCATGGGCACGCATACTTCCGTAATAGTTGAAAGCAATGCTCCACAATGTTTCACCCGGTTGCACGGTGTAGCGTAAGTCTTGACCCGCTATGGGCATGGGAGGGATGACGGCAACTAATGATTCGGTTGTATACAATCCGGTAATCATGATGGGTACAACCGTAACAGGTACGGGTGTAGGTATAGGCGTAGGCTGTGGGGTGGGTTGAGGCGTGGGTTGAGGAGTCGGCTCGGGGGCGACCGGTGTGGGTGTAAGTTGAGGTGTCGGTACAGGCGTAGGCTGTGGGGTGGGCTGAGGCGTAGGTTGTGGGGTTGGTGCGGGCGTGGGTTGCGATGCAACCGCAGCTGCGACTACATGTACACGTAAATTTAACACCTTTTCTTGCCACGATTCATCGGCTGCCCGTGACCAAACCTGTACATAGGTTGTTCTACCCGGTTCTGCGTCAAACGGAACACTCACTAAAGATGTGTACTCGCCGACTGCATAAAACCAACCGGCTGGATCCATAAAATCTGTTCCTAAAAAACTCCAACTAATAAAATTACCGACTTCGTTTTGCACAGCAATCCGTAATCGCACGCGATAGGTATCGGAACGGGGAACACCAAAGGCATGGTCGTTGAAGTGGAAAAAGATTTCTGCGCCGGGTTCAACGGTAATAATTGCGTCAACGCCCGCATCGAGGGCTTCAGCTACATGGACGACCCTATCGCCCATCCACGCCGAACCGATACCAATATGGGCAACAATACTGAAATCAGCATACTCAAATCGCTCGCTACTGATTATTATTTCGTTATTCCTATTTCCACGGTGAAACCCCTGATGAGCTGCAGCACGCATTACCCGCCAAAAAATCAAATCAATTTGATTATGCTCAAAATATGCCTCCGCTCCATCAAACAAGGGGTTAAAATTTGCATCGGCAAATTTAACAAGCACAATATAATACGGTGCTACACCTTGTTGTACCCACGATTTAAACATAAATAAGTAGTTGCCCATTTCGTGGATTTCAAAGGTTGGGGTGAGTACAAATGTCGTTGTTCCGTCCCCCCATTGACTACGTATGACACGCTCCACTCCCCAATTAGATAATACATCCATTGCACCATTTGCATGGAAAACACTGCCACGATACCAAAAATGCTCTTCATGCCGATAACTGAGGTCCTGGGAGTCGAAATTAACGGGGTCAAAATCATCGGGCGAATCCACAACTGCTATCACCGCCCAATGCCCCGTCACGCGGTCGATATTTGCCTGTACCATTACAGGCAATAGTGCGAAGGCCATTACCAAGGCCAACGCCAGTGCTAAAATCCGTTTCTTCATTGAAAGAAACACCTCTTCCTTTTATATGTTGTCTTGCGTATGCAAGCATCATCTATGGACAAACGCCTTCTACAGCGCACCTGTGTGAGGCACGGCAAGCCCCTCTCACGCAATACGGATTTTTGCTGATAGGGGCATAAATCCCCCACACCTCTTACTATTCGACAATTATACAGACGCACACCCCATTCTGTCAATACTTATACCCCCTATGGATAATTCGTAGCCACCACCACCCCTTTGTACAATATAGGGGGTGATGACATGGACTATAAGAGGTTAGGCGAACGAATCCGCGAGGAACGAAAACGGTTAAACCTTACTCAAGCCGCGCTTGCGGAAGCGGTTGATATATCTGACACCTATATGGGTGCCATTGAACGCGGGGAACGAAGCCTAACCCTAGACACCCTCGTTAGGCTCGTCACCCGATTGGGTGTAACCATAGACTACATGCTGGCCAACCATGTGCCGGACAGCGACCCGAATATTCTGGCGCAATTTAAGCAAATTACCGATGGGCAACCGCTGGAGCGTAAACAGTTGGCGATTAAGGTACTACGCACCATCTTCTCCCACGATGAAGGCGGGGGTGTATAAGAAGTGCCCCGCAGGGATGCCTCGGCTATCTTCCCCACTCGTAGATTGCGCAACAGTTCCACATCGTCGATTAGCCGTTGCGTGGCTGTGTTGACGAGCAATTCGATGGGTACGGCGTACTCACCCTAAAAAAAAACGAGTGCCGACTCGCGCCGGTACTCGTTTTTCTTTAGAACTTTAGAAGACAGTCCTTTTAATTTTCCAGCTACCGCCCTACGCCTGTGCTACCCGGGGATAGACCGACACCTGCTTCTTGTCCCGGCCTTTGCGCTCGAAGCGTACGATGCCGTCCGCCAGGGCAAAGAGATTGTCGTTGGAGCCACGGCCCACATTGTTGCCGGGGTGGATTTTGGTGCCGCGCTGGGTGTAGAGGATATTGCCCGCCAGCACAAACTGGCCGTCGGCACGCTTGGCACCCAGGCTCTTGGCGCGGGAGTCGCGCCCGTTTTTGGTGGAGCCCACGCCCTTCTTATGGGCGAAAAAGGCAAGATTTAATGTAATCATGGGAATCACTTCACTTTCATCGTAAATTCGCTTGGGTACTGTTCGGCTACGCTTTCCAGCCCCAGCTCCATGGCGTCCAACAGCAGTCCTGCTTCCCGGCCCGGTAGTGTATCCCTCGGGCTTTCCATGGTGAAGGAGATGTAGCCGCCGTCCTCCTCGTTGTGGTTACAGGAAAAATTCGCGTCCGTCAGTGCCTCGATACTGTTTACCGTGTTGATGACCAGCATGGACACCGCGGCGCATACATAGCTGTCCCCGTGGTGGTGTACGTCGAAAGCGATTACGCGCTTGGCCGCATCACGGGAGAGCCGGGCCGTAATCATTTTTGGTTGATTGCGTCGATTTTCACACGGGTGAAGGGCTGGCGATGGCCTTTCTTTTTACGGAAGCCCTTCTTCGCCTTGTACTTAAAGACGATGACCTTTTTTGCCTTGCCCTCGCCGGCTACGGTAGCCAAAACGCTGGCCCCGTCCACCAGTGGCTTGCCAAAAACGGTCTTTTCGCCGTCTATCAGGCCAAGCACCCGGTCAAAGGTATAGGACATACCCACCTCGGCGTTAAGCTTTTCCACGAAGAGGGTATCCCCTGCCGCTACCTTGTATTGCTTGCCGCCGGTCTCGATGATTGCGTGCATCTTTTGCACCTCCTTATAGGTTGGAAGTACGCGCCGGAAACGGGTAGGGTACGGAGCCCATTTGCGACCCGGCCCGAGCGGTTACTGCTACAACTTTCACACTCTATCACAAGTGAATCTATTTATGCAAGCCCAAAGCCGCTTCGATGCCCAAAATCTGCACCACGGCCTCCCGCAGGCGTTCCTGGGAAAACACGCCGTCGCCAAGGCCCTGCCGGATGCATTGCAAATCGTGGTTGACATTAATCGTGGAAAAAAGCATGTCGCACCCGGCGGCTATGGCGCGGGGCATGTCCTCACTTTTTATGTGCTCGGCAATGACAAGGCCGTTAAAGCCCAGGACTTGCTTGAGCAAAAGGGTTGTCAGCTCATGGGCGAAAACGGCGGGCTGCTCTTCCCGCCCGGAGGCCAGCCTATGGGAATAGGCGGGGAACAAAATGGGCTCTACCATAACGGCCATCACCCCCGCTTCTATGCAATCGCGATAGCTCGCCCCGAAGGTTTCGTCCCATTTGTCGCAAGTCATGGTATTGATATGTTCGACCCGGTGCCTGTCACGCTCGTCCACCTCGTCGCCGGGGAAATCATAGACATAGGCGGCGAACCCCTCCTTTTGCTTACCACTTATCCGTTGTGCGCGGGTTCGCACAACGGGGGAAAGGGGAAGCTTGTGCCCCGGTGCGTACAACAGGCGGGCGATTCTATCGCCCTCGGACATTCCAGCCAGTGTATCGCCCACCCACAATATATCTTCGTCGGTGAGGTAAAACGGTTTGTGCGTCAGATGCTCCATACAGCCACCCCTTTTTGCTAAGGATACACCTTCCCGTAGGGCCAGTCCAGTATCCCGCCGAAATCATATACGCGGGTATACCCCATGTCGGTCAACTGCACAGCGGCCGTGTTCGAACGCACCCCGCTCCGGCAATAGATGAGGATTAATGCGTCTTTGCTTGGCAACATTTCTGCGGCCTTGGCTTCAAGCCTATCCAGCGGCAACAGGATGGCTCCGTTGATGTGCCCTGCGGCAAATTCGGTTGGCGTGCGTACATCCAGCACGATGGTGTCCGGGTATTGCTGCATCCATACGCGGGCCTGACTCGGGCTTATTTTCATGGTAATCTCCTCTGTCTCAAAGTTCGTTGTGCAGGCGGTAAGCAACAGCAAGCAAATACATATTACAATGAACCCTTTGCGCATCCTGCACACTCCTTGTCATGCTATGCAATAAAGTATAAAAAGGATATACTGCCGATGCATTATACACTTTTTGAGGGGGATTCCTATGCGTGGGAATGAGTCACTGGCATCAGCCACCCTGTTAAGCATGTTAAACGGTTTGGACGTGTTTGTATACGCCACCGACCCGGAAGACGATACGATTCTCTTTATCAACGACTCCATGAAACAGCATTATAACTTGGAAGGCGATGTGGTGGGGCAGTATTGCTACAAGCTTTTGCAGGAGGACATGGATGCCCGCTGTGATTTCTGCCCCTGCCACCAATTGGAAAAGAACCCCGAACAAGCTGTGTTTTGGGTGGAGCACAGCCCCTTAACCAAGCGTTCCTACCGCAATACCGACCGCTTCATCGAAGGGGCGGACGGTAAGCGCATTCACATTCACCATTCCGTGGATATCACTAGTCTACTCAAACGCGATAAAATGATGCAGGCCGTCAACGCGGCGGCTTCCTTGCTGTTGGCACCGGGCAACGACGGCGACATTGACAAGCCGCTGGTGGCGGGGATGGAGCTTATCGGCCTTTCCATTAACGCCGATAGGGTGCATATTTGGCAGAACCAGGACATTGACGGCGAGCTGTTCTATGTATATATGCACGGGTGGTTCAAGGACGAAGACGACCCACAAAAGCCGTTTTTCAACGGGCTCAAGCTTTCCGTCCACCGCTTCCCCGAATGGCACGGGCGTTTCATGCGGGGCGAAATTGTGGGGGGGCCTTTGTCCAGCTTGCCCCAGGTGGAGCACGATTTTTTCAACGAGCACAATACAAAAGCTGTGATTATTTTGCCCCTGTTTTTGAATGACGCCTTCTGGGGCTTTTTTTCCGTTGACAATTGCGTGGAGGAACGGGAATACGAGACGGAGGAGATAAGCATTCTGCGCTCCATCAGCCTGATGATGGCCAACGCCATCAACCAGAACGCGCTGATACATAAAATGAACGAAGCCCACGAGCGTTCCATGCTCATGCTGGACACCTCCCCCATATGCGCCCAGATATGGGACAGGGATTTGAACACCATTGACTGTAACGAAGCCGGGGTCAAGCTCTACGGCTTCAAAAATAAACAGGACTATACCGACCGGTTCCTATCAAGTTGCTCCCCGGAATTTCAGCCCGACGGCCAGCGTTCCGACCATAAAGCAGTGGCACTGGTGAACAAAGCCTTCGAAGAGGGGATTTGCCGCTTCGACTGGATGCACAAAATGCCCGACGACGATACCCTCATCCCCGCAGACATCACTTTGGTGCGCTCCAAGTATAAGGACAAGGACATCGTCATCGGCTACACCACAGACATGCGCGAGCACAACGCCCTTTTGCAAAAGCTGAACGCGGAGAGCCGCAAGTTCGAGGAAACCGCCCACTGGTACAAGTCCATATTAGACGCCATACCCCACGCCATTTCCGTCACCGACAAAAATATGAACTGGACATTTGGCAACAAAGTGCTATGCGCTTATGTGGGCATCGACTTTGACAACATGATGGGGGTGCCGTGCAGTGCGGTGGGCAAGCCCATATGCAAAACCGACGGTTGCGCCATTGTCCGCGCCAAGCAGGGCATACGGCAGACATTTTTCGAACGCGGCGGCTCCTCTTTCCAAACGGACGTGGAAATCCTGAAGGATTTGGAGGGGGAAATCTCGGGCTTCATTGAGGTGGTGCAAAACATCACCCATGTGCGGGAGCTCATGCAACAGCGCACCCAGGCCGAAACCGCCAGCCAAACCAAGTCCTCCTTCCTGGCCAGCATGAGCCACGAAATCCGCACGCCCATGAACGCAATCCTGGGCGTGACGGAAATCCTGATGGACAACGGCTCCCTCACCCCAGAAGTGCGGGAGGGGCTGATTAAAATATTTAACTCGTGCAATCTGTTGCTGGGTATCATCAACGATATCCTGGATTTTTCCAAAATCGAGGCCGGCAAGCTGGAAATCCTGCCCGCGCCCTATTCCACGGCGGGGCTGATAAGCGATTCCGCGCATTTGAATGCCATGCGCATCGAGAGCAAGCCCATCCTCTTCGAGGTACTGCCCGACGAGCACATCCCCGCGAAACTGGTGGGTGACGAGCTGCGCATCAAACAAATTTTAAACAATGTACTTTCCAACGCCTTCAAATATACCGACGCGGGCTCGGTGACATTTGAAGCGCGAACCGAGCCCATTCCCGGCGGCGTGAATCTTATCTTCTGTGTACGCGACACAGGGATTGGCATGACAGACCGCCAACTGCAAAAATTGTTCGGGGAATATACCCGCTTCGTGGAAGGCCATGGGCGCGGCGTGGAGGGCACGGGCCTTGGCCTGGCCATCACCCGGCGGTTGCTACAGCTCATGGACGGGGATATCCAGGTGGAAAGCGTGTACGGCCAGGGCTCCCGGTTCACGGTAACGCTCCCGCAAAAAACCGCGGAGGATACGCCCATCGGCCCGGAGGTGGCGCAAAGTATACGCCAGTTCCGCATGGTGCAGATGGGGCAAAAGCAAAAAAGCCAGGTGGTGCGCGAGCCCATGCCCTATGGAAGTATTCTGATTGTGGACGATTTGGAGCCGAACCTATACGTGGCCCAGGGCCTGATGAAACCCTACAGGCTCCACATCGAGACAGCGATGAGCGGCTACAGCGCGGTGAAGAAAATCAGTGAGGGAAATGTCTACGATGTCATCTTCATGGACCATATGATGCCCGACATGGACGGCATAGAAGCCACGCTCCAGCTCCGCAAGATGGGCTACACCGCGCCGATTGTCGCCCTCACCGCCAACGCAATAACCGGCCAGGCGGATTTGTTCGTACAAAACGGCTTCGACGAGTTTATCTCCAAGCCCATCGACACCCGCCATCTGAACCAAATATTGAATAAATTCGTCCGCGACAAACAGCCGCCGGAGGTCATCGAAGCCGCCCGCCGCCAAATCGACGCGCCCGTTGCGCAATCCGGCAAAAACTCGCCCTTGATTAATATCTTATGTACAAATAAAAAGCTGGACGTATATAATGCATTAGTAGCACTGGGGGGGATGCAAGAGGTGTATGAAAACACGGTGAAGCTATCCGCACGCCTGATGCCGGGTAGTATACAAAAAATGGATGCTTTTTTGGCCACCGGCGACTTGAAAAATTTCGCCATAGAGGTACACGGCCTGAAGGGCGTAGCCCGAAGCATTGGTGCCACGGAAATCGCGGCCACGGCCAGCCGGCTGGAAATCGCCGCCTTGAACAATGGCAGGGAATTTTGCAAAAGCACCTACCCCGCCTTCAAGGCTACCGTCATGGACTTCGCGCAACAGCTAAGCCAGGCCATCAACCAGGTGCCCGCCGCAAAAAAAGAAGAAATCAACCCGCGTGACGTGTTGGAAAAAATAAAAATCGCCAAGCAAATCGCCGAAGGCTATGACGCCACCGGCGCGCTGGAGCACATGAAGCCGCTGATACACACCTCCTTCAACGAGGAAGCGGAGCTGTTGCTGGAAGAGGTCGTATTCAACCTGGAGGAATTTAACTGCATCGGCGCGATTGAAGGCATGGAGAAAGTCGAAGCCATTTTGTCTACGGAATAGTGCAGAACAAAATCACACAACGGCCTTCGGGCCGGAGGGTGTATTTACCCATCCCCGCCGGGATAAAGGACGAACGCCGGGCGGGGATTTTTATTTTGCCGCCGTCATAGGCAAGGTGCACCGTGCCTTCCGCGCAGAGGATAATATGAAACGCCTCGGGGTCAGACGCAAAGCCACGGGCTTCTTCCAATACATACCGCTCCACGGTGAAGTGGGGGCAGTGTACGCCGTCCACGCGTTCCTTGGGGATGCGCCCTTCGAAGTCCGCCACCGCCAGCGCGTGGCCGATGTGTAGCTCCCGGGGCTGGCCGTCGAAGCCCACCCGCTCGTAATCATACAGCCGGTAGGTAGTATCGGAATTTTGCTGGATTTCCGCGATGACCGCGCCGGGGGTGAGGGCGTGAATCAACCCGGCGGGGATGTTCACCATGTCCCCCGGCTCCACGCTAAGGCGGTGCAGACATTCGGCCACTTTTCCTTTTTGGGAAAAGGCGTCCAGCAATTCCTCCCGGGTAACGCCGTCGCGCAAACCGATAATCAGATGCCCGTCCTTGGGGGCTTCCAAAATGTACCACATCTCACTTTTGCCGCTGTCGCACACACCGCCGCCAATTTCGGCTTGCCCTTGCGCATAAGCATCGTCGGGGTGAACCTGTACGCTCAACGCGTCCTCGGCGGTGATGATTTTTACCAGCACGGGGAAGCGGGAAAGCGGAGCCAGCCTCGTCCCCAGGGTCTTGTCCCGGTCAAGGCCAAGGTACGCGTCAAAGGCCATACCCGCGTACACCCCATTCTCGATGACGCCCATTTCCTTCACCCGGCAGGAAATATCCCAGCTTTCCTGCCCCCAAATCATCTTTTTCACAATCGGCACAAACAACAACGGATACAGGTGCATATGCTCGCCTCCTTCATTACCATATCCACCATACCATATTGAATACCTTTTGTGAAATTTGAAATGCTGTGTATAAGACAGGTTGCCGGGCTTGGCAAGCAATGATACAGTGGAGGATATGGAGGGGTAAGCATAATGAAGTGGGTCATTTGTGAAGATGAACTCGCCATAGCCGGGCAAATAACCAAGCTCGTACAGGGCTGGGCTTCTTTGCGTGGGCAAACGGTTCACATAAGCCATTTCAAGAGTGCCGAAGCCTTTTTGTTTGCATACGAGGACGACAAAAGCGTGGACTTGCTCCTGCTGGACATACAAATGGGCGAAATGGACGGCATGACATTGGCGCGTAAAATTCGTGAAGATAATAACAAAGTGCAAATCATTTTTATCACAGGAATTTCTGATTATGTGGCTGAAGGCTATGATGTTTCAGCCGTTCATTATCTGCTGAAACCCGTGAAGGAAGAAAAATTGTATACCGCGTTAGACAAGGCAACCGCCAACCTTTCCAAACCCAAGCGCGCGATTTCTATTGATACGGCAGACGGCATTACCCTCGTTGACGTGGATGACATCGCCTATGTAGAAGCCCTTGACCACGCGCTGGCGATAAGCGCGAAGGGGAGCATAATTAACGCTAAAATGCCTTTATATAAATTGGAAGAAGCTCTCGCGGACGAACGCTTTATAAAAACCCATCGAAGCTATTTAATAAATTTGGCCCATGTAAAGCGCGTAACCCGTACGGATGTAATTCTGGATAATGGCACGGCATTGCCCCTTTCACGCAGATTGTACAAGGACATAAACAGCGCGCTGATGAAATACATCACGGGGGGCATGTCATGATATATGTGGTGATTATATTTTTGGCAACAGTCCCGACTTTCTTTATCACCCGCTATATTTATCTGCGGCTTGCCGAGCAAAGAATAAACGCTTATTTTGACGAAACCGTTGTACGCCATTCAAACGAGGTCGAAAATATTTATATGCAAATGCGTGGCTGGAAGCATGATTACCACAGCCATATTCAAGTATTAAAAGCGCACCTGTCGTTGGGCGAAACGGATAAAATCGAAGGCTACCTTGATGGGCTTGAAAGCGATTTGAATGAAGTGGATTCCATTTTCCGCACAGGCAATGTGATGATTGATGCAATCCTAACGGCAAAACTATCCCTTGCACGAGCAAAAAACATTGAGGTAAATGCAAAAGCCATCGTGCCGCCTGTGTTGCCCATTGCCCCGGTTGATATGTGCATCATTGTCGGCAATCTCTTGGACAACGCCATCGAAGCCTGTGAACTATTGGAAAAAGGCGCGTTCGTTCGCGTTTACCTGGGCGTGCATAAAGAAATGTTTTACATCAGTGTGCAAAATTCCGATGGCGGCAAAAAGAAAAAAAGTAGCACCGGCCAGGGTTTGTTCCGTATTGACAAAATCGCAGAAAAATACGGCGGCAATGTGAACAGGCAAAACGAACCGGGGGTCTTCGCCACAGAAATTATGCTCCCAATTTGACCATTCACGTTAAAAATCATACCACTCGCGTATGATTTTTCATTTGCGCGGCTTTGCATGGTAGGTTGTATCTGGCTTCGATAAAAAATGTAAATTCAAAGGGAGATTTTATAGTGTATATTATTTTTCTGACAATGCTACTTATTTTTATGCTATTGAGCCAAATAAATACAGCTCTGCGAAAAAAGAAATCGAAAGATGCAGTTAGGACAGAGAAAAAGCAAGGCAAAAGATATTATCGCGCGATGGCTTGGATGTGGGGGCCTGCAATAGTAGTTATAACCATAAGTCTGATTGGCGGCATAAGCCTTGCAGACTTAGGGCTTAGAGGGATAAGTTTTACCTACAATATATGGTTTACTGCTATCGTTTTAGTCGTTAGTGGATTGATGCTTGTAGTTAGTTTGCGTACACTCATTCTCTCGCTGGCAAGCAAAAAATTTATAGAGAAAATGAGGACTGAAATAGAGCGTGATGACGTAGCAAGGGATATTTTGCCTCGAACCAAGAAGGAAAAATGTCAGTATATCATGCTGTCTTTTAGCTCTGGAATCTGTGAAGAACTTGTATATCGGGGGTTTATGGCGTTTCTTTTGCAAGCGGTGTTCCCTGAAATCCCTATATTTCTCATTATTTTAATTACGAGCGTGCTGTTTGGCATAGGACATCTTTATCAGGGCTGGCAAGGTGTTTTACAAACAGGGGTAGTTGGTGCAATTTTTATGAGTTTGCTCTTGGTTACAAACAGTTTAAT
>WQSR01000052.1 GCA_009787785.1 Defluviitaleaceae bacterium
CCGCCCCCCCCTGCCGCCCCGGAAAAAAGCCTGCGCTATTTTGAGCAGGCCCAGCGGAGCCATGGGCATCGCCGCCCCACGGCCAAGGCCCCAAAGAAAACGAGGAAGCCCTCCGGCAATTTTGCCAAGGGGGCGGGACTCGTTTGTCTGGGGCTCATTGCCGTGGGGCTGGTTGTGTTGGGCATTATCATGCTTACCAGCAACAACGCGCTGGCGGTTTACCTCAACGGTGTGCGCATGGGGTACCTTCCCAGAAACCGGGAAACCAGGGAATGGGACCCGGAATACATCCAGGCACAGGCCGTGGCCCATCGCGCCGCTTATGTCACCGCCGAAATACACGTCACCGACCGGGTTTCCCTCACCCCCGTCCGGGCCAACCGGCGGTATCACGACACCATGACGGGGATAATCAACAAGGTGAGCGAGGGTCTGACATATCAAATTGTCGCCACCGCCATCTATGTCCATGGGGAGCGTATCGCCGTCATGCGCACCCAGGCTTTGGCGCGGCATGTGTCGGACTGGTTCACCGGGGCCTTCGAAACGGAGCATACCATTGAGACCGTCATCGAAGGCTGGGAATACCGGACCCTGCGCGTGCCGGACACGAATCTGGACAACGCGGACGCGGCCATCGAAAGGCTCGACCGCCAAATTGAGACCACCATCCCCTACATCGTGCGCGACGGGGATACCAAAGGGATTATCGCTTTGCGCAACGGTATTCCCCTCAGCCGTTTGCTTGCGGACAATGATTTGACCCCGGACGCGATTATCCGCCCCGGCTATATCATTTATATCCGCACCACCCGCCCCTTTTTGCTGGTGCGCACCATAGAAGAGGAAACCCGCACGGAAGCCATTCCCATGGATATCGTCACCAACTACAACGAAAATCTGGCCGTCGGCGACATCAACGTCATCCAGGAGGGCAGGGAAGGGGAGCGCAATGTGACCGTGCGCGTAACATTTATTAATGGCCACCACGATTCAGAAGAAGTCATCCGCGCCGACGTGATAACCCAGCCGGAGACCCGGGTGGTGGAGGTAGGTACCTCTGAAACAGCCGCGCCAGACTGGCGGTCGTAATTTATTTTTTTTGCTATTTTTTTGTAGAAATGGGATAATTCATCTGCTATACTTGCCAAAAAATTTGGAGATAATTACTTGCCAAAACATTTGCCATAACCTCCGAATAAGTCTATACTACATAAAGTGAAATCCCACATGGAGTGCGCAGGGTTTCACGCTGGAGGGGATTTTATGCTAACGCAAGCCATGCATAACCAGAATCGGGCGTTGGGCGCGGCCATGCACGCCACTGCCGCCCGCATAGACGTAATCATGAACAACGTAGCCAACAACGATACACCCTTCTTCGTTGCAGGCACGGTAGACTTTGAGGCCGCCTTGGGGCAAGCCATTGACAACTGGCGTGCCACAGGGCGGTTAGATTTGTCCCAGGTGCGCCCCAATCTGCGCGCCCAAGACCCCGGCTTCGCCTATCGGATGGACCGCAACAATGTGGACATGGAATCCGAAATGGTGCGCCTGTACACTAGCGTGGTGCGGTACGAAACCATGGTAAACAGTGTACTTAACAATTCCCGCCGTTTGAACACGGCTATAACAGGGAGGTAGATGATTCATGAGCTTCTTTAATTCTGTAAACATCGCCGCGTCCGGGCTCACGGCCCAGCGTCTTCGCATGGATACCATCGCCGAGAACATTGCCAACGTAAATACCACACGCACCGCAGACGGGGGGCCCTTCCAGCGGCGCACAGTCATCTTCGAGCAAATCCCCCGGGAGGGCCCCTTCCACCGGGTCTTTGGCGACAGGCTCTCCAGCTACCAAGGGGAGGGCGTGCGGGTCAGCCATGTGCTGAACGACCCCAGCCCCGGCCATCTCGTCTACGACCCCACCCACCCCGACGCAGACGATGCGGGCTACGTGCGTATGCCCAACGTGAACATAGTGGAAGAAATGGTAAACATGATTTCCGCAAGCCGCTCTTATGAAGCAAATATCACCGCCATGACCAGCTTTCGCGGCATCGTATCGCGCACGCTGGAAATCGGTAGGGGGCAATAATTATGCATAATATGGCATTGACTACCCTGAGCCTTAACCCGCTCCAGCCCGCCGACATGAACCCCTTCGGTTTGGTTCGGCATGAACTGCGGACGGAGGATGTACCTGAAAATCCCTTCTCCGCGTTCTTCGGCGCGGCGTCGGATATGTTGCGGGCAACCAACGAGATGCAGCTGGACGCCGAACGCCTACAACTGGACTTCGCCACAGGCCGCATCGACGATATCCTGGCGGTACAGCTGGCAGAGAGCGCGGCCAACACTTCCTTGAGTTTCACCGTACAAGTCACCAACAGTATCATCGAGTCCTACCGCGAAATCATGCGGATGCAAATCTAATATTGCTACATTTTATGAGGTGAGCATATGCCGGAACGATTGATTCAAATTTATACCCCCATCAAAGCCCGATGGGATATTTTGACCCGCCGCCAGCAGATTCAGTTGATAAGCGTGGTGGCTGTCCTTTTGCTGGCATTGGTTTTGATTTTATTCTTCGCCTTTCGCACCTCCTGGGTGGTGCTGTACAACAACCGGGACTTTACGGAAATCTCTCAGGTGTCTTCCGCTTTGGATGAAGCCGGAATCCGCAACAGGCCCTCCTCCTGCTACAGCCGCATCTATGTACCCGCCCGCAACCGCATCGACGCCCACGGCGTGGCCTTGCGCAGCGCGAATGTCGCCGCCACTTTACCCCTGGAGGATGCCATCAGCCTGACCGGCCTGGGCACCACCGAGGCCGAGCGTGCCGCCATCTTGCTGGGGGCCGCCCAATCCGACGTGGCGAACATGCTTACCGGCATCGACTTTATTACAAGGGCACAAGTCAACATCACCCCGGCGGAGCGCAACCTCATGCTCCGGCCCAACCAGCCACAGGCGTCCATGGGCGTCACCATACATACCACGCGGCATGTGTCCCCCACAGAGGGTCGCTTGCTTGCCGAGATGGTCAGAACCATGGTGCTGGGGCTGGAGCTGGAAAATATCGTCATCATGGACCAGCACGGAAACGGCGTCTTCGTGGGCAATATGGTGCCCGAAAGCGACAGTGCCATGGATGTGTGGAATATGCGCAACCGCCAGGAGCAAAGAACCACCGATAGCATCGAAACTGCCCTGTTAAATACCTTTGACGACCTTACCATTCTCCACCACTTTGCATACGAAGACCGGATAGATGAAGAGGTGCGTATAACCGTACGCACCGCCCCCGATGGCACAGAGGACGGTCTGCCCACGTTTTTGCAAACCAGCCAGCAGGAAGCAGAAGGTATGCTGGGCTGGAACTGGGGCCCCGGCCTGGGAGCCAACCAGCAAGCCACCCCCGCCTATATGATGGGCGACCCCAGCCTGGCACGCGCCTCGGCCAGGGATAGAACCGTAAGCTTTGAGCACAATATCTATGACAGAATTACCCGTGTGGGCCCCGGCGGGATGATTCCCGAGGCTTCAAACATTGCCGTCATCGCCGTGCGGGACATTATCGTTTGCGAATCAACCTTTTTCCAGCGCAACGGCGAAGCCACCCAGGAAGACTGGTGGTATATCGAGGAAAATACCCCCCGTAGCGTAAACATCGTGGAAGGCGACGAAGTGGAAGAAATCAGAATGGTGATTGCCGCAGGCACGGGTATCCCCCTGGCCAACGTAGGGGTAATGATTCAGGAACGTTTCATTATCATACCCGTAGAGGACACCCCGCTTCCCATCGCTACCATTATTATGCTTGCCGTTTTGCTGTTGCTCATCCTTATGCTCATTATCGCCTTGCTGGCCCGCCGCAAGGAGGACGAGGAAGATGAAGTGGAGCCCGAGCTCAGCGTGGAAGACCTGCTGGCCACCACCCAGCTGGAGGAAGCCAAGGAAGAAGCCTCCCGCTTGGAAGAAATCGACTACGAAAAGGAAAACGAAGTCAAGAAGCAAATTGATAAATTCGTCAATGAGAAACCCGAAGCCGTGGCGGCACTGCTGCGCAATTGGCTTAACGCGGAGGAGTGGTAAAACGTGCCCACCGTTTCCATAGACCAGCTCACCGGCCGTGAAAAAGCCGCAATACTCCTGATAACCCTCGGGCCGGAAAAATCTGCCAATATCTTCAAGCACCTCAAAGAGGAGGAAATTGAGTCCCTCACCCTGGAAATCGCCAATACACAGCATGTCATGCCCGAAACGCGTGACGCGGTGTTGGACGAGTTCTATCAGATATGCCTTGCCCAGCAATACATCACCGAGGGTGGTATCGCCTACGCCAAGAGCATCCTCGAAAAGGCCATGGGCGAAGCCAAAGCCTACGAAGTATTGAGTAAGCTCACCGTTAGCTTGCAAGTGCGCCCCTTCGACTTCGTGCGCAAAACCGAAGCCAGCCAAATCACCAACTTCATCTCCAGCGAGCACCCGCAGACCATCGCCCTTATTTTGTCCTACCTGCGCCCCAAGCAAGCGGCAGAGGTTTTGTCCGCGTTGCCTACGGAAAAACAGGCCGACGTGGCGCGCCGTATCGCCCTCATGGAAGGCACCAACCCCGAGGTTATCAAGGAAGTGGAAAAAGTCTTCGAGAAGAAGCTGGCCGCCCTCATGACCGAGGACTACACCCAGGTGGGTGGCATCGACTACATTGTGGAAATCCTGAGTGCCGTGGACCGCACCACGGAAAAACATATTCTGGAAACCCTGGAAATCGAAGACGTGGAGCTCTCCGAAGAAATCCGCAAAAAGATGTTCGTATTCGAAGATATCCTCGCCTTGGGCAACCGGGACGTGCAGCAGGTACTGCGGGAAGTGGACCAAAAGGACCTTGCCATCGCCCTCAAGGGTGCCAGCGAGGAGCTCAAGAATCACATTTTCGCCAACCTGTCGAAGCGTCTTGCGGCCATGATTCAAGAGGAAATGGACTACATGGGCCCCATACGCCGCTCCGACCGCGAGGAAGCACAGCAAAAAATCGTAAATATCGTGCGCCGTATGCAGGATTCCGGCGATATCGTTGTGGCGCGTGGCGGAGGGGACGATGTCATCGTCTAGGATTCACAGGCATTACAACTTGGACCGCGAGAATGTGGTGGTTATCGACACCACCAACCCGGCCTTGCAAGGTGCCGATATGCTGGGGGATACGGATTTGGGCGAGGAGGAGCCGGAGCTTTCCCCGGAGGAACAAGTCGCGCAAATCATCGAAGCCGCACAGCAAGAGGCCGAGCAAATCATACTGGATGCCCAGGCCGCCGGTGTGGCCGAGCAAGCCGCACTGCGCAACGCCGCGAAAAGTGAAATCACCGTTTTGCTGGAGCAAACAAGGGAACAAGGCTACCACGAGGGCATGACCGAAGCCACCCGTGAGGGGGACCAAATCCGCGCCCAGGCGCGGCAGGTGCTGGCCGAAGCCGAAGCCGAGCGTGCCGCCATGCAGGAAATGCTGGAGCCGGAAATGGTGGATTTGCTTATCGGCATCGCCACCAAGCTCTTGGGCAACGCGCTCATACTCAACCCCAGTCTGATTCTGGCCTTGGTGCGCAAGGGGATGCAAAGCGCGACTATATCGGGGGAAGTGACCATTTATGTCTCCTCCGACGATTATGACGCCGTGGTGGCAAGCAAGGACGAAATCACAGCCATGACCGACGGCTCGGTGAAGCTGAATATCACCAAGGATTTGAGCCTTAGCCCCATGGACTGCGTCATCGAAACCCCCTTCGGCAACATTGATTGCAGTTTGAACCAACAATTCGAGGCCCTGTGTCAAAATATAACCTACCTGTTAAATGGGTGATTCCCCGCTATGTTTGAAAACCTGAGTCTGGCGAAGTACCACTCGGTATTGGAAAAAAATTATATCCGCAAGCTGGGCCGCGTTTCACAAGTGGTGGGGTTGACCATCGAATCCACGGGCCCCGATGTCAACATCGGGCAGACATGCCAAATCAAAGCGGGAAAATATGGCAAACCCGTCCTCGCCGAGGTGGTGGGCTTCAAGGAAAACCATATTTTGCTCATGCCGCTGGATGATATGGCGGGGGTGGGCCCCGGCAATATCGTGGAGGCCCAGGAGCGTCCCATAACCGTGCGGGTTTCCAACAGTTTGCTGGGGCGCGTACTGGATGGCTTGGGCCGCCCCATGGACGGAAGGCCCCCCATCGAGGACGGCGTGGAATTTAACGTGACCAACCCCGCGCCCAACCCCCTGCACCGCGCCCGCATCGAAAATCCCCTGACTTTGGGCGTAAAGGCCCTGGACGGACTGCTGACCATCGGGAAGGGTCAGCGCGTGGGCATCTTCGCGGGCAGTGGCGTGGGCAAGTCCACCCTCATGGGCATGATAGCCCGCAACACAAAAGCGGATATCAATGTAATATCCCTAGTGGGGGAGCGGGGCCGGGAAGTACGTGAATTTATTGAAAAGGACTTGGGCGAGGAGGGGCTTGCCCGTTCGATTCTGGTCATCGCCACATCGGATAAGCCCGCCTTGGTGCGCCTGAAATGCGCCGAGGTGGCCACCAGCATCGCGGAATATTTTCGCGGCCAGGGCAAGGATGTCATGTTATTGATGGACTCCCTCACCCGGTATGCCATGGCACAGCGGGAGGTGGGTCTTGCCATTGGGGAGCCGCCGGTATCCCGTGGGTACACGCCCTCGGTTTTTGCCAAGATTCCCCACCTGCTGGAGCGGGCGGGCAACGACGACCGGGGCTCCATTACCGGGCTGTATACCGTGCTGGTGGACGGTGACGATTTGACGGAGCCGGTGACGGACACGGCCCGTTCGGTGCTGGACGGCCACGTGGTGCTCTCGCGCAAAATCGCCAACCGCAACCACTATCCGGCCATAGATGTGCTGGCCAGCGTCTCCCGCTGTATGTCTGACATCGTGGAGGACGAGCACAAGAAAAACGCCAACGAAATTAAAAAATCCATGGCGGTCTACGCCAACTCCGAGGACTTAATCAACATCGGGGCCTATGTGAAGGGCTCCAGCGAAGAAATCGACGACGCCATTGCGAAGCACACGCCCATCAACGGATTCCTGACCCAAGCCGTGGAGGAAAGATTCTCCTTCGAGGACGCCCAGGACTTCATGAAAGCGATTTTGACCGATGGCGCGGTTTAATTTCCGCCTACAGCAGTTTTTGGGCGTAAAGGAGCAAATCGAGGAGCAAAAGGAACTGGAATACAGCAAGGCCATCCGCAAGCGGGAGGAAGAAAAGGCGCGCCTGCGCCAAATGAACGCGCACAAGGACGCCCAAATAGCGGATTTTCAAATAGCGGCCATGAACGCCATTGATACCATCGAAATCAAATTCCTCAACGACTCCATAGAACGCCTGAAGAAACATATCGAGTTGCAGAAAGAAAAAGTAACCGCCGCGGAAGCTTTTGCGGAAGCCAAGCGGCTTGAACTGGTAGAGGCCATGAAGGAACGCAAGGCACTGGAAATCGTCCGCGACAACGCCCGCGAGGCGTTTAAAATAGAAGAAAATCTGGCCGAGCAGAAGCAAGTGGACGAATTGGTGAGCTTTAAATACAAGGATGCCCTGGCAAAGGAGTAGTGACCAATGAACGAAGACAGAAAGCCGGGCGGTAAAAAAGGAAAGGCCCCTCCCAAAAAGAGTAAAACGGGCCTCATTGTCATAATCATTCTGGTGGTGGTTATCGGTGGGGCCATGCTTATATTTTCTCTGAATTTATTTAACCTGCGCGAAGGCGTCCTCATGCCTTACCTGCGCAACGCGCCCCTTATCGGCAATTTGTTCCCCCCGGCTGAATATGAGGGCGAGGAAATCCCCCTGGAGCAAAGGCTCCCCCGGGACCTGGCCGAAATTATTCGTACCCAACAGCGCGAAATCGACGAATTGAACGCACAGCTAATCGAGCGGGAGCGGCAAATACGCGAATACGCCTTGCGTATCGCACGGCTTTTGCCCTTCCACCAGTATTGGGTGGAGTATCAGCGGGTGAGCGCGGAGTTCAACGCCATGATAGCCCGGGGCGACCCGGACGCCTTCCTTAACCATATACAATACATCATGCCCGAGTTCTACGAGCAACTGGCGCGGGACGCCTTCGCTTTGCGCCAGCATGAAGAGTCGGTGGACAGCATCGTGCGGACTTTAAGCAGTATGCAAGAAAGCGCGGCCGCCGATATTCTGGTGGATTTCCGCATTACGGACGTGATTTTACTCACCAGTGTGCTGTATAACATGGGCAACACCATGCGCGGCGAGATATTGGAGCAAATGGACGCAGACATCGCCGCCTTTATGTTGCGCTTGATTTCCGTGGCCGAGCCGGTGATGCCCCCGGTGGCCCCCTCACTTTTTACCCCGGAAGTACCCGAAACCTATGAAGATATATTCTGGGAAGACGATATAGAGGAAGAGGAATACAACGCCTACGAAGAAGACGACGACGAAAACGAGGTATAACCACGCCCAGCGTGTGATTATATAGGTACTGCACCAGCCCAGCACGCCGCAACGCGGCTTGGGGCAGAGCCCTGGTTCGCCCGCAGCGAAGCAACGCGAGCGAGGAAGCGAGCCGGGGTCTCCCCGGCGAAGCGGCGGGGTTTGGGGCAGAGCCCCATCTTATATGAAAGGAGGAAAACCATGCGACCCCTTGAATCACTGGCCGCCATAGCCGGCGACCGCACCCCACGGGCCTTCTTCGCCGCAGACCGGGAAAGGCAGGGCGGCTTCGAGCTCATCTTCGCCGAAGCCCGGCGCAGGGAAAGCAACAACGCCATAGAAGCGACCCAAAGCACCCGCGCCGAGCGTGAGCAACCCCGCGCCCGCCGCGCAAGCGAACCCACCCAGCGTACGGATACCACCCAGGAAAGTCCCCGCAACGAAGGCTATGACGACCACACCCAGACCGCCGTACGAAACGATGAAACCGCTCCCGCCAACGAAACCGAGCAAACCTACTACAAGCAGACCGACGAAGCCGATGCCGCCCCCGTCCAAGCCCCTGCCGACACGTCCTACGACAACCCCATGCTGTTGCTTGTGCCCGACGAGGAAATCCTTAACACGATAGCCGAAATCCTGCACATTTCACCGGAAGCCTTGCTGGCCATGCTGAAACAGCTCGACATGCAACCCCAGGACCTGACAAATCCCAAGGCCGTAACGGCGTTGCTACAAGAGGCGTTCAACGCAGAGACCCCTGTGGCGTTGCTGTCTGAGCCGGCTTTCCCTGCGGCCTACAAGGCCATCAACGAAGCCATGGCGCAAATGGCCAAGCCCGCCGAAACCGCCACCGTACAAATCGCCGCGCCCACCACATCCACCGCCACCGCGAAAGCCGCGCCCAACACGGTGCAAATCCCTGTGGTGGAAGGACTGCAATACGCCACGGAAAACGGCCAGCTCGTCGTCACCGACAAACCGGCAACGGAGCAAGCCGAAGCACAGGCAACCCCACGCCCCACCGCGTCCGCGCCCACCGCCACAGCTACCCAAGGCGAGGCACCCCCGCAAGCCCTGGATGCCACCCTCTTCGCCACCCCCGACGACGCACCCCCACCCGACCCCACCCTTACCGTCACACAGCCCCTTACGCAAATGATTGCGGACCGCACCCAAGCGGTGCAAATCACCCAACAGGCCCAGCACGCCCAGTACGTGAACCCCGCCGACGTCATCAACCAGATTATGAGCCAAATCCGGGTTCACACCGGCGAGCAGGTTACGGAAATGCGCCTGACTTTGCGCCCGGAAAGCCTGGGCGACATCGTACTGCGGGTTCTGACCCAAAACGGCATCGTCACCGCCCAGTTTATCGCGGAGAACCAGCGTGTGCGCGAGGCATTGGAATCCAGCTTCAACCAGTTGCGTGACGCGCTACAGGAGCGGGGCATCGAGTTCTCCGAGCTGAGCGTATCGGTACGGCAAGACGGCAACGAATGGGAGAACCAATTTGAGCAAGGCCGCCAAAGCACGCGCAACCGCGCAGAAAACATTAACGCCGCATTAGAGGAAGAAATCGCGGAAATCGAAAACATTGATTTCGAAAGCACCACGATTAACCTCACGGCGTAGAAAGGAGTGTAATATGTCAAACAGCGCGTTATGGTCAGACATCGGCAACATCCCCCAGCCGGAGCAATCCGCATGGGCCATGTCTACCCGCACCCCCAACAGCGACCTGGACCGTCAAGCCTTCTTGAATCTACTCATGACCCAGCTCAAATTCCAGGACCCCCTCAACCCCATGGACGACCGGGACTTCATGGCGCAGATGGCGCAGTTCTCGGCTCTGGAGCAGATGCAGAACCTGAACCACACCTTCGAGCGTTCCCAAGCCTTCGGCATGATAGGGCGGGAAGCGGATTTTGCCTTCCGGCATCCCGTTTCCGGCGAATGGATTGACGGCTACGGCGTGGTGCAGTCGGTAACGGCGCAGGGAAGCGACATCTACCTGCTGATAAACAACATGGACGTACCCCTCTCTGGCGTGCAGGTAGTGAGCGAAAACCCGACAAACCCCATGAACAACGTACTCAACGCCGTCAACCAAGCCCGCATCCAAGACATGGTGGGCCGCACCATCCAAGCCCTGTTGCACAACGCCCAAGGCGAAGTCACCGATTTCGTGGAGGGTGTGGTCAACTACATCAAAATCAGCGGCAACCAGTCCGTACTGGTGGTGGGCAACCGGGAAGTATTCCCCTGGGAAGTGGCCTCCATCGGCGACGGGGATATTCTGCTCAACTCCACCTACTTCACCAACGGCGACAGGCTGGTGGGCGTGGATATCCGCAACGGTCAGGCTTATTTGCTCTTCCAGGACGGCGGCCGCGAGCACATAGAACGTATCAACTACGCTATGGAAGCCATCAAATATGTGGGTCGCTTCATCGAGCATGGGCCCCATATCTCCGGCGTGGTGGAAAGCGTCACCATCCGCAACAGCGTGCCCTTCTTGAATGTTCTGGTACGAAATGACGACGGCGACTACACCTTGTATGATGTCAGCTACCTGCTGTTCCTGGCGGATAGAATCACCCGCAACCAGAACCAAAACCAGTCACAGACATCCGATGAATAAAGGGGTGAGCCTATGATTCCAACCAACATGCAAATTACGCCAGTAAAGCCCAGCACAGCACGGCAGATAGCACCGCCCGTCCAGCAACCCTCCGTCAATTTCCGCGATATATTATTCTCGAAGCACGCGGCACTGCGGCTGGACTCACGGGATATCAAGCTGTCCGACGACCAGATTTCACGCCTGGGCACGGCAATCGGCAAGGCACAGGAGAAAGGCATACGGGATTCGCTGGTTATCATGGACGATGTGGCTCTGGTGGTAAATGTACGCTCGCGCACAGTAATAACCGCCATGAACCAGCAAGACAATGTCTTCACCAATATTGACGGCGCGGTGGTTGTATAAGCCGGACCCCACGGGGAGGCAACGGATTCCCGACCGACAGAAGGAATCCAAGCATCACCGCCGATACGAAGCAAGTAGAAACAGCGCAAAGCGCGCCCCGCAACGAGCCGATAGGCGAGTGAGGAAGCAAGCCGGGCTTTGCCCGGCGAAGCGGCGGGGGNTTGGGGGCAGAGCCCCCATTGAAATGGGGCAGAGCCCCCATTGAAAATCGAAAGGGGTTAAACATTATGATGCGTTCCATGTTCACCGGGGTTTCTGGCCTCCGGGTTCATCAGACGAGAATGGACGTAATTGCAAACAACGTGGCCAATGTAAACACCATTGGCTTCAAGACGGCGCGTGCCACCTTCCAGGACGCGTTTTATCAGAATCTTGCCGGCGCGACGGCGGCCAACCCGGACGTAGGCCGCACGGGCACCAATCCCCAGCAAATCGGCTTGGGTCTTTCCATGGGCTCCATAGACAATATCATGACCCAGGGCGCGGCCCAGCGTACCGACTTCGGTATGGACATCATGATACAAAACGAGGGTATGTTCATCGTAGAGGACCAGTCCGGCCGCTTCTTTACCCGTGCGGGCAACATCACCAAGGACGCCCGTGGCAATCTGGGTGTCAACGGTATGCAACTCATGGGCTGGGACGTGGAGCAAACCGACGACGGCCACTGGCAAGTAAACCGCAGTATTTTGCAACCGCTTTCCATGAGCGGGAATAAGGCCAACATGCCCTCCGAGCCCACCACGGTAATGGAACTGGCCGGAAACCTCAACGCCCGGGATGTGGACAGCCGCAACCAGCTTATGCGCACCATGACCATCTTCGACAGCTTGGGCAACCGGTATACCGTAGACGTGCGCTTTACCTTGCACAACGGACAAAGGGGCACCGAAGGCCCCGGAGCCGGCTCCTTTACCTACTGGACATTTGACTTCCTGGGCGAGTTTACCGAGGATGGCGAATTTGCCGTTCACGCGTGGCTGGAAGGCATCCGCACCATACCGGGGCAAATCGTAAACCCCGCCCTCATTTCCGTTCACGTACCCAGCAATAACATTGACGACACGGGTTACACAATTGACCGGGCCGATATGATGCCCTTCGGCACCCTGCGCTTCAACACCTTGGGCGAGCTGGTGGGGATGGGGCCGGTGGAGGACGTGCCAAACCCCGATAACTGGCTACCCCGGAACAACAGGGGCTTCTCCACGCCGATTTTCGGCAACGAGGAGGACATCGACGATTTCGGCTCGTGGCTGAGACCGGGTGCCGACTATTTTGACTTCCTGGTTGTGCCCTTCCAAGGGGCCATGATACCGGCGGCGACTTTGGGCCGTCCCGGTGCCCCCGGATTCGGCTTCTATGCCGGATTCGCACCCCCGGACCCCCCGGACCCCGATTTTGGTGACGACGGCACCGCCTTCCTCCCCATCGGTACCCTCCGCTTCGACATGACCAACTTCTTTGCCCGGGGCGGCATGAATACCAACATCGGCTTTGAGCCCATTGATGGTAACGCTCCCGGCACACTGCGCGATATCTCCATCGGAAGCGACGGCACCATAACGGGCATGTTCACCAATGGCCGCCTGCGCGTGCTGGGTCAGATTCCCGTAGCCATATTCGCCAACCCGGCGGGTCTTCAGCGCATGGGCTCCAACCTGTGGGCCGCCACCGCTAACTCCGGCGGCTTCGACGGCATCGGTGAAATCGGTGATATCCGCTCCGGCGCACTGGAAATGTCCAACGTGGACTTGGCCGAGGAGTTCACCGGAATGATTATCACACAACGCGGATTTCAGGCTTCTAGCCGCTTGATTTCCGTCTCAGACGAAATGATTCAAGAGCTGGTAAACCTCAGACGGTAACTTTTTAGCTCACGTGCGGGTTGGTAATAAACGCCAACCCGCACTTTTTTTACGAAAAATCATCATTTTCCATTGTAACGAAAGAATCATTATGGTAGACTGTCCTGCAATACAGATAAGGAGGGGATTTTGTGATTCTCGTCACCCGTATCAACGACCGGGATGTATTGGTAAATAGTGACCAAATTGAACTAATTGAAGAGGCCCCGGATACGACAATTACGACAATTACAGGGAAAAAGGTCATCGTACGCGACACCGTGGACGAGATTTTGGATAAAGTTATCGCGTACAAACAGCGGATAAACAAAGTCAGCATCTAAAGCAGGATTACGCATACCCGAGAGGGGCTGGATATTTTGGAACTTGGTTCAATAATTGGTATAGTCTTAGGTACGATATTCATTATTTTGGCCATTCTGATTACGGGCGACATGAATCCCGCCATGATAGCCGAGTTTGGGGATGCCCCCTCGGTTATGGTAGTTATTGGCGGTACGGTAATGGCGGCTTTTATTTCTGTAAAAATTGGTACCTTCGTCACCGCGATAAAGGCCGTAGGCATTATTTTCAAGCCCCCCTCCACCAACCCCGCCGCCGCCATTGACATGGTGGTACAATTGGCCAACACCGCACGTAAGGAAGGGGTACTGGCCCTGGAGGAATCTGCCAACAACATGGACGACGAGTTCCTGAAGAAGGGCATCATGCTCATCGTGGACGGTACCGACCCGGAGTTGGTAAAGGATATCATGGAAACCGAACGCTCATGGACGGAAGACCGCCACGGCATGATAGCCGGTGTTTGGGAAATGATGGCTACATACGCGCCCTCTTGGGGGATGCTGGGTACCATGGTTGGGCTTATCCTCATGTTATTGCAGCTGGACGACCCCGGAGCCATGGGCCCCATGCTGAGTGTTGCTTTGGTAACTACGTTTTATGGCTGTATTCTGGCCAACTTCCTGTGTAACCCTATCGCCTCCAAGCTGAAGCAAGTCAGCGGCGAGGAGATTTTGTTGAAAACCGTACTCATCGAAGGGATGCTCTCGATTCAAGCCGGGGAAAACCCCCGTATCATCGAAGAGAAGCTGAAGTCCTTCCTCGCCCCGGCTCTGCGCGGCGGCGTAGGCAAATCGGCGGAGGCGGCATCAGCCGGCGGAGGCGGTGAAGAGTAATGAAGGGCGGCAAGAAGAAAGAACAAGGCGCGAAGATGGTATTGCCCGGCTGGTTCGCCAGCTATGCCGACATGGTAACGGTATTGATGGTGTTCTTCATCCTCCTTTTCACCATGTCCCAGGTTGACGAAGCCCTGTTCATGGAGCTGTTGGCGGGCTTTCGCGGGGAACGCTTCGGCGAAGGCGCGGGGGAAAGCATCTTCCAAGCGGAATCGCCCTTTCCCCATCCCGACCCGCCTATTTACATGCCGGAGGACCCCCCCCTGCCGGAAATCGAAAGCAATATCCCTTACGAGCCCGAACCCGCGCCGGGGGATATAGCGGCAGAAATGGCCAACGCCTTCCGAACCTACCTGGCCCCCTATCTGGTGGCTGTGCCCGGGGAGATAGGCGTGGAAGAGCCGGATATTATCATTGACATACCCGACGATGCGCGCTATTTGCGCTTGATTATGCAGGACAGGGCGCATTTCCAGCCCGGCCAGGTGGCTCTTTTGCCCGCCGCCATAGATTTGATAGACACCATGGCCCCGGCGATTTTGCGTTATGCCGAGATGGGCCATCTGGTAGTAGTGGAAGGCCATGCCGATAATGTACCCATGGCTCCGGGCAGTCCCTTCATATGCAACTGGGGTTTGTCTGCCATGCGGGCGTCCTCTGTGGTCAGGCATTTGGTCAATGTATGGGGCGTGCCCCCCAACCTGATAGAATCACGGGGCAGGGGGGAATACCACCCCATGGACACCAACGACACCCCGGAAGGCAGAGCCAATAACCGGCGTGTGGAAATCAAAATATACACCGAGGTGGATGTAGACGCCCTCGCCGCAATCCCGCCCCGCCGCCCGGGTATGCATTTCCAAATACCCGGTTTATAACGAATGTAAGGAAGTGGTTTTATGGACAAAAGTAAGCCGATGATGATAATTATAATTGCTTTGCTGGTGTTACTTTTGGGTACGGTGGTAGCGGTAACTCTATACTTAATTACCTCCTTCGGAGGTGGTGGCGGGGAAGACGTACCCCGGGTAACGCCTACGCCCATTCTTATCCCTTCCGACATTGAGTGGTGGGAGCTGGACGAAATCCGCACCAATTTGCAAGAAGGCCCGGGCAGGAACGTATTTATCATCACCACCGTTATGGTGGGGGTGAATACCACGGGCCCCCGGCAGGAATTTGCGGACCTAACCACCAACTTCAGTTACCAGCGGGCACGTACCATTGCCAACGAAGTGCTTTTCGCCACAACCTACGCCGAGGCCAAGAGCCCGGAGGGGCGTGCCGCTATACAGGAACGTATTTTGACCCGGTTGCAGTTGGAGTTTGGCCCCCTTGTTGTGGGGGTAAGCACGCCGGATTGGTCGGTTACGTAGGGCAAATTTTGTAGCACTGGAAGTAGGTGACTTTTCTTGGGTGATATTCTTTCTCAATCCGAAATAGATGCATTGCTGGCGGCTATGAACAGCGGCGACGATTCCGCTATTATCGCGGCACCGGATGAGGTGGTTAGAGAGGCACGCCTGTACGACTTTGCCAATCCCCAGAAGTTTAACCGGGACCAATTGCGTACCCTTGAAAATATATTTGAAAACTTTGCCCGCGGTGTGACTTCCTTCATGACGGGGTACTTGCGTACGTCTGCTACAATAGAAGTGGTCAACTCGGAAGCCATTATGTACCGCGATTTCAATGTGGCCCTATCCAGCCCCTGTATACTTGCCATCGTAGAGTTGCAACCTTTGACGGGTGGGTCTATAATTGTAGAAATGTCCAGCAACGTAGGTTATGCTATAATAGACAGGATATTGGGCGGGCCCGGTTTCGGTCTGCGCAGAATGCGCGATTTTTCCGAGGTGGAAAAAATTCTGCTTGAACGTGTGATACTACAAATGTTAAACTTCCTCCCGGAGCCGTGGGAGAATATTCTCCCCATACGCCCCCGGCTGGAAAAAATTGAAACCAACCCCCAATTCGCGCAAATAATCGCACCCACTGATATTGTTGCCTTGGTTTTGCTAAACGTTAAAATCGGCTCGGCGGAGGGAACCCTTTCGTTTTGCTTGCCCCACTTGATGCTTGAGCCGATTATGGACAGGTTGTATGCCCGCTTCTCCTACGACACCAAAAGGCGGCAGGAAGATTTGGCTATCTACAAAGAGAAATTGGCGGAGGAACTGGAAAAGGCCCGTGTACCCGTTTCCGCCCTGGTGGGAAGAACTTCGATTATGGTCAGCGATTTTGTCAACTTGCAGGTGGGCGATGTGGTTCCGCTTGACAGTTATACCGATTCTGACCTAATCATTAAGGTGGGTTCCATGCAAAAGTTTCACGCAAAACCCGGTACGAACCGCGGCAAATACGCAGTGCAGATTACAGCTTTAATTGAGAGGGAGGATGCGAAGTAATGGGCGATATGCTTTCTCAAGCTGAACTGGATGCGTTGCTTGGCGGAATGTTGAACGAGGAAGACAGCACCCCCGCGCCCGAAGCGGATGCTGGCGACGCGGCCCCCCTCCCCTCCAATGGCGAACTTGTAGACCGTACTGCAGAGGTTTTTACCCCCGACCAGAGCGACGCGCTGGGTGAAATTGGCAATATCAGCATGGGCACGGCCTCCACCACATTGTTTGCGTTGCTTAACCAAAAAGTGACCATAACCACCCCCAGAGTAAAGGTTTTGGACTGGGCTTCTCTGGCCAACAGCTACGACAGACCCTGCGTGGGAATACGTGTGGATTACCGCACAGGATTGAAAGGTTCAAATATATTGATTTTAAAAGACCGTGATGTTAAAATCATCGCGGACTTGATGATGGGTGGTACGGGAGACATCGCGGACCCCTTCGAACTCAACGATATTGACATGAGTGCCATCGGCGAGGCCATGAACCAAATGGTAGGCTCGTCGGCCACGTCCCTCTCTTCCATGATAAAAGAGAAAGTGGACATCAACACACCCATGCCCTTCCATTTGGATTTCCAGCGCAACGATTTCCTGGATACCGTGGATTTCGCGCCCGAAGAGTTGTTGGCGTGTGTATCCTTCAGGATGGAAGTCGGCACATTAATAGACAGTGAAATCATGCAAATATTGCCCGTGGATTTTGCCCGTGATATGATTGTCAAACTACAGGGGGATATGTTGAACAGTCCGGGAGAAGCACCACCCGCCGCACCGCCGCCACCCGCCCCCCCCCCCCCCCCCCCCCCCCCCCC
>WQSR01000053.1 GCA_009787785.1 Defluviitaleaceae bacterium
GCGGTAGGAAGGTGGGCAACGGGAGGGTTCGCGCCGGGTGGGAGGGGGGCGGNGTTTTGCGCTGTGGTGGCGGGGGCGGTGCTTTGCTGGGGGATTTGCCCTTGGGGCGCGGCTTGCCCTTGCCGGGTGCTTTGCCCCTCCCCCGCAACGGTTAATATCCGTGTCAACTGCGCGGCCAAGTCCGGGTCACTCACCTGATGGATGGCCTGTATTAGATGCTGAATTTGGCTGGTTATCTTTGCTTGCCCGGACGCCAGGGCGTTTAATTGGGCGGCGTTGGCCGTGGTCAGGCGCATATTGTTGAGCACCATGAACAGGGCCTTGGCCGGGTCGGGCTTGCCGCCTCGCGGTGTGGTCAGTTTTAGTGCCTGGTTCATGTGGGTGATATTTTTCTCGGTTAGGGGGAGGCCGTTGTCCATGAGCATTTTAAGCATGGCCAGGTTTTCCTCTGTTGCCTTGAAGCCTGCGTTAAGCAACAGCTCGGTCATGACGTCCTGGGTCATGTGGGTGGGCATCTTGTTCAGCGCAAGCTGTTCCTGGGCGGCGGCGAGAATCATCTGGGGCAAGGAAGCCGCAGGGGGCGGCGGGTTGTAGGTTCCCTCGGCCTTGGCCTTGATTTCGGTCATGACAGCACCAATCCTACAGGGCAATGGTCGGAGCCCATTACCTCGGGGTAGATTTCCGCTTCATGTATACGCGAGCGCAACCCTTCGGATGCCAAAAAATAATCAATGCGCCAGCCTACATTTTTTGCCCGGGATTGCCCCATGTAGGACCACCATGTGTAGGCGTCCGGTTTGTCCGGGTACAGATGCCGGAAGGTATCGAGGTAGCCCTCGGCCAGTAGCTCGGTCATTTTGCCCCGTTCCTGGGGGGTGAAGCCGGCGTTGTTGGCGTTGGACTTGGGGTTTTTCAGGTCGATTTCCTTGTGGGCCACGTTCAGGTCGCCGCAAATGATTACGGGCTTTTTGAAGCCACGCAAAAACGCCCGGAAGTCGTCCTCCCAAGCCATTCGGTACTCCAACCGCGCCAGGGCGCGCTGGGAATTGGGGGTATATATATTTACCAGGAAAAAATCGGGGTATTCGAGGGTGATAATCCGCCCCTCATTGTCGTGGGCGGGGATGCCCATGCCGTACGTAACACAGAGGGGTTTCTCCTTCGAGAGCACCAGCGTGCCGGAATAGCCTTTCTTCTCGGCGGCATTCCAATAATCGTGGTAGCCCTGGAAGGTAAAATTCGCTTGGCTGGGGTGCATTTTGGTTTCTTGCAAGGCCACAACGTCGAAGCCGCGGCCCAGAAAATCCATAAAGCCTTTGTTCATGCAAGCGCGCAGGCCGTTCACATTCCAGGAAATCATGTGCATAATATCACCCGTAAAACTATAACACAGCCCATGGGCATTTAAAAGCCCCGCGAGTAGCCCGCGGGGAGAGCCGGTGCCGTGTTAAGATTATATGCTAATATCGGGAAATGAAAGCAGGTACCTTTCCAAATCTGCTAACGCGCCCTGGGGAAACGCGCTGGTATCCGCGCCGGATTCATTTTCGACATAGCCAGTTACCAGGAAGGCTTTCGTGCCCAAAGCCTCGGCACACATATCCTCGCTCACATTGTTGCCAACCATGATGCATTGCTCCGGCTGTTTATTGATTTTAGCAAATATTTCTTGATAATACCCGGGATTGGGCTTGCAAAACGAACTGTTTTCATAGTGGGTGACTAAAATAAAATCCTGTGGAGACAAACCTATCCAGCCCAGCCTTGTTGTAATGCCGGCCGGCGGAAACAGCGGGTTCGTCGCCAAAACCATTGCGTAGCCTTTGGCAATCATTGCCGGGATAAGCCGCGCCGGTACGTCGCTTGGCTCCGCGACAGACTTGACGCGGTTAAATTCGTTTACGTAAAAATCATCGCTCATTTCCTTCGCGCGCTGTAGCATGTTTTCGTCAATGCGCGTGACTTCCGCAAAGGCTTTCCAGAACCGTTCCTTGTTCAGCGCACTGCCATCATTGGTAAGCATGGCCTTTGTCCCTGCCCAAATTGCCTTCATGGACAATGCGCCGTCCATGCCCAGTTTTTCGAATGCCTTTCTTATTTCCTTGAAATACGCATCCACGAAAGCGGCTTGCGAACAGCGCAACAATGTTCCATCGAGGTCAAATAAAATGGTGTCTATCATAAATCGGGGCTCCCTTCTGCCAGTCCTGATTTATATTGCCTGAAAGCCTTAAAAAAATCAACCAAAAGTTTCGAAGCGCGTGCTGATATTACCTTGCAAAATAGCATCGTATAGTGGATAATCCCGGTATTCGATGAAAGCAGGAGGTAAATCATGCACGCACCCATCCGGCTCCAATCTGAAATCGGGCCCCTCAAGTCCGTCATCATTAAGCGGCCCTGCACGGAAATTGAAAATCTCATGCCCGACTACGCGGACACACTGCTCTTTGACGAAATTCCCTACCTGCCCAAGATGCAAACAGAGCACGATGCCTTCGCCGGGGTGCTTACAGCGCGGGGCATTGAGGTGCTGTACCTGGAAAGGCTCATGGCCGAGGCGTTGAAAACCGACAGCCTGAAGGCGCAATTCCTGAGCAAGCTACTCAACGAGAGCAATCACATGCACGGCTATATTCTGGAAAAAATGAAGGAATTTCTGCTTCGCTTCGATGCCGGGGAAATGGTGGCGCGCATTATGGGCGGCGTGCGTAAGGACGAGCCGGGCTTGAAAATCCCCCCGCGCAGAAGCCTCCTGGCCGAGGTGGCGCACCACTATCCCTTCTATGTGTCCCCCATGCCCAATCTATATTTTACCCGGGATTTATCCGCCTGCATCGGCAACGGCGTGGTCATTAGCAAAATGAATAAAAAGGCCCGGCAGAAGGAATCGCTGTTCATGCAGTTCATCTTTGAAAACCACGACCGCTTTGCGGGGCTGGACATTCCCGTCTGGCTCAACCGGGACTATCCCCATAGCATTGAGGGGGGCGATGTGCTGGTGCTAAGCGGCGAGGCCATCGCCATCGGTATTTCCGAGCGGACGTCGGCGGCGGCCATCGAGCAGCTGGCAAAGAACCTCTTCGCCGCGAAAAGCGGCATTTCGAAGGTGCTGGCCGTGGATATCCCCAAGGCCCGCGCCTGTATGCATCTGGACACGGTGTTCACCATGCTTGACCGCAATAAGTTTACCATTCATATGGACATTTTGGACAGGCACGGCGAAATCGACTCCTACATCATCGAGGAAAGCCCCTGCGACGCGGGCATAAAAATAAAGCCCCTCAAAAAAATCAAGGAAGCCTTAATGGAAATCCTGGGGACTGACGAAATCGAGTTCATCCCCTGCGCCGGCGGGGACGTTATCGCCGGGCCCAGAGAGCAATGGTCCGACGGAAGCAACACGCTGGCTGTCGCTCCCGGCGTGGTTGTTACCTACGAGCGCAACTACGTCACCAATAAAATTTTCCGGGAGCACGGCCTGGAGGTACTGGAAATCCCCTGCTCCGAGGTGTCACGGGGCCGTGGCGGCCCGAGGTGTATGAGCCTACCGCTGGTGCGTGCCGATGTATGAGCGTTGCACATATTTACTGGTAAAGCCCGCCAGGATGGCCCCGTAGGACAGGGAGAAGGTGAGGGTATCCCCCACCTGTAGAGGCTTCGCGGTGCGGGTCACGTCCACCATGAGGTGGTCGGAGCTGGCTCCGATAATGTCCACGCCGGGGAGGGTGCTGGCCAGGCCCTCATAGCTTGTATCCTGCCGCCCCACCGCCAAAATGGCCCGCCGCATGGGCCCCTTGTCCTCGTAGTGGGGCTGTTGGCCGAAGGCATCATAGCCCTTCTCGCCCTCGGGCAAGGAGGGCTTTTCCATGATTTCGATGATTTCCGCTTCCAGGGTAACGACGTCCGTTTCCAGCCCGGCGAAGGGCAAGGTGAAGGCCGTCTCGATACCCCGCACCATGGCCTCGCCCAGGCGCAAATTATTGATTCCGGCGGGAATTTCCCCGTTTTCGACGAGATACAAAGAACTGGAATTGCCGCCGGAGAGAATGGGAATTTCCACCCCCAGCCGCTGGGACAAATCCTGCCGTATGCCGCATAGTTGCCGTAAATTCCCCGCCGTGGGCAAAATACTGCCGTAGCAGGTCAAATTCACCCCGATGCCCGCCAGGCTCAGGCAAGGCTGGCTGTGGATGAAATCCGCCGTTTCGTAGAGCAGGGGCTTGTTGTCGTAATAAATTCCCTCCCGCAAGTCGCCCAAGTCCACCATGAGGATTACGCCATGCCGCACATCCAGCTTCCTGGCCGCCTCCGCCAGCCTTTTCAGCGTATGAAGCTCGGAATTGCAGGAAATATCGCAACCGCGCACCACCCGCTCCGCCTCCGAGGGGGAGGGGAGCCGCAGGAGCATCGTCCGGCATTTGCGGCTTTGGGGATAGCTTTCGATGTTCTCCAGCCGGGAATCCGCCAGAAAATCCACACCCACGCGGCATAGTATTTCCACCATTTTGGTGTCGGCGCAATACACCTTCGTCACCGCCGCCACGGAAATGCCCCTGCTGTGGCACAGCTCCAGCAAAGCCTGGGCGTTGTGCTCGAACTTGGATAAATCAATGTTTAATCGCGGGTACATGTGCATTCCTCCACCTTGTGCAACGCTTCCCTTAGCAAAATCGCCGCTTCCTTCGGGTATTCCAGGGACAGCACCCCAAGGGAAGCCAAAATGTAATGCCTATCCTCCAACAGCCGCAATGTCCCCGGCCGTGGATACAACAGCGTCCCGTCCGCGTTCATGTCCCGCAGATTTTCCAGGATGGCCTCCCGCCCGGGTAGGCGGGTAAGGGCCCCGCCGGTGGCGATGAGAAATTTCACCCGGGTCAAATCCCGCCCGTCAGCCCAGGTATGCCGCCCCCCCGGCCCGAAGGNGTAGCGCAACCGCCCGGCGTGCCGCTTCATGCCGATGGTGGCGGCGTGGCGGGCCAAATCCGTAGCCAGGGCGAAATGCGCCTGGGTGGTGGGCACGGCGGGATAGTCCCGCAAGGTAAGCTCCGGGTCCAGGCCCAGGATTTCACAGAGGTTCTTCGCGTTCACAAAAATGCCCAAATCCCCCTCCACCGTGCGCTTGGCCAGGGGCTGGGGGATGGTCTGGATGTGGGCGTATTCCTCGCTACCGGGGGTCACGGAATGGATATCCGTGGTGGCACCCCCCACATCCACCACCATGACGTCGCCCCTTTCCCGGTGGAACAATTTCGCGCATTCCATCACCGCGCCGGGGGTGGGCATAATTTTCCCGGCCACCCGCTGGCGCACTTTATCCATGCCGGGGGCCTCCGTGATATGCGCCTCAAAGGCTTCGTGTATCAACGCCCGCACAGGCTCCACGTTAAGCTCGTCCAGCCGGGGATACACATTTTCCGCAATATACAGCACGCGCCCCGCCGCCGCGAACATCTTCCGCACCGCGTCGTGGTTCTGCACATTGCCGCAGTACAGCACCGGGGCCTTCACCTTCGACGCGCATAAAAATGCCGCGTTTTTCAACGCGGTTTCGCGCTCGCCATAATCCGTTCCCCCGGCAAGCAAAATCAAATTGGGGGCGATGGCCTCCACCCTTGCGATGTCCTCTTCCCGCATCACCCCGGCGGTGACAAAATGAATATTCGCCCCCGCGCCCAAAGCGGCTTCCTGTCCGGCCCGCACGGTCATGTCATATACCAGCCCGTGCACCGTCATCCGCAAGCCCCCCGCCGCGCTGGAGGTGGCCAGCATCATAGGCTGTGGATGAAAGGCGGTGCCTATTAATTTACCTCGTAAATCCTCTACCGCCCCGTCCAGCCCAATACGTACATCCCCCGCCGCCACCGATGTGGGCGCGACCCCCTGCCCGGCAAAAAAAGGCGCGTCCGTACCCATCCCGCCGAAGGCGTTCACAATCGTCGTGGTGGAGCCGATTTCCGCTACCAGCACATTCCCAGACAAAATATCATCCCCTGTCTTTTGCAACGCGGGAACGCATAGCAGAAGCTAAGCCATATATTTTTGTAGCATGGTAAAAAATTCGTTTACATCCATGGGTTTGCTTAGGTGGTCGTTCATTCCGGCATTGATGCAGTCTTGGATTTCTTCCTTTAATGTGCTTGCGGTGAGGGCGACGATGGGCAGTTGCTTGCGGGAGCATTTTTCGCGGATATGCAAGGTGGCTTCGTAGCCGCTCATGACCGGCATATTCAAATCCATGAAGATTAAATCGTATTTACGCTTTTTCTTTAAAACCATGTCCACGGCTTCCTGCCCGTTCTCGGCGGTGTCGATGATAATGCCGCTGTCGGCCAGCAACGCCAGTACGATATCTCGGTTCAGCTCCACGTCCTCTACCAGCAAAATCCGCCTGCCGATATATGACGTGTCCATGGCCCGTGTTTCCTCGTCGGTCATGATATTGCGGTTCATGGCGTTGACCAGCAAAAGACCGCACGAGCGCAGGATTTCCTCCTCGTCCCCGGTAAAATACCGCTCGTTCTTGCAGTCGTCGAAGCCGATAATCCCCCAGAAGTTGTCCCCCTTGAAAATGGGGACAATGATAATGGATTTTACGTCCTCCGGGATGAAGGAGCTTATTTCCGGCGGGAGTTCGCTGACAATCCCCAGCACGCATTCTTTGCTGGACAATTTTTTGAGCCAATCGGCGTGTAAGAATGCTTCATAGGGCACATGGGTTGTGGATATTTTGCCCGGCTGGGATTCAATGCCGTCAGACCATCCGTAAATTTTGGTGCAGGAGCGTTTGTTGTCCGTCACCAGATTTTTGAAGACGAACACGCGGTTCACCTCCACCGCGTGGGCGATGACGCGCATGGCCTCATACAGCGCGACATCGAAGGTGCTGGCCGTGGCGTTTAGCAGGAAGCGGGTGGCGCGGTTCATGGCATGAAGTAGCCCTTCCCTGCGCTTTATGGCTTCCGCTTGCTGTACCCGGTTGAAAACGCTGGCGAACATAAGCCCCGTAGAGGCGAGCATTTTCATTTCGTCCTCGGAGTATACGCACTCGTTCCTGCAATCGTCCACGCTGAAAAAGCCGATTAATTTCTTATTCAAATAAAGGGGAATGCACGCAATGGAAATCATCCCGTAGTAACCCAGGAAAATCCTGTCCTCCGGGTGCAGACTGGAAACGGTGGCGTTGATGTTCTTGCCCTGGGAAAAGAGCTTCAGCCATTTTCCTTTATTTTTGTGCGGGAATTTGAGCCCGAGAGGGACGACCTTTTTGGTTTTGCCCGTTTCGCTCAGCCATTCGTATCTCATGACAAAATGCTGCTCGCCGTCAATGGTTTCGTTGCGCCATATCTGCACGCGGTCGGCGTCCACACACCGCCCCACAATCTCCATGCCCTTGCTAAGGGCATTCAGGGTGTCATGCTCATCGGCGGTAAGTAAAACCTCGGCGGCTTCTTTTATAGTGTTGAGCAGTTTTTCCTTATCCATGATTACACCACATTCCTAAACAGTAAACGCTGTTTATTTTAATGTAAAGACCGGAGGATGTCTACAGGAATATTTTTGGGGCGGGTAGATATATTTTTCCTGCATCTTGCCCTTTTCCCCAAGGCTTGCCCACAAGATGCAATAGGCAAGCCTCGGATGAACAATGAAAAAGGCGTGTAAGGGACGACAGTCGTTGACTGTCATCACCTACACGCCAAATAAATGACGAACAACAAGGGTTTATCCGCAACCGTACACAAGATGACGCATACATCGCACTTGCCCCGTTCTTGCGGGTGTTTGCGCAAATGTGTATACTTGCATTACTGCAACGGCGGGGTTTTCCCTGTGTTTGTAGGTGATGTGGTTCCATCCCTACACTCGCCTAAAAGCGCGGCCAAACGCTTTTAGGTCGTTGTGGTTTTTTGTTGCAGGGGTATAGTAGCAGTTTTTTCATAAGTATACAAGTTGAATTTTGTTTTCGTTGGATTGTTTTTGGGGTGTGGGAATGTTGCAAGTACACCCGCCGCGTACTGTGTTCTTATTTGCAACGATATAATTTTTCGGGCATAATAAATGCAAAGAAAGGCGGTGTAGCCATGTATCAAGTGTTGGATAATCCACGGGTCATGCCCACGGAGGAAATAAATAAAACTTTTGATGGCAAGTGGGTGTATGTGGTAAACGCCAACATAACCCCCCACGGCGAATTGATTGAGGGTGTACCCGTGGTAATTGGTGACGGTCATTTTGAGGGCGTAGAGGAAGGCATCTATGAACAATACAATGCACCCGAATATGGCAGAAAACTATCACTTAGCTGGTTGCTTCCATCGTATGATGATTTGAACTTCATCTGTGCAGAGGTTGCTGTATGACCGTACATGTTGCCTTTGAACATTTTTACAAATTGAGACGCGAAAAAGGCCATTTTCATGTTACGCTTCAAGCCATACATGAAAAAAGCCTCGATGAGGGTACAGACGTTTCTTTAATTGTTGATACAGGTGCACATCTAACGGTATTATCCCGCCGTACCGCTATTCTTTGTGGTTTTGACAAGTTGCCTAAAAAAACCACATTTATCCATGGATACAGCGGCAAGGAATCCGTCGACCTTGTGTACATACAAGGGCTTAAAGTTCTGGGCAAGGTTATGACAAATGTACCTGTGTTTATTCCCCATGCCGTGTACAGCATTGACCCCGATACAAAGGAACAACGCCAATTCCAAGAAATATTGGGATTAAATGTGTTGGAGTATTTTAATTATTACGTCTGCACCGAAGAAGATAAGCTATACATGAAATGGAATCCCAATCCACGCCCATATGATGAAAAGTTAGCTTGCGGAGAAATTTACACTGTACAAAAAGAATAATCTATTCCCCCTCACCAGCGTTTTCAAGGAAAGCCTTTTCAATCTGCTTTTCCCACGCTCATTTCAAAACCGGGGGTAACAAGTCCACGCCAAAAATCATAAGATATCCTAAAGGCTATTACAGGGGTGTAGACTTATGGGAAAAGGCGTACTGCCGAAAGGCGATATTCAGCAGAACGATGCGGCGTATTGTGATAGATTCAATAACCTCCCGTTTCCAACAGGCATGTTTTGCCCGCCGCAAAAAGATGAATTTATGAAGCGGCTGTGTAACAAAAAATGTAGGGAGTGTCCCTTTTTTGCATGGCCAATGCCCGGCCCGCCGGGCCCACCGGGAAGAAATGGAAAAGACGGCATATCCCCACACATTGGCGATAACGGAAATTGGTGGATTGGCGATACCGATACGGGCGTTCCCGCCCGTGGGGATTGTGAGGACTGTCAGGATGGAATAACCCCCCACATTGGCGATAACGGAAATTGGTGGATTGGTGATACCGATACGGGTATTCCCGCCCGTGGGCCACAGGGTGCGCCCGGTGCCGACGGCCAAGACGGCGCGGATGGTCAAGACGGCCAAGACGGCGAGGATGGCATAACCCCCCACATCGGTGAGAACGGTAACTGGTATATTGGCGATAGTGATACGGGCATTCCCGCCCGTGGGCCACAGGGTGCGGACGGTGCCGACGGCCAAGATGGTGCAAATGGTCAAGACGGTGCAGACGGCCAAGACGGCGCGGATGGTCAAGACGGCACAAACGGCGCGGACGGCGAGGATGGAGCAACCCCCCACATCGGTGAGAACGGTAACTGGTATATCGGCGATACTGATACGGGCATTCCCGCCCGCGGGCCCCAGGGTGCGCCCGGTGCAGACGGCCAAGATGGCGCGGACGGCCAGGACGGCGCGGATGGCGCAAATGGCCAAGACGGCGAGGACGGCGCGGACGGAACAACCCCCCACATCGGTGAGAACGGTAACTGGTATATCGGTGATACGGATACGGGCATTCCCGCCCGTGGGCCCCAGGGCCCTCCCGGGAGCCTGGATATATCTGCCCTTTATGTGTGGAAAACGGACCAGCAACAGTTAAGTCCGTCGCAGGCTCCGGGGGCGCAGGGGGATGCCGTAGCCTTTACCGATTCCATGGTGAACGGCACGGCACTGTCGTTTACCGGCCCGTCGAGCATCAATGTTTTGGCGTCGGGCATCTATTCGATACGGTGGGAAATGTATAAAACAGGGTATGATTCCGCCTTTGCCCTGTTTGCCGGTACGGCAATGGTTTCCGGTAGCAACTACGGCGCGATGTCCCATGACGAAAAATACAGCGGGCAGACAATGGTGGCCTTGGAAGCCGGGGCCACGCTGACCCTCAACCGCATCGACACCCTTTACCCGCTTACGATAATCAACCAAATAAGTGGCGGCACGCCGGTTATTGGCGCGTCGGTATATATTATGAAGATGGGCTGACCAAGATAAGGGATTGGGTAAAGGAAAGTTTTGTCCCGGCGGCGAGGGATAGGTCGTCGCCGGGGAGTACATAAATGCCCGTGCTGTCGAAATGCAGGGGGAATTTTAATGTGCCGCCGTCCGGTGCTTCTATCCAAAGTGTGCCGATTGTCGGGTCGCCCTGGTAGTAGGAAAGGGGCGCGTACTGCTCACTTCTTGCCAAGTAGTACACTTCGCCGCCGTTCAGGTTTTGCGCATTGGTAAGGGTGCCAATGCCCCAGAAATTGTAGGTGTAGCCGATATAAATGGCGGCAACTCCAAGGCCGGACAGCTCCGGCGTATCTGACCACATTTCCGTGACGTCGGATAAATAGAGAAACCGCTCGATTTCGCGCAAGTGGGTGGAAATATCCAGCAAGCTGTTGTCTATTGTAATCATCCGGTTATTGATACAGCGGAAATTCGCGCCATATATCATAATGCCCGCCTTCGGGGTAAAGTAGGTCAGCTTTGCATCTGCGTCCGCGCAGTTAAAAAGGGCCAGGGTAGCTTTGCCGTACTGCCTGATTTCATCGGCGGACACATCAATAACGGCGAAGCCCATGGTGTTGTCGTTCTTTACATGGTTGGATGCCCCAACGACTTGTGCCCATTGGGATGTTTCGTAATCGTATCGCTTCATTTTATATAGCTGCCCGTCGGTGGCAAAGCCGCTCATGCCGGAAACGAACCAAAAGGCAATATAGGTACCCTGTAGTTCGATATCAATACTGCCGCCGGCTTGGTATGAAATCGCGCCCTTTGAAAAAAGCGGCACGTCAAATGCCGTTATGCCCGATACATCGTCCGTCATTGCGCGCTCCCGTTGCAAGGCGGCAAAATGTAAATCACAGCTTGGCGGGTTTATCCTTACGGCTACGGGGTTTGAATCGACGTCGAAGGTCTGCGGTATGCCATCGCGCACGGGGGTATAGTCATAGGACATGGTAGCACGGTTAATGGCCGGGTTTGTTTCCGGCAAGGATTCCGCCATTACCTGGAACGTAATGGCTACCGTGCTATGCCCCGGTATATCCGGCACGGGGAACCCCGTTTCCGGGTTCAGGCCGGGTGCGGCCTCGCCGTTTATGGTTACGGTATCGGGTACGAAGGCAAGCCCGTCGGGCAGGGGGTCTGTAAAAGTTACATTCATGAGGGGACTTGAACAGGTATTTGCCAGCGTTACGCTAAATTGTGCCGTTTCGCCTACCGCCAGGCGGATATGACTGCTCTCCTTGCGGGGCGCGAAAATGGGAATGCGCACCTCTTGCAGGGCTATATCGTCAATGGCATAGTCATTGCCCCAGCCTTCAAGGCCCTCGCTGACAAACTGCACCGTTATCTCGGTGTGCTCGGCGGTATAAATGGTGGTGCCTATCTGCCGCCATTCAGGCATGGCTGTGTTCACGGGGATTTCGGCACCCAAAGTCCTGCTGAAGATAACCTGCCCGCCTTCATCCAGAATTTGTACGCCCAGCTGTGGCTCCACGCGGATGGGGTCGCGCATCATATTCAAAATCCACACGCTGAACAGGTAGTGGGTATCGCTTTGCACGGCAATGGTTTCCGTAAAGAATACAGACCCCGGCCTGTCCCCGTTTACTACCATCATTCTGCCTGTTTCGTTGCCGTAGGTGTGGTCGGCAATGCGCCACCATTGGGGTGGGGTCATTGTATTTGACGTGTCATTTTGCATAATATTTTGGACGGTGTACTCGTTGGCCTCCGGCGCGTGTCCGTTGTGGTAAAGGGGCAGCACATAGGTATAATCCGGCACATTGTCGGGGTATGGCTCGGTGGGCGCGCCGGTGTCTGTGGCGGTGCCGGGCGGAAATGTCCCCATGGTGCCCATGTCGGCGTCCACCAGAATATTGTGGGGGTCAATGACGGCACAGGGGTCGGTTATGCTCTCGATGGGGATATAGCGCACCGGGCCGTTGCATATGTACAGATTGCCGACGCCCGCGTCCGTTACGCTTATAAAAAGCGTGTTCGGGAGGGTGCAGTCAAGGTCGGTGGCACCGGCAGGGGGATTGGCTACATAGCTTATCGGCGGCACAAGACCCCGGGGCACAGCCCCCGGAACCGCCGTGGCAAAATCACCCGGGCTGGGCACCCCGTCATGGTGATACGCCTCCACAATCCTGTAATCCCCCGGGGGCACGTTCAGAAAAGAAAAGTTGCCGTCAGCATCTGTCAGGACGCCAAGCTGTACCCCCGTTGCTACATTTTGTAGCACAACGGGAACCTGGGCAATGCCCGTCATGGTGCCGGGCGGGGCGGCCGTTCGCGTTGCGTCATATAAGACGCGGCCCGATACACTTGCCATATGCTACGCGCCCCCTTCTCTTGCCGGGTCAACCAAAATCAACGACTGGGTAAAGCGGAAGGCCGTTCCCACGGGAAGATTTTCATAGGTTGTGCCCGGTATAAAAAAGATGCCCGTCCCGTCAAAGCGGATGGGCATGGAGAATATTTCACCGTCCGGCGCGGGCACCTCCACCCAAAGGGTTCCGATGGTGGAATCGCCTTGATAATAGGACAGGGGGGTGAACTGGCCGCTGTCGATTAGCGTGTAGACAACCCCCTGGGTAAGGGTTTGCTGATGGTTCAGCGTTCCCGTGCCCCAAAAATTGTAGGTGTAGCCGGAACTGATAACCGCCGCGCCAAGCCCCAAAAGCTCCGGCGTTTGCGACGGTATTTCCGTTACGTCAGATAAATGGACAAACCGCTCTATGCTTTCCAGCGTATCGAAGAGGGTACTGATTTGGCCGTCAATGCCATCCAGCCTGTTTTCCAAGGCGTCCGCGCTCAACCCGAAAATCAAAATACCTGCCTTGGGTACAAATAACGTGAGGTTTGCGGCGGCATCGGCTGTGTTAAACACCGCCACCGTAGCCCTTGCGTGTGCGTCGATTTCATCCTGCAAGATGTCTATAACGGCAAAGCCCACCGTCTGCGAAACCTTGATGTGGTTGCTTGTTCCCGCAACGCTTGCCCAATCCGGTGTGGGGAGGGAATAGTCCATTTTTTTCAGCAAATAAGACTGCCCTGCCGTGGACTGCCCCGCCATGCTCGCAACATACCAAAAAACCGTGTATGTCCCCGCCCGCAAAATGTCAATGGAGCCGTCCTCTTGATAAACAAAATCCTCGCTTGGCGTTTGCGCGCTTGTTTCGCTAAGGGCTATCGGCGTGTCAAAGCGTATAATGGCACCGTTGGCGAATGTGCTATACACATTACACTCGCGCTGTATGTAGTGAACCATTCAAATCCCCTCCGTTTTCGCATAAAACCGCATAATATATATGCTGTATATGCACCAGCGGTGGTTTATGTGCATAGGCGGGTTTTGGGGTATAATGCCCCTATGCGAACAGTGATTATTGCGGAAAAGCCTTCGGTGGGGCGCGACATCGCCCGGGTTTTGCAATGCGCGCAAAAAGGCGACGGCTATATTTCCGGCGAGGGGTATGTGATTTCCTGGGCCATCGGCCATCTGGCTACCTTGGCCGAGCCCGAGGACTATAACCCCGCGCTCAAAAAATGGCGCATGGCGGATTTGCCCATTGTGCCCGGTGAAATGATGCTCAAGCCCCTGCCCAAAACCGAGAAGCAATTAAAAATGCTGAAAAAGCTCATGAACGACAAGGACACCGGGCGCATTATCTGCGCCACCGACAGCGGGCGGGAAGGGGAATTGATTTTTCGCTATATATATCAGTGGGCGTCCTGCAAGAAGCCGGTGAGCCGGCTGTGGATTTCCAGCCTGACGGACACGGCCATTAAAAAGGGCCTGGCCACCATGAAGGACGGGGAGGAATACGATAATCTCTTCGCCTCGGCGCGGTGCAGGGCGGAAGCGGACTGGCTGGTGGGGATGAACGCCACCCGGGCCTTCACCCTGCGGCGCAACGAATTGCTTCCCGTGGGGCGGGTGCAGACCCCGACATTGGCCATTCTGGTGGCGCGCCAAAAGGAAATCGAGGGCTTTGACGCGGAGGAGTATTGGGAGGTTGAGGGGCATTTCAGCCAAGGGGAAAAAAATTATACGGGGACTTGGTTTGACCCGGAGGCCAAGGAAAACATACACCGCTTGCGCGAAAAGGAGCGGGCTGAGGAAATCGCCGCCGGGGTGCGGGGTAAGACCGGCACCGTGGAAAGCGTGGAAACCGCGCAAAAGCGCGTCCCCCCGCCTCAATTGTTTGACCTGACGGAGCTACAGCGCGAGTGCAACCGCAAGCTGGGCTATCCCGCCCAGAAGACCCTGAGCATCGCCCAAGCCCTGTACGAAAAGCACAAACTCATCACTTATCCCCGGACGGACAGCCGCTATATCAGCAATGACATGGTGCCGAAGCTGACCGGCGTTTTACAAAACCAGCAGGAAGAGCCCTATAAAAAATTCGCCGCGCCGTTGCTCGCCTTCGAAGAGCTCCCGCTTTCCGGTCGCATTGTCAACGACGCGAAGGTAACGGACCATCACGCCATCATCCCCACCGGGTCGAAGAAGTCCCTGGCGTCCCTCACCGCCGACGAACGCGCTGTGTATGACCGCATACTGCGCAATTTCATCGCGGCCTTTTATCCGGCGTATGTCTACGATGTGACCACGGTGATTACCCGCGTAGCGGACGCATCCTTCGAATCCAAGGGCCGGGTGGACAAAGACCTGGGCTGGACGGCTTTGTACGCCCATGAAAAGCCCTCCCAAAAGGAAAAGGACGCGGAGCCCACCCTTCCGCCGCTGGCCAAGGGCGAATCCGTCACCGCCACCGATACGGCGGTGCTGAACAAAAAAACCACCCCACCCAAGCCCTACACCGAAGCCACGCTCCTCTCGGCCATGGAAAACGCGGGCCGCTTCGTGGAGGACGAGGCCCTCAAGGAAGCCCTCAAAGCCTCCGGCCTGGGCACCCCCGCCACCCGCGCCGCCATCATCGAGAAGCTCATCTCCTCGAAGTACGTGGAGCGCAAAAAAAAGAACCTCATCCCCACGGAAAAGGGCATGAAGCTCATCGCCATCGTCCCCCCCGAGCTCCGCTCACCGGAAACCACCGGAAAATGGGAGCGCGGCCTGACCCGTATCGCCAGCGGCGAGCTGGCCCCGGACAAATTCATGGACAGCATCAAACGCTACATACATTATTTAATAAAATTTTCCCAAGCCCCTGTATAATTTCGTAAATTTGTGGTAAATATTATATCATGACCTTAAACATCCGTTTAGGGACAACTTAATATCCCCCCTCAAAGCCCGGCCACACCCCCCCTGTGGTCGGGCTCTTCCTTTGCGCGCCGAAGGGTGCCGTGCTATACTTCCGAAAAATCGAAAGGGGTTATCACAATGCGCAAATACGCCGTGCAATTGTATTCGGTACGTGACGAACTGGCCAGGGATTTGTGGGGGACGCTCCGCAAGGTGCGGGCCATGGGATATGAAGGGGTGGAATTTTTCTGGGAGTTTACCCACACAGCCCAAGAGCTAAAAGCCGCGCTGGAGGATACGGGCCTGGTCTGCTGCGGTTGGCACACACCCTGGCACAATGTACAGCCCGGCACCTTGATGGCCACCATTACCTACAATAAAGTCCTGGGAAACAATGAAATCGTCATCCCCGGCCTGCCCGGAGAAATGACCCACAGCAAACAAGCCTGGCTGGACACGGCCAAGCAATTCAACGAAGTCGCCACACAACTCGCGCCCTACGGCATGAAGCTGGCCTACCACAATCACCACCAGGAATTTCAAGCCCTGGAGGGCGACTTGCCCATCCATTATTTTATGGAGGGCACCGCTCCCGAAATCGGCTTCCAATTGGACAATGGCAACGCCTTCCACGCCGGCGCGGACACGGACGTCTACGCCCCCCTTACCCGCTATCCCGGCCGGGTGCGCACCATCCACCTCAAGCCCTATTCCATAAAAAACGGCTACGCCACCATGATTGGCGAGGACGACATCGACTGGCCGCGCTTCTTCGCGCTGTGCGAAAAGCACCAGCCCATCGACTGGTACATCGTGGAATACGAATGCACGGATAAATACCCGCAACTGGACGGGATAAGGCTATGTATTGACGCATTGCGGAGGTTATAACCGAAATGAAGCGGGTATGAATGTAATGGGGTTATAATAACATTCCATAAACCACACCCACGGAACACACTTCCAACCTATCAAGTGTTGAAGGTTATCAATAAATTGCAGAAGGAGGATTTTATTTGAACAATCTTATGGAATATAAGGGTTATTATGGAAGCGTTGAGTATTCGAGGGAAGATGAGCTTCTCCACGGAGAGATTTTTGGTATAAAGAATTTAATCATGTATGACGGCACTTGTTTGAGCAGTTTGAGAAAATGTTTCATTGAAGCCGTAGAAAATTATTTGGAAATGTGCGAAGAGGAAGGCATCGAACCGGAAAAACCTACGGTAATAACTGACGACATCCGCAGGACAGCCTAACATGGCCAGCATCGAATGACGCGGGGAAATAAAAACCCGCTTGGAATATTAATTCTAAGCGGGCTCTTCATGTCAGGTGCCAGCCGGATTTGAACCGGCGGTGAAGGTGTTGCAGACCTTTGCCTTACCACTTGGCCATGGCACCGTTTTTATGAGAAAACCCGCAAAGAATGCGGGTTTCTTTTGTGCCCTCCATGAGGAGTGACCCGTAAGGGGATCGAACCCTTATCTCAGCCGTGAAAGGGCCGTGTCTTAGCCATTTGACCAACGGGCCGTACTGCACGGAGCATTATATGAAAGGGGCGGCGGTGTGTCAATACTTTTTTGCACAAATGTGATTTTTATGGCATATGGTAAGGTGAACACGAAATCAGGAGGGACAGTATGCCTTTTTCGAGTCGGCCACCCAGTCCGCTTTTTGCCCGCCGCATGATGCGCCAGCGGGGAGAGCCTCATGTATATGAAAGCGCGGACGTCAGCGCGAAATCCGAAGCCGCCATGCGCTTGTACCCACTGGAAACGGAGGGAGCGCGTCCCGTTCATGTGCGGCAACGCACGGTGAATCCGTTACCCCATCGCCACAATCCCATTAATATGCTGGGGCAAAGGACGCCGCCAGCCCCCATGCCGCGCAATCCCGCGGCCGTGGCCCCACCCCAGGAAATGAACCTCCCCCCCGAGCGTGCCGCCGAGCAATTCACCCGGATAAATAAAGGGCTCCCCGACGGCGTGCATTACGAGCCGCTGGACGAGCAAACCCTGCGCCTGCTACGCGAGAAAGGGCATCTTCCCGCGCCGCCGCCCCCGCCGCCCCCTCCTCCGCAAAGTGCGCCCCTGTCGCCGCAACCTCATGCACCTAGCATACCCGCGCCCCCATCGGCACAGCCCCAATCGCCAC
>WQSR01000054.1 GCA_009787785.1 Defluviitaleaceae bacterium
CGCGGGAAATTCTCGCACAACGATTGTGAGCGAAGCGAATCATAGTGGCGCGAGAAGTTTCCCGCTTGCCCGGGTGGCACGACTGCGCTGTGCCGCCAAGCCCCGAAAACGGGGAGGTTCGCGCAATCGCTCCGCTGGAACTTTCCGCCCGTGTGGGTGCATTCAATCAATCCCCCGGCGGACGGTTCTCGCTTTATTTGGCGATACACACCACGGTATGCACCATTCCGGGAGCCAGCTCCACCGGGATGGTGTTTTTTATTTCCGCGCCCAGCTTGGCGAGTACCGGCGCGGCTTCCTTTGCCTCTTGGGTTATGTCGGGGCCCTTCATGGCCAGAAAGTACCCGCCGGGCCTGACCAAAGGGAGGGCATAGGCGCAGAGCTTTTTCAGCGGGGCCACGGCGCGGGCGGTGCAGATATCATAGGTGGTGCCGGGGTACAGGCGGGGCATGTCCTCGGCGCGGCCATGGATGCATTGGGCCTCGATGCCCAAGGCGTCCAGCGCGTCGCGCAAAAAAAAGACCCGCTTGCGCAGGGAATCCAATAGGGTGAGCCGTATATTTGGCCGGGCGATTTTTAGAGGGACACCGGGGAAGCCCGCCCCCGTGCCGATATCGAGGAGAGAAAAGGGCTGGTTTTCCGGGGGGAGAATGGGCAACAGGCTCAAGCTGTCCTTGAAGTGCTTCAGGGCAAAATCCGCGTCCGAGGTGATGGCGGTGAGGTTCATCTTTTCGTTGGCGGTGAGCACCAGCTTTTTATAGGCGTCCAGCCGGGAGAGCTGCGCATGGGTCAGCGCGAACCCGGTTGGGGCCAAGCTTATAGTCCCCGTGGACATTCTTCCTGCTCCACAGCGCAGATTTTCCACAGGCCGTTCTTGTCCGGCTCCTTTACCATGCGCAAATGCACCAGGCGGCGCAAATCCCGCTCCGGGTCAGCCACATACAGGGAGCGGGTGGTAAAGTGCTTGGGAACGTTCCCGCCAGTGGCTTTATCCACCCATTTACAGGAATGCACCCCCGGCCAGAGCACCTCCCGCAAAGCGTTCAAGTCCAAGCCGCCGGCGTACATTTTACTTACGAAGGCCCAGGCTTCATCGGGGTTGAGCTGAACCGCCTCGATAAAACGCGCCGCCACGCCGTGGTCGTGGAGATGTGTCATGTGCACGGCGCAATCGGCGCGGGGGCTGGAAATCGCGAAGGCTGGGTACGGGGTTTTTATGTGAATGAAAGGGTAGGGCAAAACAATCCCTCCTTATGAGTATGTATTTTTTTCCAAGGAGGAATCGCTTCCCTCCACTATATGCCGTTGCCCGCGTAAAAGCCACACACGCACCAAAGCCGCGCCGCAAGCCGCCCCGGCGGCGTTGATAACCATGTCCCGGATTTCACAGCCCCGCCCCGGCACGAAAAGCTGGTGCAACTCGTCAAGGATGCCATAGGCAGCGGAAATTCCCCAGGCCCAGAAAAAAAGCCGGGCCGGTTTTTTTATATAGTATTTGAGCGCGTGCATCAAGGAAAAAGCCAGGGCAAAAAATACCACGAAATGGGCACCCTTGCGCAAAATGAAATTAAGGGTGTCCGCCGTGAAGGGCAGGAAGGGGAACCACGCCATAACCCGGTGGATGATGGACATGCTGGCCTCGCCGGAGGCATCTCCCGGCATGGCCGAGGAGAAAAAAATCCCCCCGGCGATGGCCACACTGGCCAGAGGCCAGAGATACTGCATGAGGGGCCTACGCTTCATGGGCCTTCAAGTATATCATCAGGACGCTCAAATCCGCCGGGGAAACCCCGGTGATGCGCAAAGCCTGGCCAAAGCTGGCGGGCTTACTTTTCCACAGCTTTTGCCGCGCCTCCAGCCGCAAGCCCGAAATGTTGCGGTAGTCCAGATGCCGGGGCAAGGGCTGTGCTTCTATTTTCGCGAATTGCTGTGCCTGATTTTCCTGCATGGCGATGTAGCCCTCGTATTTTATCTGGATATTCACCTGCTCCCGGGCGGCGTTACGCACGAAGGGGGGCAAATCGCAGGTTTCCTCCGGGTCGAACAACGGCGTAAGGGCCTCATAGGACAGCTCCGGCCGCTTCACCAAATCCGCCAGCTTCGCGCCGGAGGTGAGCAACGCGCTGTTTTTTCCGGCCAGCAGCGGGTTCGCCGCCTCTGGGGAAACCACGGTATTTTTCATTCTCGCCACCTCTTTTTCAACTAATTCCTTTTTCTGGATAAAACGTGCGTAGCGTTGCGCGCAGATGAGCCCGGCGGCATGGCCCAAGGGGGTCAGGCGCAAATCCGCGTTGTCCTGGCGCAACAGCAGGCGGTACTCCGCCCGGGAGGTCATCATCCGGTAGGGCTCGGGGGTGCCCTTCGTCACCAAATCGTCGATGAGAACACCGATGTAGGCTTGGGCGCGGGTCAGCACCAGGGCGTGGCCGGCGGCGTTGATGCCCGCGAGTAGACCCTGGGCGGCGGCTTCCTCGTAGCCACTGCTCCCGCAAATTTGCCCCGCGAAGAACAAGCCCCGGATATGCTTGTCCTCCAAGGTGAGGGCCAGGCGGGTGGCGTCGATGCAATCGTATTCGATGGCGTAGGCGGGGCGCATGATTTCCGCCCCCTCCAGCCCCGGCACAGAGCGGTACACCTTCACCTGAATGTCCTCCGGCAAGGCCGAGCTCATGCCCTGGATATACATTTCCGCTGTGTCCGCGCCCTCGGGCTCGATGAAAATGGGATGCCGCTCCTTGTCGGCGAAGCGGGCGACTTTGTCCTCAATGGACGGGCAATAGCGCGTGCCCGTGGCGTCGATAAGGCCGCTGTACATGGCCGAGCGGTGCAAATTCTCCCGGATGATTTCATGGGTTTCGGGGGTGGTGTAGGTTAAATAACAGGGGATTTGCTCCCTGGCGGCAACCGCCGGGTCGGTCTCAAAGGAGAAGGGCACCAGCCGGGCGTCACCCTGCTGAATACTCATCTTCGAGAAATCAATGCTCCGGCGGTGCACCCTGGCGGGGGTGCCCGTCTTGAAGCGGTGCAACGAAAAGCCCAGGCTCCGCAGGTTCTCGCTCAAAGCGCGGGCAGGGCGTTGGCCGCCGGGGCCCGTGTGGTTCACGGTTTCGCCATAAAGGCACCGGGCTTGCAGATAAGTACCCGAGCAGACGATAACCGCGTCGCAGGGGAGCCTCTCGTCGGACTCGGTACGGACGGCGGCCACGCCATCCCCCGCAGGGGACACAATAATCTCCTGCACCTCCCCCTCCCGCAGGGCGATATTCGGCGTGCTTTCCAGTGCCCGCTTCATATACTGCATGTACCGCTTCTTGTCCGCCTGGGCCCGAAGGCTGTACACCGCGGGGCCCTTGCTGGCGTTCAGCATCCGGCTCTGGAGAAAGGTCGCGTCGATGGCGCGGCCCATTTCGCCGCCCAGGGCGTCGATTTCGCGCACCAAATGTCCCTTCGCGCTACCGCCGATGCAGGGGTTGCAGGGCATCATGGCAATGCTGTCCAGGCTCATGGCAAAAAGCGTAACCCGCACCCCAACCCCCCCCGAGCGCGCCGCCCCCAAGGCCGCTTCACAACCGGCATGACCGCCGCCAATCACCACAATATGCCTCATCTATTTCCCCACACAAAACTCCGCGAAAATGCGGTCCACAATATCGTCGGCATACTCCAGCCCCAATATATGCCCCAGGGAAAGATAGGCCGAGCGCAACCCAATGGCCACCATATCCTCCGCCACCCCCCGGCCCAAATCCTCCAGCGCGGCCTCCACATGACCCACAGCCTCCGCAAGCAACCCCCGGTGCCGCTCCCGGGTAATCACATCCGTCTCGGAAAAATCACCCAGCCCCCCATCCCCCAAACCATAAAGGAAATACCCTTTAATCGCCGCAAAAAGCTTGTCCAACCCCTGCCCCGTCTTAGCGGAGATAGGAATGCAGGGAAGGGCGGGCTGGGGGTACAGCGGTGTGTTCGCTTCGCTTGGCTCCGCTTTTTCGCCCCTGGTGCGATGGGAAAAAACGGTGTCCACCCGCAGATTGTCATCTGCGTGGACACTCATTTTTTCATCCATCGCAATGCAGGGCGAAGCTCCGCAGTCGCTACGCAAATCACACCGCTGTACCCCCAGCCCGCCCCCTGCGGCTTCCCGGAATGTAAAAAGCATCCGCTCCCATTCTTCCTCCGGCAACAAATCACACTTATTCACCAAAACAATAACCCGCTGCCCATCCACCGGGAAATCGCCCCCGGGGCGGTTTCCCTCATAGTTTTGGTCAAGCTTTTCCAAAAGCTTGCGGGGTGTGGGGCAGAGCCCCACGGTCTCCTCCCCCACCTCTACCCCATCCACCACATACAAAACCAACTCCGCGTCCCGCATCACATCCCGGGTACGGGCAACCCCCATCCGCTCCACCGGGTCCTCCGTCTCGCGCAGCCCCGCCGTATCCATCAGCACCAGCGGCACATCACCCAAATACACCTGCTCGGTCAACACATCCCGTGTCGTGCCGGGCAACGCATGGACAATGGCCCTATCCTCCCCCAAAATGGCGTTAAGCAACGTAGACTTCCCCGCATTGGGCGCACCCACAATGGCCGTCCTGACCCCCTCACGCAACACCCGCCCAACTTCCGCCGTCCGCAACAAAGCCTCCATATCCGCAAGCAAATCCTGCCCCTCGGCCAGAATCCGCTCCCGATTGGCGGCCTCCTCCTCATGCTCCGGGTAATCAATGCTCAACGCAATATGCGCCAACCACCGCAAAATAGTATCCCTGCAACGGGCAACACGCCCGGACAACCCCCCACCCAACTGCCGCAAACCCGCCGCCCGCGCCGCATCACTCCCCGCGGCGATAACATCCATCACAGCCTCCGCCTGTGTCAAATTCAACCGCCCATTCAAAAAGGCCCGCTTGGTGAACTCACCCGGCAAGGCCAATCGCGCTCCGTTATTCAAAGCGGCATCCAACACACCGCGCATAGTCATAGGGCCGCCATGGGCATAAATCTCCGCCACATCCTCCCGGGTAAAAGACCGGGGCCCAAGCATACAGCAGAGCATCACCTCATCCACACACCGGCCCTTGTCCACAATGCTACCGTAATACATACGATGGGAGCGCAACCGCACCCGCTTCCCTCCAGGCAAAAAAATCTTTTCCACCACTGCCATGGCACCTGCACCCGACAACCGCACAACACCCAAAGCCCCCCTCCCAGGAGGCGTGGCTATAGCCGCGATGGTATCGTTTTCGTACAGGGTCATTTTGTGGTAATCACCACATGGCGAAACGGCTCATTCCCTTCGCTAAAAGTCCGTACAGATTTGTCATGCTGTAAAACCGTGTGTATCACATGCCGTTCATACCGGCTCATGGGCTCAAGGCTCACGGGCTTGCGGATGGCCTTCACCTTCCGCGCCAGATTATGCGCCAGACCCTCCAGGGTCTCCCGGCGGCGGCGGCGATAATTCTCCGTATCCAGAATAACGCTAAACTCCGGCACGCCACAACGGTTCACCACCAAGTTGGTCAGGTACTGCAACGCGTCCAGGGTCGCCCCCCGCTTGCCGATAAGAATACCCAGATTCTCGCCCACCACGTTGATGTTCAAGTATTTCTCCTTGCGGGTAGTTTCGATGGCCACACTCAAGCCCATGGCCAAAGTCACTTCCCTAAGAAACTCCTTGGCTGTGCGCACCGGGTCAAATTTACGCTCCACCGCCACCAAAGCCGGCCGTCCACCAATACCGAACAGCCCACCCTTCGCGCCGGGGTCTACAATTTCTATGGTTACGTCCTCCTGTGTCGCGTCCAGCACCTTTAACGCGGCGGCAATGGCTTCCTCCGGCGTCTTACCGGATTTTTCTATACGGTCCCTATGCATGTTTTACGCCTCTTTCTTGCTGAAAGGTAGCCGGAACACTACACCGGCTTTCTTGTTCATGATAATTTGTTGCACCAGGCGATACAGGTTCGACACCACCCAGTACAGGCCCACACCCGCCGGGAAGCCCACGGTGACAAAGCCCATAAACAGCGGCATCACGGTCATCATTACGGTTTGCATGGTCCTTTGCTGTTGGTCCTTGGCCTTGTTTACCAGCTGGCTCAGCCAAGAGGTGGCCATGGTGGTAATCACCGCCAGAATGGGGATAATGACCCCCGGCGGCGTCCATCCGCTGTTTTGCTTCAGGGGAAGGCCCACGAAGACCTCGATTTCCTGCTTGCGGGCAAAAAGGGTCTGAATCTCGGTATACCGGGCGGGGCTTATCCCCCGGATTTCCGCAAACAAGGCGTTCCAGCTATCCAAGGTAAAGCGGTCCAGCACCCGGGAAAGATGCTCCGGTAAGCTAAGGACGATTACGTCCGTGGTGTCCAGTTGAATCAACGCGGTTTGCAAGGCCACATCGGGATGCACGCCCTGGGCGACAAGACTATTAAAAATCCCATACAGCTGCTGCCCGTGGGTATAATACCACGCATCCGGGATATGGGGCCTGGCCAAGGGGCGCAGAATTTCAAGGTACCCCGGCACGGCTTGAATCGCCTCAGAGAGCTGGTAATACAATTGGCTCAGGGTATCAATGTACAAATAGCTTTGATTCATAATGTACAGAAGGGCAAAGAACAAGGGCATCTGTATCAGCATGGGTAAACAGCTCCCCAAAGGGTTCACCTTGTGCTTAGCCCAAAGGGCCTGGGTTTCCGCGGCGATTTTCTGCTTGGTTTCCGCATCGTTTTTACTGCCGTATTTGGCCTTGATTTTTTCAATCTCGGGGTTGAGCTGTTGCATTTTTATCATGGATTTTTGCGCTTTGATATTCAAGGGGAGCATCATGGTCATGGCCACCACGGTCAGTAAAATGATGGCGATACCCAGCGAATTGTTGTAGGTGAAAAAAGAAGCGATTTGGAACATAAAATCCAAAATGGTGCCGAAGAGCCACGCGATGGGGCGCACGATAAACCCCGGCTCGGACTGGACATGCCGCATCCCGCCGCCAAAAAGGCCCAGAACATATAATCCTTGCATATTACCTCCAGTTCCCCGTGGGGAAGTACGCTACTACGGCACAGGGTCATATCCCCCGCGGTTAAAGGGGTTGCACCTAAGCAACCGTTTTATGCCCAGCCAAAATCCCTTCCCCGCGCCGTATTGCTCCACCGCTTCATACATATACGCAGAGCAGGAAGGATAAAACCTGCACTTGTTCCCCAGATGGGGCGAAATTGCCAGTTTGTAAAAGCGCAACAGCCCATGCAGTACCCTTTTCATGCTAACACACCGCACCCAGCCGCCGGAACAACGCCCCCAGGGAAGCATCCACCTGGGCAAAAGCGGTCCTGGGCGGCAAAAGCCCCACACCCGCCCGGGCCACAACGACATACATGCCGGGGGCGGGTGGGCGCAGACGGAAGCTTTCTTTAATCAGCCGCCGTACCCGGTTGCGCACCACGGCGTTGCCCACTTTCTTGCTCACAGAGAGCCCCAGCCGGGTTTCACACGAAGGCAACCGATAGACCACAAAAAAGGGGCTGGCTACATGCCTGCCCCCCTGATACACCCGTCGGAAGGCCCTGCCGGTACGCAAAGAGGGGACTGGACTAAGCCGACAGCACATGCCTGCCCTTCAAGCGTCTCCGCTTTAATACCTTGCGCCCGTTGGACGTGCCCATACGCTTGCGGAAGCCGTGTACCTTGCTACGCTGGCGTTTCTTGGGTTGAAAGGTTCTCTTCATATTGTTCACCTCACCAAATCATGGTTTAATAAATTATACCAAAATATACGCAACGGGCATTATATGTCTTGCACTTAGGCTCGTCAAGCAAAAGCACATATGGGAGCGAGAAATGCACATCTTAAAACAACTCAAAACCAAAAAAGGCCGCGACGAAGCGGGTTTGTTTGTCGTGGAGGGAGAAAAATGCGTAGCGGAGATTCCGCCGGGGTGGCAGGTGGTGCGCTATATTTTATCGCAGAGCTACGCCCAGGGGTCAGACGCGCCTCTGGCGGGCCCGCCTACGGAAATCCTGCGGGACGCCTTGTTCGCAAGCTACGCCCCCGCCCAAACCCCCCAGGGCATCGTGGCCCTTTGCAGGCAACGCAAATGGGGCATCGGCGACGTGGTGGAAAGCGATTCCTTCATTATATATGGAGAGTGTCTGCAAGACCCCGGCAATGTGGGGACGCTGATTCGCACCGCCGCCGCCGCCGGGGCAGGTGGCATGATTCTGACGGCGGGCAGTGCGGATATGTATAGCCCCAAGGTGTTGCGGGCCGCCGCCGGGGCGGCCTTGCGCTTGCCCGTCGCCGCCGGTGCCCCTGGGGGGGAGACCCTGGCCGCTATAAAGCAAAAAGGCTTTACCCTCTACGCCGCCCACCCCAGGGGCGATGCCTTGCCCTATGAGTTGGACATGAAAAAGGGCTTCTGCCTCCTGGTGGGAAACGAAGCCCGTGGTCTTTCCGATGAAGCCCTCGCCATGGCCGATGCCCGGGTGCGCCTTCCCATGGCAAATGAAACGGAGTCCCTCAACGCGTCGGTGGCGGGGAGCGTCCTGCTATATGAAGCGGTACGCCAGCGGCTAATACACCAGCGCGCTGCGCACGTCTTGCCCCTGTAGCACCTTGCGCCCGTCGAGGCCCGCCAGCTCGATGAAGAATACGCTGGCCACCACGATGCCCCCCAGCTCCTCCACCAACTCTACGATGGCCCGTGCCGTGCCGCCGGTGGCCAGCAAATCGTCAGCGATGATGAACCGCTGGCCGGGCGCGATGGCGTCGGTGTGGATTTCGATGGTGGCGGTGCCGTATTCCAGCGCGTAGTCCTTTCGCGCTACTTCTGCGGGCAATTTACCCGCCTTGCGCACGGGGACGAAGCCCTTGCCCAGCACGTAGGCCATGGGCATCCCGAAGATAAAGCCCCGGGACTCCGGCCCCAGCACCGCGTCGAATGCCAGCCCCTCCACGGCTTTGAGCATGGCGTCTACCCCGCCCCGCAGTGCCTCGGGGTCCTTTAACATCGTGGTAATATCCCGGAACAATATCCCCGGAATGGGAAAATCCTGGATGTCGCGTATGTGTTTTTTCAAGTCCATGGCAGTGCCCCCGCGTTCATATTTTTTTAAAAGCTGGAAATACTATCCCATTATACCCCATAAAGGAGGAAAAAACATGCCAAACCAAAACATCAAGTGCAGTGTGAGCCGCTGCCGTTACAACGACCAGGCCAGCCATTGCAACAAAAACGAAATCACCGTAGGCTGTAGCGTATCTGCCCCCCACAACAAATGCGACACCGAATGCGACTCCTTTGAAGAATGTCTGTAGTGATTAAGTGAAAGACCGCGGGGCTCCGCCCCGCACCCCGCAACCTTTTGAAAAAGGTTGACCAAAACTTTGACAGAAAAAGAAGCCCGCATCTGCGGGCTTCTGGTAGTTTTTGTTAAAGATTATTACATGCGGCTTATTATCATCTACCGCGCATACTCCACGGCCCGGGTCTCCCGTATCAGGCTGACCTTGATTTGGCCGGGGTATTCCAGCTCCTCTTCGATGCGCTTGGCGATGTCCCGGGCCAGCAAGGTAATGGTGGCATCGTTGACCTCCTCGGGCATGACCACGATACGCAACTCCCGCCCGGCCTGTATGGCGAAGGATTTCTCCACGCCCTTGAAGCTCTCGGCGATGGCCTCCAGGTTTTGCAAGCGTTTGATATAGGATTCCAGGGTTTCGCGCCGTGCGCCGGGGCGCGCACCGGATATGGCATCGGCCACCTGGGTGATGATGGCGATGACGCTGGTGGGCTCCACATCGCCGTGATGCGCTTCCACGGCGTTGACGATGAGTGGGGATTCCTTGAACCGTTTGCATAGGGACGCGCCGATGGACACATGGGAGCCTTCCTGCTCGTGGTCCACGGCCTTGCCGATGTCGTGGAGGAGGCCGGCGCGCTTGGCCAGCATCACATCCACGCCCAGCTCCCCGGCGATAAGGCCGCTGAGATAGGCCACCTCCATGGAATGTTTCAGCACGTTTTGGCCGTAACTGGTACGGAATTTCATCTTACCCAGCAAGCGCACCAGCTCGGGATGGACGCCGTGCACCCCCGTCTCGAAGGTAGCACTTTCGCCCTCCTCGCGGATGTTGACCTCCACTTCCTTCCGGGCCTTTCCCACCATTTCCTCGATGCGGGCGGGATGGACGCGGCCGTCGATAATCAGCTTCTCCAGGGCGATGCGGGCAATTTCGCGGCGCATGGGGTCAAAGCCCGACAGGATGACCGCCTCCGGGGTGTCGTCAATTATTAAATCAATGCCGGTGAGGTTTTCCAGGGTACGGATATTGCGGCCCTCCCGGCCGATGATTCTGCCCTTCATTTCGTCGCTGGGCAGATTGACCACGCTGACCGTGGTCTCTGTGATATGGTCCACCGAGCAACGCTGTACCGCCGTAGCCAAAATGTCCTTGGCCTTCTTCTCGGCTTCGGTGCGGGCGGCACTCTCGATTTCGCGTATCATTTTAATAGACTCTATCCGCGCTTCCTGCTCGATGGCGGCCTTCAAGGATTCCTTGGCTTGCTCGGCGGTCATACCCGCGATACGCTCCAGTTCCCCTTGATGGCTGGCCAGTACGACCTCCGCTTCCTTTTGCTTGAGCTCCAGCTGCTCCTTTTGGCTTTGTAGCTGGGTCTCTTTCCTTTCCTGGGATTCCAACTTGCGGTCCAGCGTTTCTTCCTTTTGCAACAGCCGTTTTTCCAAACGCTGTGCTTCATTTCTGCGCTCTTTAGCATCTTTTTCCGCTTCATTTTTGGTCTTGATGCTTTCCTCTTTTGCTTCTAAAAGCATCTCCTTGGCGCGTGCTTCCGCAGTCCTTTTTGCCTCCGCGATGATTTTCTCCGCCTGCACCTCGGCGTGTCCAAGCGTTGACTCGGCTACCCTCTTTCTGTGCCAAACGCCTATGAAACAACCAACAACAATGCCTACAATTAGAGCAAGAGCGACAGCACCAATAACAATGAGTATCGGGACAGTCACTGCTTTACACCTCCAGTATTTTGCGCATGTGAAACGCGCACTTTAAATAATAGCTTTTTTATAGTGCGGTGTCAAACGGAGGCGGGTGAATGGGTAATTTAATTTATCATAGGCAATGTCACTGTAAATTTCGCCCCATGCCCGGGCTGGCTCGTAACGGAAATACTTCCTGCGTGCAGTTCTACGATGCGTTTTGCCATGGTCAGGCCCAGCCCGTTGCCCGATTGCTTGCGTGATTCGTCCCCTTGGTAGAATTTGTCGAAGATGCGGGTGCGGGTTTGTTCGCTCATACCGATGCCGTGGTCTTGGACGGTGATGCGTATTGCGCCGGCTGTTTTCGTGCAGGAGGCGTGAATGGTACCGTTTTCATGGGAGAATTTGATGGCATTGTCCAGCAGGTTCAACCAAATTTGCTGGATTAAATCCGCGTTGCCGGTGAAGGCCACCTCTTCCAGTGCCACATCCATGGTAAGGCCCCTTACCGCCCACAGCGGCTCGGTCGTGGCAATGGCGCGGCGGATTTGCTCGTCTAGGTAAAAGGGCTCCTTTTCCGCCACGATTTCCATGGTTTCATATTTGGACAGATTCAATACATTGGTGGCTAACGTGGAGAGGCGTTGGCTTTCCGCTATGATAATGTCGAGGTATTCCCGCCGCTCGTCCCCGGTCAGGCCGCCGTCCTTGAGCAGTTTGGCGAAGCCCCGTATGGATACGATGGGGGTCTTGAACTCGTGGGAGAAATTGTTAATAAAATCGCTCCGCAACGCCTGGGTGGAGGACAGCTCCCGGGTCATTTGGTTAAAACTTTTATACAAATCCTCCAGCTCGTGGATGCTGTTGGTGTGTATTTGAATAGAAAAATCGCCCCGTGTCACCTTTTTTGTGGCTTCGTTGAGCCGCCGGATGGGCTCCACCGCCATCTTGCTGAAAAAGGCCGCCAATGCCGTGCCGATAAGCACCGAGAAAAATATCATCCCCAGTAGCGGGAGCCGGGGCCGGAAGTCCATCTCCGCCATAAAGGGCCCCAAATCCAATATACCCACATGCCCCAGCACCATAATTAATATCCCGGCGAGAATCATAGCCGCCAGTATCACTGCGAATACATATAAAACCAGTACGGGAGCAAGCCCCCATTTAATTTTGCGCTTCATACATTCCGCACCCCTTTATAACCCACCCCGCGGATGGTAGCGATTTCAAACTCCTCCCACCCTTGGAACCGCTCCCGCAACCGGCTGATATGCACATTCAGCGTATGGTCGCTGATGTCCGCTTCCGGCCCCCAGATTTCCTCCATCAGCTGCATCCGGGTGAAAACCATCCCCGGGTACGCCATGAGCTTGAAAAGTAATTGAAATTCCTTCTGGGGCAGAATAATTTCCATGCCATGCCCCGTTACGGTAAAGGCGTTATAATCCAGCGCGACCGCGCCCATCACGATTTTTTGCTCGCTGGCGATTTGGGAACGCCGCAACAACGCCCGTATGCGCAGTACCATCTCCTCCTCGTCCACGGGCTTGACCATATAATCGTCCGTGCCCACCAGGAAGCCCATGCGCTTGTCCGCGCTCTCCTGCTTCGCCGTCACCATCAAAATAGGCAAATGTTTCCATGCCAAGCGCAATTCCCGGGTCAGCGCGTAGCCATCCATCCCCGGCATCATCACATCCAGCACCACTAAGTCCACATGCTCCCGCTCCATAAGGGCCAACGCCGCCCTTCCGTCCTCGGCCTGCAAGGGCGCGAAGCCCTGCTGTTTCAACACCGCGCACATGAGCTTGCGCGTGTTGTCATCGTCCTCCACCACCAAAATCCGAAACATGCCCTTCCTCCCTCCGCCGCGCTTTTTATTATATACTTTGGCAAGGGAACCTCAATTGAAAATCAACAGCAGAATTGCTACAATTGACCACCTTCATGAAAAGGGGTGGACGTATGCAGTCGTTTTGGATGTTTGCGGTACGTATAATGGCCGTTATTTTTCTTGCCGCCGGGTTGATTGGCACGCTGGTTGGCTGGGTTGGCGGTGCCTATAATATATTGGGCGTATTGCTTTTCGGTTTTATCATTTTCTTCACCTTTGCCGTAATCATGATGCTGGTTGGCATAGCAGAGGATATTTCTGCCACAAGGCGCATACAATACGAGCTCATGCAACGCACAGCACGCGACACCCCACCCGACATTACCTGTGCCAAATGCGGCGGAACCTACGCATGGGACCATAATTCCTGCCCCCATTGCGCCCATCGGCCGTAATTAATTTTCGCGCTTGGAGCGTAAAGCCATGAAGCATATAATGTAATGGTTAATTAAAAGGGGGATGTCGCATGGACAATATATTAATTCCAGCAGACATAAACGAAAAGGTAAAAAAAGCCGTTCGTTTTTTTTGGAGTACCCGAGAAGGACAAATTTCAAAGCAAGAAGCAAATGATATTCGCGACCAAGGCACCCGAGGTGCCGCTACCGGCGGAAAACAATTGGACGGCTTTTTGGCACTCATAACGGAAATTCTCATGGAAAACAAAATACCAGAAGGCATTATCTTTACAAACAGCAAACTTGAATTGCCCGGTTATTATCGACCAACTAAAAAATGGGATTTGCTTGTAGTCGATAGAGAACACCTTGTCCTCGCAATAGAATTAAAAAGTCAAGTCGGCCCATCATTTGGAAATAATTTTAATAACCGTACTGAAGAAGCGATGGGTAGCGCGTTGGATATTTGGACGGCGTTTCGGGAAGGTGTGTTCAAAACCAGCAACCCTTGGCTGGGTTATATGATGATGTTAGAAGAATGTAACGCATCTTCATCCTCAGTTTCTGTACGTTCACCCCACTTTAATGTGATGAAGGAATTTGAAAATTCGTCTTATATAAAGCGATATGAAATTTTTTGTAATAAACTTATTTGGGAACGCCAATATAATGCCTCTTGTTTGCTGACATCAAAAAAAAGTGATTTGCAAACAGGTGATTTTTCTACTCCAGACGAAAATTTATCTTTTAATAGATTTTTGATTTCAATGTTATCTGCTGTGTTTACATACCGTGCCACGAAAGGCCAGGTGTAATTACGATGCAGACAACACACAAACTTTTTCATGCCGATTCCCGTAATATGGATTTTATTGAAGATAACAGCGTACACCTCGTTGTCACCTCTCCACCGTATTGGAATCTTAAAAAATATGAAAATGGTGTAAACCAACTTGGCGTAATTGATAAATATGAAGATTTTGTTAATGAGTTGACAAAAGTATGGAAAGAATGTTTTCGCATTTTGGTTCCAGGCGGGCGCATTGCGTGTGTTGTGGGCGATGTTTGCCTTGCACGCCGGAAGTATGGTAGACATATGGTGATGCCTCTGCATTCAGATATCGCGGTGTCTTGTCGGAAAGTAGGCTTTGACAATCTTAATCCAATCCTGTGGCATAAGATTTCCAACGCTTCTTTTGAGGCGAATAGAGGAACGTCTTTTTTGGGGAAGCCTTACGAACCAAACGCTATAATTAAAAATGATATTGAGTATATACTAATGCAACGTAAGCCTGGAGGATATCGAAAACCGACGACTTTGCAACGGCACAAAAGTATAATTGCAAAAAAAGATTACGATGAATGGTTCAAGCAAATTTGGAAGCATGGGGGTGCATCAACAAAAAATCACCCTGCCCCATTTCCAACCGAAATTGCGCACAGATTAATTAAAATGTTTTCGTTTTATGGTGATATAGTTGTTGACCCGTTTTGTGGAAGTGGTACAACCATGATTGCGGCATCCGATTGTGAACGGCACAGCATCGGTGTCGAGGTAGAGGAAAAGTATTGTCAAATGGTTGTAGAGCGTATGACTCGTTTAGATTTATATACACCATGTATTTTTTCGTACTTTTCCAATGGTCAAGAAATTATTGCCCATAACAAAATTAAACCAAGCATAAACGGGTTGGGTGTTGCGCTGTAATAAAATTATAGCCGGTTACACTGCTTTTCCTTCACGGGGGCTTGTTGAGGTTCGGTTGAGATTCTATAAATAATATGAAACACAGCTTCGGCTTACATTATTTCCAGTCAGAGGTGTCAGCATGTTGGCAAAAATGAGCGTACGCAAACCTTTTACCGTGTTGGTTGGGGTTATCTTGGTTATTGTCCTTGGGATTGTCTCGGTGACGAGCACCTCTACGGATTTGCTTCCGGCAATGGATTTGCCTTTTTCGGCGGTGTTTACGACCTATATTGGCGCGACCCCCGAGCAGGTGGAGCGGGATGTGAGCATCCCCATCGAATCGCGGATGAGCACGCTAAGCGGCATTGAAATGGTGCAGTCCATTTCCAGCGAGCATGTGTCGATTATTATTTTGCAATTTACCGAGACCACGAATATGGACTCGGCCTCCTTGGAAATCCGCGAGGCGTTGGATATGATGACCTTGCCCGACGGGGCGTCCCGGCCCATGATGATACGCATGAACCCGGAGATGCTGCCGATTATGACCGCCAACGTGCACCGCGAGGGCGTGACCATAGACGCGCTTTCCGAGTTTGCGCGCTATACCATAGCACCGGCCATCGAAGGGGTGCCGGGGGTGGCCATGGTGAGCCTCTCCGGCCTGGTGCAGAATCAGTTGCATGTGATTATCGAGCAGGCGCGGATAGACACGGTGAACGCGGAGCTGGGCGTAGCCATGGGTGCCATGATAGAAGCGATGACGGCGGCGGCTATGGCGGAAGCGGAAGCCGTAATAGATGCGGCATACGCGGAAATGCTGGCACAGGCACAGGCCGTCGCGCTGGAGATGGG
>WQSR01000055.1 GCA_009787785.1 Defluviitaleaceae bacterium
GGGGGGGGCGTGGCGGGGGGCTCGGACTGGGCAGGGGGGGTATACGGCGGCACTACGGGGTACTCCTGGGTGGCGTTGGCTACCGGTTGCGTTACACCAGGTACATTCATAACAAATACCTCCTTGTATTGTAAGCATACACTTCTATTACTCCTACCCCTTCATCGTCATATCGCCCGGAAAAACTTAACAAATGCCTTACCTTTCGCGCATTATCCCAAATATGTGCGGATAACCCCGTCCAGTTCCTCTGCCCAGGCTGTAATTTGCTGTTGGTCGCGGCCCTCAATCATGACGCGCACCAAAGGCTCCGTGCCGGAGGAGCGTACCAGAATGCGCCCTTCGCCGGCGAGTTTCGCCTCGATTTCGGCCTGGGCGCAAACGATATCGGGATGGGTGGCGAACTCGTTTTTCCGCGCCGGGCTCACCTTGGCGTTGATTAATACCTGGGGGAAGACGCTGATGATTTTACGCAGCTCGGAGAGGGGCTTTTTCGCCTGTGCCAGGGCTTGAATCAATTGCAGACCCGTTAAAATCCCGTCCCCCGTATCCGCGAATTGACGGAAAATCACATGGCCGGATTGCTCGCCCCCCAAGTTTAAATCGTCGGCCAGCATTTTTTCCAGCACATAGCGGTCGCCCACATCGGTGCGGTGCAATGTGATGCCCTGCTCCCGGCAAAACAAGCTCAGTCCCTGGTTGCTCATCACCGTGCCCACAAGGGTATCTTTTTTCAGCAAGCCCCGGCGGTGCAAATCCGCGCTACATATAGCCATAATGGCGTCGCCGTCCAGCACCTCGCCTTTTTCGTCCACGGCCAACATCCGGTCCCCGTCCCCGTCGAAGGCAAGGCCGATGTTCGCGTTTTTCTCCCGGACGAAGTCCAGCAGGGATTCCATATGGGTGGAGCCGCAATTATCGTTGATATTGGTGCCGTCAGGCATATTGTGCAAAACGTGCACCGTCGCGCCCAACGCCTCGAAGACGTGGCTGGCGATATAACTGGTGGCTCCGTTGGCACAATCCAGCGCGATGACAAAATCCGGCCCAAGCTTTACATCCGGCACGGTGGAAAGCAGAAATCCCACATAGTCCGCTTCGGCTTGATTGCAGGGCATAACCACGCCCACCTCCACCCCCTCGGGCCGGGGGAGGGTGTCCTTTGTCTCCATTTCATTTACCAGAGCCTCAATTTCCGCTTCCAGGTCGTCGTGTAGCTTTCTGCCTTCATGGTTGAAGAATTTTATCCCGTTGTCCGCCATGGGATTGTGGGAAGCGGAAATCATCACCCCCGCGTCAAAGCCATACTGCCGCACCAAATACGCCACCGCCGGCGTGGGTACATCCCCTGCCAGATACACCTGGGCACCCAAAGAGCACAGCCCCGCCGTCAACGCCGCCTCCAGCATATCCCCTGACCGCCGCGTATCCTTGGCCAGCAAAACCTTGGGGGTATGCTTGCATTCTCTGGTAAGGACAAAGGCTCCGGCGCGGCCAAGCCGCAGGGCCAGCTCCGGCCTAAGCTCCCGGTTGGCCACCCCGCGTATTCCGTCCGTCCCAAATAATTTTCCCATAATCTCCATTCCCTTCTTTTAAAAGAAAAACCCCTCCGATGATTATAGCATATCTATTGGAGAGGTTATGTAACTTCTGTCCGGTTCGAACAGAAGTTGTATTTCACTTTACCTGCAAGGATTAAAGTCCGGCTTTTGCGGCGGCGAGAAAATGTCCATGGGGAAATCCAGCTCTGCGAAATATTCGCAAGGGTTAATGTCATGGCTTTCCCTGCACGCTTCGGGAATGCAAAAGCCCGTGCTTTGCACATTCAGGTGCACCAAACGGAAGAGCTTCAAAATGGCGAACAGGCCAATGGTCAGGTGTATTTCCTGGGGCTCGGGGCCATGCTGGTGATACAGCCTGGCGTCCAGCGCGACGGCCTTGGCTTCGACCCAGATAAAGGGCGCGGCTTGGAAGGTGCCCGAACGATGCCCGGCGAACAAATCTGTGCCGATTACCAGGTCACTGCCCAAGGAGCCAAACAGCGTCGTCTTCATCTTGAAGAAACTCTTGGCTTGAATTTCTTCGATGATTTCGCCGGCGGAATCGCGGAAGGTCAGGGCGTATTCAAATTCGTACTTTACATCCACGTCCCAGTAACCGGCGCGGAAGGGGCTGGGCTGTTTGTTGACCACGTTGATTCTGCTTATCGTGAGTTTGTCTACCGAAACGGAGGCAGTACCATCGGGCGGCTCTACCGGCTGGTCCCGTTGGGCCCCGTCCTCGCCCTCGACTTGGGGGCTCTCGACACACAGCGGTGGGCCCAGCTCCCTGTAGGTCAGGCAATTTTGCCGTCTGCAGCTATCGTATACCTTGTACGCTACTATGCATTCGTCCTTTATCCTTTTAGGCCCGTGGCCGGCTAAGGATTCTTCTGGTTCGATGGTTTGCAATTCAAATGCTCCCACGTAGCACTACCTCCTTGTTGAAATTCGACACAACTGCGCAGAATTTCCATGAACTAGTAGCATTATATGTACAACTCATTTATGTGTGACTTGAAGCGAAAGGCGGGGCAGTGGTATGATTGTGGGGAAGGGAATGTTTTCATGGGAAATGCGCGTGATTATTTGGACCGCTGTTTCAGCCTCGCTGTGGTGGGCGGCACCTTTGACCCCATTCACCGGGGGCATTTGGCTATTGGGGAGGCGGTGCGGCGGCGATTTTCCCCGCAACGGGTGCTGTATGTGCCCTGCGGCCAGCCATCCCATAAGGAGGGCGCGGATGCGCGCAGTGCCGAGCATCGTTACCGGATGACGCTACTCGCCACCTGCGACCATCCTTTTTTTGATGTGTCGCGCATAGAGATTGACAGACCGGGGGAATCGTATACCATTGACACGGTACGGCACTTGCAGGGACTTTGCCCGGCGGGGGCGGAGCTTTATTTTGTGATGGGGGCGGATTCGCTGGAGCAGATACTGGCGTGGAAGGACGCGGAGGAACTGCTACGGCTGTGCCATTTCATTGCCGTGCCACGGCCGGGATATGGCAGGAAGCATACCATAGCGCGGATTAACGCGTTGAATGACAGGTTTGGCGAGAGGATTTTTTTCTTGGATATGCCCAAAATAGAGGTATCCAGCACCGAGGTGCGCCGGCGGTTCTCCAAGGGGGAGCGGGTGCGGGATTTGATTCCGCGCGCTGTGGAGGAATACGCAAGGGCGCGTAATTTATATGGCGGGCCGGCTTCCTTTGACGAGGTGAAAACCGCTTTGCAACAGCGGCTTTCGCCCAAGCGGTTTGTGCATACGCTGGGGGTCTTGAAGGAAGCGGACAAGCTGGCGCGGCACTATGGCGCGGATGTGGAGAAGGCACGGTGGGCGGCGTTATTGCACGACTGCGCCAAGGAATATTCCACGGACAAGAAGCGGGCCCTGTGCGAAAAATGGGGGATTGCGCTGGACGCAATGGCCGCCTCGATGATAGATTTAACCCACGGGCCCATCGGCGCGGAATCGGCGCGGCGGGATTATGGCGTGACGGATACGGAAATTTTACAGGCCATCCGCTACCATTCCACGGGCCATGGCGGGATGACGGTGCTGGACAAGGTGATTATACTTGCGGATTATATCGAGCCCTACCGGGAGGACTATCCCCCCCTGGCGCAGATGCGCGCCTTGGCCTATACCGACATGAACAAAGCCCTGCGTGTGGGGATAAAATATACGATAAAAGAAGAAACGCAAGCGGGGAATCCGGTGCATCCCGACAGTCATGACGCGTTGGCCGCACTGAAAAAATAATACGAAAGCGGGAGGGTTTATCCTACATGAACGAAACGAAGGAAGGCGTGGCCGTAGAGGCATTGCGCAAGGCACTGGACGGAAAATTTGGGCAGGATATTGTGGTGATGGATTTGCGCGGTTTGACTACGATTGCGGATTATTTCGTGATAGTCACGGGGACGAGCCAGCCCCAGATGGCGGCCTTGGCGGACACAGCAGAGGAAACCCTGAGTGCCCACGGCTTGCAGATGAGCCACGCCGAGGGCGTGAATACGGGCAATTGGGTGCTGTTGGATTTCGGCTCGGTAATTGTGCATTTGTTTGACAAGGAGAGCCGGCCCTTCTATAACCTGGAACGGGTTTGGGGCGACGCCCGGGCGGCGGGAAAAGAATAATTTTCCATATAGTTGGCAAGACTTCATGTAAAGCATTCTGCTAATCATGAGTCTAGGTCTAGGTGGTAGCCAAATGGAAAAAAAATTCTTTGCGGTAATAATCGGGTCATGTATCCTATCGGTGGTGCTGGGCGTGGGCTTCGGGTACCTGCTTTTCGGCGGGGCAACGGTGAACGCCCGGATTTATACCGACACCCCGGTACAGGCCGCCGTGCCGGCGGTTTCCGGCAAAATAAACGAAGTGGTCTCCTATCTGGCGGAATCGGAAGCCTTGTTGCCTGCCCACCGCTATGTGGTGACGGTGGTGGACGGGTATATCGCGGTTTTCTATGCCGAGGGCGCGGGGGGCGGCTTGCTGGAAATCACCACCACGCCCTATCATTCTTTGCCCACGGCAGACCGGGAGAAATTGCAACGGGGCATCCCCGTATACACCGAGGAGGCCCTGGGCCGGATTTTGCAGGACTACGGCTCATAGGAGCCAACTTTAGAGGGGGAACTTTCCATGAATCCTTTCAAACGTGTGCAATACAACGCGCCGGTGATTTTGACCTTTGCGTTGTTGTCGGGGCTGGTGTTGCTACTTTCCATGGCCATCGAACCGATTACATACCAACGGCTTTTCTCCGTGTATCGCGCACCGCTAACCGACCCGCTGACCTATTGGCGGTTTTTTTCCCATGTGCTGGGCCATGCCAACTACGGGCATTTTATGGCCAATTTCATGATTATCCTGCTCATCGGGCCCCTGCTGGAGGAACGCTACGGCGGCAAATGGCTGATACTCATGATGGTGGTGACGGCCTTCGTCACCGGGGTGTTGCACATGCTGGTGAGCGACGGCGCGAAGCTGGGGGCCAGCGGCATTGTGTTTATGCTGATTTTGCTGGGCTCCTTCACCAATTTTCAGCGGGGGCGGGTGCCGCTGACCTTGATTCTGGTGCTGGGCATCTACATCGGGCGGGAAGTCGTATCCGCCATCAACGCGGATGTGGATAATAACATTGCCTATATGAGCCATATCGTGGGGGGGATATGCGGCGCGCTGTTCGGGTTTTTTGTGAATAAGGAAAAACTTCGGGGCACAGCACCATGACCACCCTGACGGTGGACGTAAGCAAAATGCACTGTGCCGCCTGTGCCGCCAACATCGAAAAAACAGTAAATGGCTTGGCGGGGGTGGAGAAATGCCAGGTGAACTACGCCGCGGAGAAGGCCAGCATCGTCTTCGATGAAAGCGTAATTTCCTACGGGCAAATCGAAGGGGCGGTGGCAAAGCGGGGGTTCGCGCTACACTACGCCGCCCCCCCGGAAGCGAAAAAGGAAAACAAGGCCATGGAAATCGCGGCGTTCAAGCGGCGGTTCCTCCAGTCGGCCTTTTTTACGTTGCCCCTGGCGATTTTCGCCATGGTGCCCATGTTCGCCGAGAGCTTCGGGCGGCCCCTGCCCCCGGCCATAGACCCCATGCATTTCCCGGCCTTCAATACCCTCACCCAGATGCTGTTGACCCTTCCGGTGCTGGCCATTAACTGGCGGGTGTTCCGGGACGGCTTTCGGAATTTGTTCGGCGGGCATCCCAACATGGATTCCCTCATCGCCAAGGGTACGGCGGTGGCGGTGCTGTACAGCCTGTATCTGACGGGGATGAACGTCTTCGCCGGGGCCCATTATATGCCCTACTACGAGGTGGCGGCGGTGATTCTCACCTTGATTGTGCTGGGCAAGTTCCTGGAGGCCAAGGCCAAGGGCCGCACGTCGGAGGCCATCGAAAAGCTCATCGGCCTGACCCCCAAAACCGCGAAAATAATACGAAACGGCGCGGAGCTCGAAATCCCCATCGAAGAAGTGCGGGTGGGGGACATCGTGCAGGTGCGCCCCGGCGAGAAAATCCCCGTGGACGGGCGGGTCATCTCCGGCCATACCGCCGTGGACGAATCCATGCTGACCGGGGAGAGTATGCCCGTAAGCAAAAAACCGGGGGACGCCGTAATCGGTGCCAGCATAAACAAAAACGGCGCGATTCAATATGAGGCCACGAAGGTGGGCAAGGATACGGTCCTGGCCCAGATTATCCAGCTGGTGGAAAACGCCCAGGCCAGCAAGGCCCCCATTGCGCGGCTGGCGGATATCGTGTCGGGCTATTTTGTCCACGCGGTGATAATCATTGCCGTGGTGACGGGGCTGGTTTGGTTGCTTTCCGGGGCGGGCATTGCCTTTTCCCTGCGGATTTTCATATCGGTGCTGGTGATTGCCTGCCCTTGCGCCTTGGGGCTGGCCACGCCCACGGCCATTATGGTGGGCACGGGCAAGGGCGCGGAGAACGGCATACTCATCAAGAGCGGCGTCGCCCTGGAGAGTGCCCACAAACTCACCGCCATCGTGCTGGACAAAACCGGAACCCTCACCGAAGGGAAGCCCACGGTAACGGATATTTTGCATTACGGGAACGTTCCCCCAGAGGAAATTTTGCGCCTGGCCGCTTTGGCCGAGGTGCACTCCGAGCATCCCCTGGGGGAGGCCATTGTGCGGTACGCTAAGGCGCAGGGGCTCACCCTTTCCCCCACCGGCACCTTCGAGGCCGTGCCGGGGCAGGGGCTGAGCGCGAGCATAGCGGGCCATGCCATTTTGGTGGGGAACAGGGCCCTGATGGCGGGGCACCGGATTGACGCGGCGGCGGCCTTCGAAGACGCGGCACGGCTGGCAGGAGAGGGGAAAACCCCCATGTATGTAGCCCTCGACGGCGCGCTGGCGGGCATCATCGCCGTGGCCGACACCCTCAAGCCCACCAGCGTAGCCGCCGTTAAACGCATGAAAGCCATGGGGCTGGAGGTAATCATGCTCACCGGCGACAACCGCGCCACCGCCGAAGCCGTGGCAAAACAAGCGGGCATCGAACAGGTACTGGCCGAAGTCCTCCCCCACGAAAAAGCCGAGGCGATACAGCGGCTACAACAAAATGCCCCCCAGCGGGAGGATGGGGCTGGGGGAGCGCGTTGCTACAGCGAGCGATTGCTAAGCCCCCGAAGCGCATTGGCGCGGTGGTTTTCCGCGCCACCAGCGGAGGATGGGGCGTGCATAGCGAGTCGTAGCAACGCGCTCCCCCGGCCCCATCCTCCGCGACAAGTCGCCATGGTGGGCGACGGCATCAACGACGCGGTGGCCCTCACCCAGGCCGACGTAGGCATCGCCATCGGCTCAGGTACGGACATCGCCATCGAATCTGCGGAAATCGTCCTCATGAGCGGCGACCTGACGGGGGTGGCGTCAGCCATTCACCTAAGCAAAAAAACCCTGCGCAACATCAAGCAGAACCTCTTCTGGGCCTTTGCCTACAATGTGATGGGCATACCCGTGGCCATGGGTATTTTATACCTCTTCGGCGGGCCGCTACTCAACCCCATGATTGCGGCGGTGGCCATGTGCCTAAGCTCCCTGTCCTTGCTCGCCAATGTGCTTCGCTTGAAACGGATGAAATTATCCCCCAGCGTTTAAATACAGCACCATTTCCCCGTCTATTCGTTCCCAGGCCATGGGCATGTCGAAGACCTCGACGAAATACCGGGCCGGGACGTACAAGGAGCCTTCGAATACAGCGGGGGCGGCGGACATGGGGGGCTCGGCGCGCCCGTTTACATAGAAAATGGTGGAGCCGTCCATAAAGCGGACGTTTGTCCGGTTCAGGTTGATGTCAACCCGAAGCCCGTCCTCCCACACAAATTCATAACTGCCCCCGAATATGGGGACGATGCCCCGCACGGGAATGAATATGCGGCCCTGCTCACTGCGCACGGGGGTCAGCTCTCCCCGCATGTTGACCAGCAACACGTGGCGGGTGTCCCCCACCCGGACAATGGGCGAGCCCGTAACCAAGCGAACCGTGGGCATGGGCTGGTTCGTTGCGGGGGCGGGCGGAGGCGTTGGCCCGGGTGTGGGCGGGGCTTCCGGGGCACCTTCGCCGTTTTCCGGCGGGGCCGGCGCGGGCACAGGCGCGGGCGCGGCTATGGCGGCCGGTGTGGGCGAGCCTATGGTCAGGAGGCGCGCATCCAGCGGCCTTTGGGCGTAGCGGGCATTGTGGGCGTCGGGGGCATTGTCCTGGATGGCCGGGCCGCCCATGGAGATGTATACCGCCGTCTCGATGGGAAGGAAGCGAACCAGGTTCATGTCAGAGATGATAATTTCCCCCGGCTGACCCAGAGACTGCGCCGTGATGTTCACGATAAGGGACTGCCCCTGGGCGTCGGTGGAAAGGGACGCGGCCAGGCCGTTGGTGGTACGTATATTCGCGGAAGTGGGGGTTGAAAAGCCCATGAACCCACTTAGCCTGGGTCGCTCCAAGGCTAGGATTAACTGCCCCGGGCGCAACGCCCCGGCCACGCGCTCCCGGAGGGTAATGTCCCCGATGGGGGTAAGGCCCAGCGGGGTGGCGGGAACCGTCCTGTAGGTAAAGACGATTTCCACCGGGGGAACCACGTTGGCAATGCGTACGGTTTGGATGACATTTTCCCCTATGCGGACGGTGGCGTACACCGGCCCCGAGAAATTGGGGGCGGTGCTTAGCCGGAAGGCCAGCGCAAGGCCCTGCTCCCGCGTGGAATGGGGCAACCGTCCAAAGGTAAGGGAATCGGCACTCAGCAAAGGAGCCGCCCCGCTGGCGATGACGGCATTGGTGCCGGTGCTCAGCCACCGGGCGTTGCCGCCACCCGCGCTGCCCTCCGCGTTATGCAAATGCCTGTTGAGCCCCACAAGCCCCGCCGTGGGCAAAGGGGTGGGCCCACCCGTTATCAGGTTGCCGCCCAGCTGTACCCCCGCGATGGCAACCCCCTCCAAGGCGCGGCCCTCGGCGTCGGTGAGGGATATCGTCGTCGCGCTTCCGGGGCCGAAGCCGGAATTGGGGGTGGTTTCCACGATATTGAGCCTGGCTGTGACGCCGGGCAGGTGCTCTATGGCGAAAATCCGCTCGCTGGTAAAGCCCGGCGTCATGGTCAGCCCCGCGGCTACGGTGGTGGGCGCGGTGGCGGTGACACTTAGGCCGCCGGGGGAAAAGCGGAACACGTTTTGCGTGGCGGAGGGGATGTTGGGCATGTTGCCCCGGTTATTCGCCGTGGCCGTCACGGTGACGGCGGAGGCGGGGCCCAAAAAGGAGGCGGTATGAATCGTGGCGTTTTCTATTTGAAGGGAGCCGGGGCGGTTGTCTACAGGCGTGCCGAGGCCGTCCCCGGCAAGGACTACATTCAGCCTGGAGCCACCGTGGCTAAGGAAGGCGTAGTTCAGGTTTTCGTCCCGGCGGCGGGAGCGGAGCAGGTTAAGGATTTCGCCGGTGACGGGGCTTATAATGGGTTCCGCGCCGTCTACGAAAAAGCTATGGAACCGTTCCCGCTCCGGCGCGGAGGAAGGCATGGACAAAAGCTGGGCAAAGCTAACAACGCTGGTGTGATAGGGGCTCCGCGAGGCGTTGAACGCCCACAGGAAGCCCTGCTCGTGGTTGGCAAGGACGGGCAAGCGGGCGTCCTCTCCCCGGTTGGGAAAATGGATAGAAAACCCTTCAAAGAAAATAAACTGCCCCACCCCCGGCCCCAAGGTGATGTAAAAGCCCCGCATGGGGTCCGTATACGTGGTGGTGGCGAAAAAATTATCGTTCCTGCCCCCTTCGCTGATGCTCCAGGTATTCAGCGGGGCGGGCCCCCGGGTGGCGGCGGCGGGCAGGGCACCCACGGTAAAGGGCCCCAGGTTCCGCACGGCGGCAACGCCCACGGGGATGGTGGTATTGTGGGAAATTTCGGGTCTTCTTTCCACCTGGATGTTGGCCTGGAGAAGCCCCACAGGCGCGTCGGTAAAATCGGCCCGCAGGGGGAGGATGATAAAATAGGGATTGTTAAAATTGTGGTTGGGGGGTAACGGGTCGGGTATGGTGGGTGTCAGATGATGTTCGTAGAAGGTGATGCGGATTTCGTTCCCCGGGCCGGGATAGGCGGTGAAGGGCGCGCTTATGGCTTGCAGACGCGCCAGATTGCCCGTGGCCCGCACGGTGTCCCAATCCTCTTGGGCAAACACCACGGGGGTCAGCCCGCCCAAATCCCCATAGGCTTCGTTACCGGTCCAAAATACATAGCTGGGCAAGGTTATGGTGGCGGCCCCCAGCCCTTCCCCCGTTGTCACCAAGAAATCCCCCGGGATAATCAGCCAGGAGCGGTCCGTCTGCTCCTCAAACAAATTGCCCCGGAAAACAGCCGGCCGCACCACAGGGAAATTCAGATTTTCATGCACCATGCGGTCGGGCAGCATGGATACGGGCGGGTCGGGATAGGGTCTGGCAACGGTGGGCCGCCCGGCGTAAGCCGTGTCCCCAAAGGCGAAAACCGCCACCAGCACAACCAAAACCGCAAGTATTTTTAACAGCATTCGAAAGCCCCCCTCTATGGTTCAAAAGCTCATACAGCCGCCGCCGATGTGGCCGCTGTGGAGGCGGTAATAATCGCCACCATCATCGCCGTCTGCTGGGCGATAATAATATTCGTCACCGCCGTGGAAAGGGCGGTTTTTGACAGCTCGCTGTTGGAAATCAAAGAAACCGCCTGCATTGTAATCTCTGCCTGGGAAATGGATAACCGGCCAAAGCCCTTCTGGGCACGCAGGAAATCCACCGCGGCAATAATATCCCCGGCCAGGGTGTCGGGGTTGGCATTTAGCATAGATAAAATCCCCAAGGAGGGCAGTACCATGGAGCGGTCCAGCCGGATTTTGTGGCTACGCAATACCCGGTTCAGGTGAATCAAATTGTCCACGCACTGCTGGGTCTTCTCCCCCAGCACCATAATTTGCGCCAGATGCATCTGGCAATTCCGGCTCAATGTGAAGGGAAAATTCGACTTCAAATAGGCGTAAATCTTGCTAATCATTTCGCATCCTTCGTCCACATCCAGCCCGGACAAGGCCAGCATGGCCGAATAAATATAATCATCCGCGCACACCAGCCAGCGGTTGTTGGCGCGCATCCCCTCGAAGAAGGCCCGGGTGCGCCGCACCACTTGGGCGAAGTCCTCCCGCTTGGCCTGGGAGGCGATTTCATAGGCGGCGGCGATGAGATAATCCGACGTGCGGAATTTCTCCCCCTTGAGCATGTGGTACACCGAGAGGGTGTCGCCCAACCGCTCCTGGGGGTCGTCGGATAAAGCCAGCATGGCGGCCAGATACACCGAAAGGTTCCCGCGAAAAGTGGAAAATATCCCGGTCTGCTCCTTTATCATGCGGTGGCATTTCGCCAGCGCGGCCGCATCCAGCTCCCGTGCGTCCAAGGCGTACACCAGTGCCGCCAGCCGCTTGGCCATGGGCTCCTGCCAGGGGAAACTCTTTTTAATGCCTTTCACATTGCCGACAAACAAGTCCAGCCTTTTCACTAATTCAGGATTCATCCTGCAACCCTCCCGTTGAATCAATTTCCATTATCATATCCACCCGGCGGTCATGCCGCCCGCCCATGAATTGGGCGTCCAGCCACGCGTCCACGATGGATTTTGCCATTTCAATGCCCACCACCCGCGCCCCCACGGCGATGATATTCGCATTATTGTGCTCCTTGGAAAGCCGTGCCGTGAAGGGCTCACTGCACACACAGGCCCGCACCCCCCGCACCTTGTTGGCCGCGAGGGACATGCCCACCCCCGTACCGCACACCAGCACGCCGCCGTCCACTTCCCCCCCGGCCACCAGCTTGCCCACCCGGCACCCGATAACCGGATATTCGAAACGCCCCTCGTCCTCCGGGAACGCTCCCGTGTCCACCACGGCCACGCCCCGCCCTTCCAGGTGGCTGATAAGTGCTTGCTTCATTTCCGGGGCGGCGTGGTCGCTTCCGATGGCCAGCTTCATTGTATATTCCTCAATTCCCGCACCGTGGCGGCATAGTTCCTGCGGCTGACGTCCTTGTAGAACATGGCCTTGGTGCCCAGCACGAAGGCTTCCACGCCGAGCGCGTGCATCTCGCGGATTTTATCCGGGGTCATGGCACCGTCCAGGCACAGGGTGAAGCCGTGGTAAACGGCCAAGGCGCACAAGTCCTTGATTTTCCCCACGGTGAAGGGCAAAAACGCCTGCCCCGCGAAGCCGGGGTTCACCGTCATGGCCAGGACATGGCCGCACAGGGGAAGCAATTCCTTCACGGTTTCAATGGAGGTGCCGGGATTGATGGCCAGCCCCGGTATCAGGCCCATGTCCTTGATTCTGGCCAAAGTGCGGGCGGCGTGGGGGTCGGCCTCGGCGTGAATGGTAATCATATCCGCGCCCAGCCGGTGGAAAAAATCAATATGCTGGGCGGGGCTGTGAATCATCAGGTGGGCATCCACGGGGATGTGGCTGAAATGCTTCAGGCATTTGAAGACCTCCGTTCCACAGGCGAAATTGGGCACGAAACTGCCGTCCATTACATCCACATGAAAATAGTCGATGCCGGCCCCGGTGAGGAGCTTGATTTCATTTTCCAGGTTGCCGTAGTCGGCGCACATGATGCTGGGGTGTAATTTCATGATGTATACTTCCTTTGCAAATTTTTACAGCGTGATTTCAAAGGGGGAGGCGGGTAAGTTATACGCATTGTACAATACCACTGGCGGGCAATCCAACCAGCCGAAGCGGATTTTAGCGGCAGTCAGCGCGCCGACGCGTGCGTGTAGCACTTCCCCTTCAACGGCGGCGTATACATGATGCACCTTGCCGTCAGGGGTAACAATATCCACCATGGGCCGGCCGCCCTTGGCCCAAAGGCCCAGCGCGTGGTCGAAATACACCGTCACGATGTCGCCGTGTTGCTGGGCGCGGGTGGCGGTGGGGCCGTCGGTGACGCACTCCCGGCCATATACCCGCTTCAGCGCGTGGAGGGCCAGCCGGGTGCCCACGGTTTTTTTATCCAGGGGATGAATGTCGTTTTGCTCGCCGCAGTCGATGGCTACGGCCATGGCGGTATGGGGAATTTTCAGGCACTGCCGCTGTTGCTCCCGCAATTGAGCCCATACCTCGCTCGCTTCGTTTGAACAGTTGGGGTCGAGGTAATTGGCCAGCTGGGTGAAAATCACGGGCAAATCCGCCCCGCAATGCTTGCGGAGCATGTTCACAAACCGGGCGAACAGACCAGCATACACCGGGGGGTTGCCCACATTGGACTCCCCCTGATACCAAATGGCCCCCTCCACCGCAATGCCCAGCACCGGGGCAAGCATGTGATTATACACGCCGCAGGGGTGGGAATAAAACCAGGGTATGGGCGCGAGATAGGGCATTTCCGCGCCCACGCGGCAGTGCCAGCCGGCGGATAAATCAACATGGAAGCCCGACCCCGGGGGGCCCGTCAGGGCGTAGGTCTTGTCCGCCACGAAATGGGGCTTCTGCCCGCTACCCACCAGGCGTATGGCGATGAGATTTTCCCCCTCCTGTAGCAACCCCCCGGGCAATTCGCACCCGCAGGGCGGGTATTGATAATCCACAGACGTGACCCGCCTACCGTTGACATACACGCAAACGCTGTCCGCCGCCCGCCCCAAGTCCAGCCTGACAACCCCCTCCGGCAATGCGTGAAGCGTTATCCGCTTCCAAAACCACACCGCGCCATAAGTAAAGCCCGTGCCCGCCAGCAGTGGGTGGTTGCCCGCGTCAGAATCCTCGGGGGGAAGCTTGTGCCATTCCTCACGCAAGCCCAAGTCCCGGCTGTTCAAGGCTTCATGCCAGGCATGGGACGCGGCTTCCCCTTCTTTTTGCACACGGGGCAGATACCCCGGCGCACGCACGGCCTCCAATTTTTCATACAAATCCGGGTATTCGGCTATAATTCCCTCGGGGAGCCAGCTCTCCACGGCGGTGCCCCCGGCGGCAACATTGAGCAAGCCCACGGGCACATCGTCCCCCAACGCCTCCCGCAACGCCCGCGCAAAAAAATAAGGCACCGCGTACAGGTCATCCAAAAAATCACCCGTTGCCGTATGCCATTGTCCGTCCACGTCCTCCGCACTGCCGTCAAAATTCAATTCCTTCCCCACCTGAAAAGCGCGGATGCGCACATCTTCCTTTATAAAGTCGCCCAGCAACGGCCGGACGCGGCCCAGGGGCGTTTCCATATTGGACTGGCCGCCACAGAGCCAAAGCCGCCCCACATATACCTCCGTAATCACCCGCTCCCCCACGGTGAGGGTATGGGGCCCGCCATACGCAACCGAGGTGAGCACCGCTTCAAACCGCCCTACCCCATCGGCAACCACGGTGCAGGCATTGCCCAAAAAGGACACACCCACCTCCTGCCCCGGCGCGGCCTTGCCCCAAATCCGCGCCTTTTTCCCGATTACCATTCCATTACTAAAAAACGCCGGCAGTGTAATCATGGTAGCCTCACAGTACACGAAATTATTTCGGGTACCACCATATCATGTATATAGGCGGTTAGCAACTTATACGATGTAATTTGTGAGGGGGGTAAATAACTATGATAAAATCAATTTACTGGCTGAAGCACCAAAACCGAGGGCGCACTGTACCACAGCAAGCGTAGTACGTGCGAAAAATTTAAAATGTTTGATGCTATATCTTAAACGGAGGACGGCAAAATGGATAAATTGCATGGAGTAATCGTATTCGGTGCTTCGGGTTCGGGTTGCACAACGACAGGATGCGAACTGGCACGATTATTGAAATTTGAGCATTTTGATACAGAATTGTCCAAAAAATTATAGCCGAATAAGCTTTTGATAATTTCTTACCGATATATATTCAAACAAGGAAGATTCATTCGCATGGATGCGTCGTAAAACACTCCCAATGGAGTTAGTTTATAGGGCGCATTTTATTTTGGGAAAAAGGGAGCGAAATCAATGGTCAACAATGTAACCACAAACACAAATGCCGTATATCCGCAGGATAGATTTCAAACAATGGCGGCTAAATTCAAGGAATTGACAGGCCGAGAAATCGTCAAAGAGAAGGATGCGAACGGCGATTTTATTCACATGATGCACCCTGAATCCACACAGCGGTTTGGCTTTATGGTAGATTTTTTCCGTGTGGGCTTTAATTCCCCCGATGGGTTTGAGGT
>WQSR01000056.1 GCA_009787785.1 Defluviitaleaceae bacterium
GGAAAAGACATATATCTTGCGGCACTTGAGCGTAAAGACTGTAAGCAAATATGCGAAGATAACGAATACAATTTTGATAATCCGGTTGAGCCTACGCTGTTCGGCTGGTCTGTGGAAAATTCAGATGAATGGTATGCAGAAATACAGCGTTTGCTCAAATCAGATGTAAATATCCGTGTTGGGATTTTTCTAAATGACGGAACAGTTATTGGCGATGTTGCCCTGCAAAGCGTAGACCGAGCAAATCGTTCTTGCTCAATAGGAATTGGTATATCCAAACTTGAAAATCAATGTAAAGGCTATGGAACACAAGCGTTGAAGCTAATTTTAAAGTACGCTTTTTACAATCAGGGTTTTGAACGTATAACCGCTGATACATTGGAAATAAACATTCCTGCACAAAAAGCATTGGAGAAAGCAGGCTTTACTTTAGAAGGCAAAGAACGCAAAGCGGTCTACTTCAAGGGCAAAAAGCACGATAACCTAAAATATGGCTTGCTTGTTGACGAGTATGCACAATAAATTTCGGAGTACCGAATAAGCATTTTCTGCAATTGTAATGGTTGCGAAAACCTCTGTTTTTCTCGTGCCGACAGGCACGAAAGCCCCTGCGGTGCGCACTGCACCGGCTCTGCTGATGTATAGGTGCGCAAATTCAAATAATACAGAACGGAGTTGGATAATGAAAAAGCAAATAAACATCCCCAACGACAAAGCATGGGATTATGCCATCGGCATAGTCCAAGTCGAAGGCATAAAACCCTCCAATGATTTTTTAGAGCTTGCCGAAAAAGAAAAACGTGGTGAACTAACAAACGATGACATACGCCGCGTTCTTGTGAAGAAGTACACCGTGGCGGGTGAAGCGGTTCATGCTTGACCCATATCTTTATGAAGACTGTGCTGTCCTTAAAAACAAATTAGGGATTAAAGACGAGGACATGCTCAGTCTGGCAGAGGTTGAGTTTTCCTGTAACGCAATTAACGATTTGCTGACTAATCCCATTTCGGGTGACTACGACTTTGCCCACTTGTGCCGCTTTCACGCACGTATTTTTGGCGATGTTTATGATTGGGCGGGGCAACCGCGTACCGTGCCGATTGAAAAAGCAGAAGCGATTTTGGGGCACATGACAATTGAGTATGCCCCTCCGCAGAAAATTGATTCAGTAGCAACCGAAGTGTTGAAAAGATTGAACGCTATGAAGTGGCAGAAGTTGTCGCCGGAAGCGCAGGGGAAGGCATTATCGACGGGGTTGGCAGATTTATGGAAGGTTCACCCTTTTAGAGAGGGCAACACCCGCACAACCGTGACTTTCATTTGCCAGTTTGCCGAAAGCAAGGGACTACCACTAGACCGTGTGCTGTTCGAGCAAAATGCGGCTTATGTGCGCAGTGCGCTGGTGGCGGCTTCTGCGATTTTCCGTGACGGTGACTTTAGAAAGCCAGAATATCTCATACGGATTGTAACAGACGCTTTAGAGCGAGGCTCAAGTAAAGAAACATGATTCAATAGCTTCTTTCCCAAGGAAAAGGGGCTGTTCATTGTGAGAATCAAAATGAACAACCCCTTCTTTCTATTTAGCACATTTCCGGGGGAGGGTCTATGGCTTTGCCAGCATCAGCTGTGGGGTTTTGGGTTCGTTGGCGTAGCGGGCGTAGAAGACTAGGACGGAGATGATTTTTGCCCCTTCGATGGCGATGCCCATGATGTTCCAGCGGAAATCGCCGTATAGGATATTAAGCGGTGTTTGCGTAAGCAAGACGACGGCGGCATAGAAAACCACGGTAATGCGTACATAATGGACGCCCGGCAGGTATTGCCCGATGACGAAGGCCAGCGCGGCCATCATGCCCAGCGCGTGGAGCCAGCGCACCTGCTCGGGCGCGTTGACTACGCTTATACCGCCGGCTACCAAGGCCACGACAATCATGGCGAGGAGGAAATTTAGGCCAAATTCCTTGCTCTGGGGGGTGTTTTTGAGGAAAATGCGGTAGAAAACAAGGTTGCGGATGGTGCTGTAGGTAGCGGCCACGATGAGGGACGCCTGGGTGCTCATCCCCGTGGCCAGCCCCATGGCCACAAACATTCCGGCCCAGAAGAAGCTACCGATGCCCGTAACCAAAAAGTACCGCGTCTTGTCCTTGATTTGATAGGAAGCGAACTCAAAGCAGATGGTGATGACACCCAGTATCTGGGCGATGATGAACCAAGTATTCATTTATGCCGCCTCCTTTAGGGCAACCGCGTCGAAGGCGGTATATTTTTTGCAATAGGCGAAGGCCATCGCGCCGGGGCCGGTGTGGGTGCTGATGGCGGTACCCACCTCCGTCAGGGGCGTGTCGAGGGTGATTTGCAAATCGCTTTCCAGCTTGGCGATGAAGGCTTCCGCGTCCGGCTGGCTTTCCACGTGGCCGATGCAGATGTGTACATTTTGCACTTCGTCTTTGAGGGTGTGTACCATGGCTTCGCCAATCATGCGTAGGGCGTTTTTCTTGCCGCGCACGGTGTCGAGCTGTACCACCTGCCCGTCCACTACGTGGAGAATGGGGCGCAGACCCAAGATGCCGCCCACGAAGGCCGTGGTGGGCCCTATGCGTCCGCCGCGCTTCAGGCTTTCTAAATTTTCTACGGTGACGTACACCCGGGTGGATTGTACAATTTTATTTGCGCGGGCGGCGGTTTCTTGTATACTGAAGCCGGCGTCGCGCATTTTGACCATTTCCCGGGTTATCAAGCCCTGGCCGATGCTGGCACTCAGTGAATCCACCAGGAGGATACTCCTGTCCGGGAAATCTTCTTTCAACATGTCGGCGGCCAGTGACGCGCTATTGAAGGAGCCGCTTAGCTTGGACGATATGGTGATGGCCAGTATGTCCATACCCGCTTTCAGGTAGGGGGTAAATTTGTCCATATAATCTTGGGGGTTGGGCTGGGATGTCTTTTGCACGCCGTTTTCGTTAATAATATAGAAGGGGACGGTTTCCACCCCAAATTCGGTGGCCTGTGCCACGGTAAAGTCACATCCTGCATCTGAAATAATCTTAAACATGTGAATCCTCCTCGTGATTTTTTATGCTTCACTTATGGTAAACAAGAAAATTTTCATCCCGTTGCAACCTAACGAAAAAAAATTTGTTATTATCAATGAGGTGGTTAGCCTGGACGACGAAAAAATACTGGATTTATTCTTCAAGCGCGACGAAGCCGCCATATCGGCCGCCAAGGACAAATTCGGTGCGCGGCTGTTCCTGACCGCGAAGAACATCCTAGACAACCGAGAGGACGCGGAGGAATGCGTAAACGATTCCTTGTTCAAGGCATGGCAGTCCATCCCGCCCCTCCGCCCGGCGTTTCCGGGGGCATACCTGGTAAAAATCGCGCGTAACCATGCCCTCAACAAGTGGAACGCCCGCAACGCGGCCAAGCGCGGCGGCGGCGAGGTGCCCCTGCTCATCAACGAGCTGGAGGAATGCGTCCCTTCCATGCATCATGCCGAGCCGGAGCGGGTATTTGAACGCGGGCAAACCACGGCGGCGGTGAACACCTTCCTTATTAAAGCGGACAAGACTGCCCGGGCGTTGTTCGTGCTGCGCTACTTCCATGGGGAGCGGGTGGCGGATATTGCCACCCACTGCGGAATGAGTGAGAGCAAAGTGAAGTCCATTTTATTCCGCTTGCGCAAAAAACTGCGTACACAACTGGAGAAAGAAGGTATCCCTCTATGAACCTATTACTCATCATCAATGACATCAGCGATATTTTCCTGACCGAAACTGTCGATATCGCCACAGAAATAAAGACCCGCCAGCAAAAGAAAAAATATATCCGCAACGGCACGCTAACCGCCATGGCCACCGTAGCCGCGGTGGGTATTGTGCTGACCGTGTGGAAGAAGAAAAAATCGGCCTAGCCCACATATTTCCAATATAAGGAATAAAAGTAGCCATGCTTGACTATAATGAAACATAGCCAAGCATGGCATTTTGTTTATAGTGGTTAAAGGAGATTGGACATGGCGCAGGTATTGCAATTTGTGGGGCAAAACCGGGAAGCGGTGGTGCCACAGGCGTTGAGCGCGGCGGTGGAATATCCGGCAGAGCGGGAGAAGGGGAAAGTCACCCGCACCCTGTCGGCTGAGGATTTCGAATTGGTGCAGGCCCTGGAAGCGATTAGGGAAGAGCTGGCTCATCTACATAGCCGCTTCGACCAAGTCACCGACGAAATCCTCACCGATGCCCTCATCTTCGAGCTGAAGGCCGCCGGGCTGAAGTACAAGTATTACCACAACAAGCTCAAAGAAAAAGGAATCGTACATGGGGTGATATAAATGGACACGACTATGTGGATAATCCTTGGGTCGTGCGTGGGCTTTGTGGGGTTTTTACTCTACACGTGGCAGTTCAAATGGTTGCTTAAAGTCGGGCGCAATATGATTCTGGGTGTGGCGGGCATCATCGGTGCCAACATGGCCTTGTCGGGGCTGGGCCTTGCCGTGGGGGTAAATTTGATTACGGCCATGGTCATCGGGATTTTGGGTATTCCGGGGTTTTTGATGCTGTATCTGGCCCAGTTGCTGGTTGGATAGCGTTTAAAATGATTATCAGTATCATAAACAGCCCAAGCAAGCCGAAAATGGGATATACATAGGCCACAATCCGCGAGAACCCAATATGTGCCGCACCAATCCCCAGCAAGCAAAGGGCCGCCGCCGCTACTTTTCTGTTCGCCAGCCAGCCCCGGCTGTGGCTGTTCAGCCATTGCAAAACGGCAAAGCCATTGCAAGCCGCCGTGGTCAGCAACGCGCTAATCAGCACCCCAAGGTAGAGCAGGCTGAAAAACGGGCCATAATTCACAACAATCATCAGCAAGGGGATTTCAATGTTCACCACGTCGGTGTAGTACAAGAATAAAGGAAGTAGCAAAGAGAGCCCCAGCAGGGTTATCACCCCGCCGCCCACCACACCGCCCACGAAGGCGTCGGATTTCTTGGTAGCCAGCTTCGACGTGGCGGCCAGCACGGGAATCCCCGTGACCAAATTATACGAGGCATACACCACCGCGGCCACCACCCAGCTCGAAGGCAAGCCCGCGAACATGGCAAAGGCCGGGCGCGAGGCCGCAAGAAAGGCATACAGCCCCACGAAAAATCCGCCGAAAATCATCAGCGGCGCGAGTATCACATTCACCTTGACAATGCCGTTCAAGTCGAAAAGCAATATAATAAAGACAACTGCCCCCACGATGCCGGCTCCGGCAGTGAAGGGGATGTCAAAGGCTTGCCGCGCCGTAGCTCCCGCCCCGGCCAGCATCGCCACAAACAAGCAAAACAAAAACGCGGCCACCAGCCATTCCGTGGCGATACCCAGCCGCTTGCCCAGCAGATGTTGCATCATCCCGCTGTAGGTCGTAATTTTCTCCCGCCGGCAAATGGTCAGCACCGACCATCCCGTAAGGGCAAAAAGCACCCCCGCCATCAGCAAGCCCACCGCGCCCATGGGCCCAAAGCCCACAAAATACCGAATCAACTCCTGCCCCGAGGCAAATCCCGCCCCCAAAAATACCGATGCATACACCGCCGCAATTTTAATCCCATTGCTTATCCGCATAAAAAACCCCCATACACGTTTTGACATGTATATGGGGGTTTTCGTAGTTTTATGTGTTTTTGTTAGTACGCCTTCACTTTTTCGTACATATCAATGTATTCCCCGGCCATCCTGCGCCAGGAGAAATCGCTGGACATGGCGTTGTGCACCAACGTGTCCCATTCGCAGGAGCCATAAAGGGACAACGCCTCCCGGATGGCCCACATCAGCCCACTGGCGAGGAAATCATCGAAGGAAAAGCCGTTGCCTTCCCCCGTTGCCGGATTGAAATGGGTGACGGTATCGGCAAGGCCGCCGGTTCTGCGTACGATGGGAACGGTACCGTAGCGCATGGCGAAGAGCTGGCCCAGCCCGCAGGGCTCGTACACAGAGGGCATGAGGAAAATATCCGCCCCGGCATAAATGCGCCGCGACAGGGTGCCTTCGTAGTTGATGTTGGCGGAAACCTTGTGGGGGTAGCGCATGGCGTAGCCACGGAACAGATTCTCATACCGCCCTTCTCCCGTGCCCAGCACCACCAGCTGGATATCCATGTTTAACAATTCTTCCAATATGACGGCCACAATGTCTAGGCCCTTTTGCTCCACCAGCCGGGAGATGATGCTGATGACAGGCATGTCCCCCACAGGCAGGTTCAAATGTTGCTGTAAGGCGTGCTTGTTGGCGCGCTTTTTGTCCTTTTCGCCGATAGAAAAATTCTCAAAGATGCGCGGGTCGGTAGCGGGATTGTATTTGTCTATGTCGATGCCGTTGACGATGCCAAAGAGCCGCCCGTCATGCTCCCCCCGCTGGCGCAACAGCCCGTCCATGCCGTAGCCATAGGCGGGGGTTTGGATTTCCCCGGCGTAGGTTTTGCTTACGGTGCTCACGGCGTCGGCGTGGAGGACGCCCGCCTTCAGGAAGCTGGCGTTGCCAAAAAATTCAAGGTCGCCCCCGGTATAGTAGCCGTCGTTCAGCCCCACATTCCACAAAATATCCCGCCCGAAAACCCCTTGATAGTGCAGATTGTGTATGGTTATGATACTCTTCATGTCCTTGTAAAAGGTAAAGCCCCGGTACACATCACGCAAAAACGTGGGACCAAGGCCGGTATGCCAGTCGTTGAAATGGATGATATCGGCTTGGAAATCAATGACGCCAAGCATTTCGATGGCGGCCTTCGAGAAGAAGGCAAACCGCTCGAAATCATCCCCATACCCATAAAAAGTATCACGGGCAAAGTAAAAATCGTTCTCAATCAGGTAAGTAGAATCGCCGTCGCCATGTTCATCAATGACATGAATCGAGGCTTCCTGACTGCGCCAGGCAAGATGCACGGTAAAGCTGGCCAATTCCCGGGCGTCCTTCAACAATTCGCTCTGGATGGTTTTGTATTTGGGCAATACAACACGCATATCTACACCGGAGGCCCGTAACGCTTTAGGCAGTGACCCAGTAACATCGCCAAGCCCGCCGGACTGTGAGTAGGGTGCGACTTCAGCCGCCACCAGCAAAATTTTAAGTGATTTATCCAAGTTGCTCACGCTCCTTGGCAAATTATAGTATGCATTACACAAAAAGTAAATACGCGTTGTGCCCGCACATTTTGCCCTCGCCATCCGTTAAACATGTTGAAGGGAGGTTTTCGCGTGTCTTTGCCCTTGCAGGAGCAATACGACAAAGTGTACAAGTATTGCTGGTTCAAAATGAAAAACGCGCATCTTGCCGAGGATTTGACGCAAGAAACTTTCCTGCGCTTTTTTGCGGGCAACAAATATATCAGCAGGGGCAAGCCCCTCGCGTATCTCTACACAATCGCCAAAAACCTGTGCATTGACCAGTTTAGGAAAAAAGTTGCCGAGCCGCTCACAGGGGAACTGGAAGATACCGATGCTGGGCTTGAAGCGGTGGAATTATCCGCTGTCTTGCAAGACGCGCTGAAAATCCTGCCGGAGGATGTACAGGAAATACTGCTCTTGCAGTATGCAAATGACTTGTCTATTGGGGAAATTGCCACGTTTACAGGGCTGTCGCGCTTCGCCGTCCGCAGAAAGATAAACGGCGCGCTCTCCAAGCTAAAATCGGCAATGCGTGAGGAGGACTTTGCGTGAATGAAAAATTAGAAAAGGCGTTAAAAGGCGCGTTCGATGCGCCGCCGCCCAAAAGGAAAGCGGAATTTCTGCTGTCCTTTGAATACCCCGCCGCAAGCCGTGGCGATTTTTTCATGGCACAGCTTGGCTATATCCGCAAGCGGGTTTGGGTAATGTCCGCTCTGATGGTGGCGGCTGTTATGGTTGCCCTTCATTATCAAGGGGATATAAACGTGATTGTATGGGTTTGTGCCTCGTTTCTGCCTTTCTTTGTGCTTTTGGGTATAACGGAATTGGCAAAAAGCATGTCCTACAACATGGCAGAGCTGGAAATGAGTTGCCGCTACAGCCTTTCCGATATTACCCTCGCAAGGCTTGGGATTATCGGTGCGGTTAATGGGCTTACATGCATCATCTTGACGGCGGTGCTTTCGCGGGTGAGCGGCATGGGCCTATTTACTTTTACAGTGCAAATGTTCACGCCGTACCTAATGGCGTGTTGCTTTTCGCTGTTTTCGCTCAACCGGTTCCGTGGCAAGGAGCGGCTATATATCTGCGGCGGTGCCTCTTGTTTCGTTAGCGTTATCAGCATGGTTGTATTTAATCCGTTTAACATTGTACCGCTACATGAAAATCTGTTGTTCTGGTTATTTTGGCTTTCGCTGGCGTGGACAATGGCTGAAGCAATTAAATTCATTATAAAACCGGAGGATTACCCATGGAACTTGTCATTGACCGCTTAACAAAGCAGTATAAGAATAAAATCGCCGTTGACCGCGTTTCCCTTTCTCTCAAGCAGGGCATTTACGGCTTGCTGGGTGCGAACGGTGCGGGCAAAACCACATTGATGCGTATGATGTGCGGCTTGCTTACGCCCACAGGCGGGGAAGTGAAGTTTAACGGCATAGATGTAAAGCAGGAGGATTACCGTGATGCGTTGGGCTATATGCCCCAGCACTTCGGTTATTATCCCGATTTCACGGCAATGGGATTTCTCTGCTACATGGCAAGCCTTAAAGGGCTTACCAAGCACAGGGCAAAGGAAAAAAGCGCGGAGTTGCTGGAATTAGTAAACCTAACCGATGTAGCGAAGAAGAAAATCAAGACTTTTTCCGGCGGTATGAAACAGCGGCTGGGCATTGCCCAATCCCTCTTAAATAACCCGAAAATACTTATCCTGGACGAACCAACCGCAGGGCTTGACCCGAAGGAGCGGATAAAATTCCGCAACCTACTCTCACAGCTTGGCAAAAACCGGATTGTGCTGTTGTCCACGCATATTGTTTCCGACATTGAAGACATTGCCGATGTCGTGCTCATCATGAAGGACGGCCAAATTATCGAAAACGGCAAGGTAGATGAAATCGTATCAGACAGAAAGAGCCTTGAAAAGCTATATATGCACCACTTTGGGGAGGAAGAAGAAAATGCGTAGCTTATTTGAATTGGCCGGGTATGAATACAAAAAGATGTTTCTCCGCAAGGGTACGATTATCGCCCTTGCTTTGGGGTTGCTCATTACTTGCTTTGTTCAGATTATGTTTCTACTGCCGTTGTTTACAGCCGATGAAACGCCGTGGCAAAACATGGCCTATGCGCGGGAACATTCAAGGAGCATATCCGGCACGCCCATAGACGGCGATTTGATTTCCCGGGCATGGGTATATTCGGAAACAATAGACGGAAGCCGTTATGATAATGTCAGATGGATAACGCAGAGCATTATTTCTATGAGCGAAGCACAATCAGTTGCAGAAGCGAATACATTTTACGAATTGCACCATAGCCTTGTGCAATCAAGTACAAATTGGCTTTTGGATATCAACCGTATATCCGAACGGGGCGCGGAATGGATAATGACGCAACATGAAAGCATTGACACGCCGTGGGTGTATGAATATTTCGGTGGGTACTATAATTTTTTCACGCGCCTTTCGATTGTTGTGGTCGTTCTGTTTTTTGCCCTTGCCGTTAGCATCGCGCCTGTTTTTGCTACCGAGCACAGCACAGGGGTTGCTCAAATCATGCTTGCGTCCAAATTCGGCAAAAGCAAGCTGATATGGGCAAAGCTACTCACAGCCGCCACCTTTAGCGCGGGAATCACTTTTGTATTTTTGTTGTGCAGTTATGGGATAAATATGGCCGTGTTTGGCGCGGATGGCGGGGCGGCCGCATTCCAATTATTCTGGCCACCCTCGCCGTACAATTTCAACATGGCGCAAGTGAGCGTGATTTATATATTAAACGCCGCTTCGCGGGCAATCTTTTTCGGCGCGGCGGTGCTGCTGTTGTCAGCAAAACTAAAATCGTCCTTCAGCACAATAATTTTTGCTTCGGTATGGGTATTTTTAGCGTCAGCACTCGTCGTGGCATTGCCGATACGGTGGCTGTTTGACCTATACAGACTTATTGTTGAGATGTTACCTGTCATGGTAATTCCCGCAATGTCAACATTCTCAATTGCACCCTATGAAATATTCGGCTTTATGTTCCCGCCGTTCGTTTTTGAAGCGGTGTTTTCATTGGTCGTGGGAGCGGCTATGCTTATATTCGCGGGGCGGGTGTTTAAGCGGTATCAAGTGGGGTAATTTTGGTTGCATTTTATTCATAATTTCATAAGCGACCTCCGTTAGCAAATAACATCTTTTTTACGGAACCATAGGAAACCTACTATAATCAGTATCGCCGCCCACAGCAAGGGATACCAGAAAAGCCCGGCGTTTCCACTGGTAACAATATAGTCCATATCCGCATAAATGATGGGATTCCATAATACACGGCCAAAGCCAAACGCTGTCAGCACCAGACTGCCCAGCACAATGCCAAAGCCGACAGCCATCGAGAAAACGCTATCCCGTGCAGTCATGGAAATGAACGTGGTAAGACTGACGGCGAACAACAAAAATATCAAAACAAATGGCAATCCCCATAACAGATACTGCGACACAGCTATAAAGCCATCCGGCACGATGTATCCGGGGTCAAGCCGAGCCAGCACCTGTGCGGCGGTTTCATAATAGGTAGCCGGTTGCATTTGCGCAGGTGCAAATGGCACGGGATACCCACCGAGACCAAGGCCGAAAACAATGCCTGCAATGCTAGAAATGAGTGCCATAGGTAACACAAATGCTGTCACACACACAATAAAGCTACTGCATAGTTTCGCTAGATACACCTTCATACGAGAAAGTGGTTGCAACAGTAAAACTTTATATCCACCTACTTCGTTTTCCTTGCTGAAAACATCTGCCACCAGCAACACCACAAGTATGGGCAAAATAAAAGCCCCTAGCGTGGATATTATCCTGTGTGCCAGTTGAAATGCCGTAGGTTCATAGGCCGAGTGTATAATTGGCACGCCCACATTTTGCAAATATCGGTAAAATTGAATTGTTGTCATTAATTGCGTTTCTGTATAGCGTAGCCTGTATATTGCTTCCATAGTAGGGTCGTTAAAATCAATTTCAGTTGCACACACACCCAAATACGCCGCACGCACCATGCGCCATGCATAGAAGTTTGCCAACAATCGTTCGTGCCTTAACACATGTGCGTTAAGCACCCTTTCCCACGCAGGAACTTCTTCACCCGGTAGGTAGGTGTCGGCATGTATCCTTTGTGCAGACACACGCCGTACATCTTCACTCAACATAGTGAGTATTGCGGCTGTTTCATCTGCCGTGCGTTCTATAGATATAGTGAGCCCCTCATGTTGCTGTGCCGCACGAATTACTGCTGTAAGGTTGGGCAAGTAGGCTTCGATAGCCCGCAGGGATTCAATGTGGCGTTCATGTGCATCCCGGTGCATATACACACTGTAGCTAAGGTATCCCGCTAAACCTAACAAAAATATCGCCGTAATGACAATGGTTTTCAAACTTGAAAACTGCCGCTTTAATTCAAACAGCAAATAACTTTTATACATTACTTCGCCCCCGAGGGTGTGTCTCCACGATATAATTCCTCGTACACAGCCTCCAAGTCGTAGGTACGTTTTTGAATATCATGAATGGCGATACCGCGTGATTTCACAACTACAATAATCGCGTCCAGCGATGTTTCGCCTAGCGTTATTTTTATCCACCCATCGGAAAATAGTTCCGCACCGGGCAAGACTTCCATTGCCCGGTTATTATCATCAGTAGAAAGCAGATAGTAAGTGGAACATGCCTCCATATTACCTTGTTCTTTTATGATTTTGCCTTGGCGAATATATACAATACGGTCAGCCAACTTTTCTACTTCGCCCAGCATGTGCGATGAAAACAATAGGGATGTTTTGCCTTCATTTTTCATGGTGGCAAGCATTTCACGCAACGCTATTGTTCCAGTAGGGTCTAAGCCGTTGGTGGGTTCGTCTAGTATTAACAGTTGCGGGTTCGTCATTAGGCACATAGCGAGTGCCAGCCGCTGTTTCATCCCCAATGAATATTCACTTGCCTTGCGCCGTAAATGCCGGCCTAAGCCGGACATTTCTATGCATTCATCCATACGGCTTTTGCTAACCTTACGCATCCCTTGGATAAATTTCAAATGCGCCATGCCCGTCAGCCCTGCGAAAAGTCCGGGGTTTTCCACTATCCCGGCAAGGCATCCCAGTGCCGCGTTTCGTTGCCTGAATAAATCATACCCACCGATGGATATACTGCCCGCGTCCGGCCAGATGAGATTGCTCACCATTTTAAGCGTGGTGGTCTTTCCACTTCCGTTGGGACCAACGAAACCCACCAGCTCACCCCTGTTTACGGTAAAGCCAACATCGGCTACAGCGGTGATTTTCTTTTTTCCCCATCCGAAACTCTTTTTAAGTCCCTTTATCTCCAGCATATTCATAGTGGCCCCCCCTCTAATGACATTATTTTAACACCTTATATCCCGCTTCGTAAAAAGGAACAAACTAAGAATGGTTAGCACAACACTCCACAGCGCAAGCACCACAACACCCATCAAAGCTGTAGTACTGCCAACGCCATTCAAAATGTTTATGGGATTAACATATATAAATGGATTTAGCCGTGCCAAAAGACTTATGTTGCTTACAGGTGCAGGGAACAAAATAGCCCCAATACTAAATATCACACCAATTATGAGTACAGGTATGCTATGTTGGAAGAGAACTGACAACAGGGCAATGGCAGACACCGCCACCAAAATAACTAATAAGTAAAGAGGCAATGCCATAAAAATCACCAGTAACATGGGGGTATATTGCAATGCAGGGTTTGGCGTGAAAAGATAATTTTCAAACAATACATGAGAAGTAATGGGTGTAAGTCCCAGTGCCGGATGTTCAGGCACATAAGCAAGTCCAGTGCTTGCAAAAGCCTGTTCCATTTGGGTAAATTCTAATAGCCTCCATAAAAAATTTCCCACTGTTTGGTCGAACGCCAAATTGTTTTGTAGAGGCGTGAACGTTGCGTATGTACCCATTTGGGTAAGAATGGGATAATTATAAGGGCCGAACCCGTTCATCACCCCTAATGCCAACCCCAGAACAATAACAGGACCCAACACCAGTGCAAATGCGATGGTACACGCAGCAATCAGCTTGGAGATGAAAACTTTTTTCCGGGAAATTGGATTGACAAGCAGGAATTTATAACTACCCCATTGATTATCGGAAGTGAATGTATCACTTGCAACGATAAATACAATAAACAGAACCGCCAGCGGCAACAATTGCCTTAATGCTTGGTAAATGAAATTTATACCCCGCATTTCATTTTCGTATAAAAACAAAATATCGTTATCAACGAAATATTGTATAAATTCTTGATTTTCCCTGTAAAAAGCAATTCTCGCATTGTAATCGAGGGGAATGTTATGTCCACAGCGAGAAAGATAAAAGAGGCCAATAGGTTGCGGCACGCCTAAAATATTATAAGCAAATAAATATTGTTCGAGGTGTGCGCGGTACAAGTAATTAAGAAAAATAATTTCTGTTGTCCGGTCGTTTTCTTTCATAGCAACCGTCATTTGTTGGGCGTATATTTCCATTCGACGAAGTGTATGATAGCTATTTGTTGCGGCTTGGGTAATTAAATTGAAATCATCTTCAAAACCGGGGGCAGGAATCCATTGCGCATTGTAAACCGTAGTCATCCAACGCGTGTTGGCCGCATTACTTATTCGTACTGGTAGCATTGATAATTGTTCTAGCTCTCTTTCCCTGGCATCTGAAAATGTGGCATCATTTTGCAAAACAAACACAAACAAAAGCGCGCAGTACAATATAAGCGAGAATCTATTTTTTCTATTACTCAGTGCCTTTTTGCACTCTAAAAGAAATATCGTGTACATGTGTTGTCCTCTGGAAGCCACATTTTTACCTTCGCGGATGAGCGAGCGTTTGTCCGTATCTTACAGTAAGCAACGGATGGTATCAAGGGGTTGCTTGATTGGACTGGTAATAAGGGGTGTGAGAAAATAAATTTTGTGAGTATTGTTATGTTCTGATATAATTTATCGTAATGGTAGGCAACTGAACAAAATTTATATACTGCGGGGGTTGCGATATGGAGATTATTTCACTTACAGATGAATATAAGGAAAAAGTTGAGCGGATAGTTGTTGAAACTTATAGCGGTGAGAGCGAAGGTATTTTGTATGAAATGAAAATAGCCGTACATCGTGAATTGTTTGATTTGCGTGATTTACCTTGTCTAATTGCGCTTTCGGAAGAACAAGAAATACTCGGGTATTGCTATTACCGTTTTTCAAATAACGAATGTGAAATTATGGTTATTGAATCTATTGTGCAGAATATAGGAATAGGTTCAGCATTGATAAATGCCGTAACTAAAATTGCTGACGATGAAAATTGCAAGCGGGTTTATGTGCAAACAACTAATGACAACTGCCATGCTTTTCGTTTCTATCAACGACGCGGCTTTACAATATGTGCGGTCAGATTGAATGAGCTTGATTATTCAAGAAAACTCATCCCGGCAATTCCGCTTATCGGTGATGATAATATTCCGGCACTGCACGAAATTGAATTTGAGTTCGTCTTATAAGCAGACGCACAAAATAAGCATTTTCTACAGTCAAAGCGAATACTGTTTCAGCTTTTATTTCCCTACCGATAGGCAGGGAAGCTCCCCACAGAACGCACCGCATCGGCTCTGACGCCTGGTCGGATGCTGGGTAATATGGTTGCACCCGTGATATAATCACTATTAAGATGCTTTGTGGGGATGAGGTACACTATGGGAATTGTCATTTTTGGGGCATCGGGAGCAGGGAGCACAACGCTTGGTAAGAATGTTGCTCAACGACTTGATTGTCAATATTTAGATATTGACGATTACCTGTGGTGTTGGGGAACAAAAATACCATACACGACTACTCGCTCTCCAGAAGACAGGACTAATGATTTAATGGATGACATAAAAAAACACCCTAAATTTGTGCTGTCAGGTACGATATTTAGCAATCAAGAGCTATTCAATCCCTTATTCGACTTAGCGGTATTTATTACAACACCTGCGGAAGTTTGTGCAGAACGTGTCCGTG
>WQSR01000057.1 GCA_009787785.1 Defluviitaleaceae bacterium
GTGTGATGGGCGTGGCGGGTTGACCCGCCAGCTCTGTGCTTGCGAGGGCAAGGGTATGCACCCCTGCCTCGGTTGCCGTGCCGGAAAGGGTAAGGGTCGCTGTGAGGGTCATGCCCTGGGGTAAACTTCCGGTGGGGCTGAGGGTTATCGCCGCCGTAATGCCGTTTTCCGTCAGGGGAGCAGGGGGCGTTGCGGTATGGCCTTGGTATGCTTGTATACGTGCGTGCACATTCCCGCCGGAAATGGCAATATTGCCGTTGATATCCGGTGCGGAAAGGTACCCGGTACCGCTCCCCGTAGCCGTTACGTCGCCGCCGTGGATGGTAACGCTGGCCCCTGTGCCAAAGGAACCGCTCCCAATGCCGGGACTGCCAGGGGAGAAGACCCCCCCCTCACCACCTATCGCAATCAAGACCCCCCCATAAATTGACACCCTTCCCGAGCCACCCCATCCTCCGCCAATACCTGCCGCTCCGACCCCTCCCGTGGCGGTTATGTTACCGCCGTGGATATATATGCTACCGGAATCGCCATTGTCACCGCCGATGGCCGCTTGAGCAAAGCCGCCATACAGGGTCAGTCTCCCCATATCCGTGCCGGAGGATTGGGCGTGGATGTGTAAAGCACTGTCCGGCGGTACATAGATGCCGCCGGTACGGGTCTGCCCCACTTGCTGAATTGTATTTTTCCAGTGACTGCCGTCTTCCAGTATGAGATGCACCGTGCCGCTGATGGTAAGCCTCCCCGCAAATTCCACGGAACCGCTTAGCTTGTACCAGCCAGTGGAAGCCGGATGCAGGGGCAAGTTCAGGCTTGCGCCCAAGCCCTGCGCGCTGTTGAGCACGACTATATCGGTGGGGGCTTGAACACCCGAAGCCGCCCGCACCCCCGTCAAATAAAATAACCCCTGCATCATTACCAAAGACAGTAATAGCGCAAGGGCCCTTTTGTATAATTTCTTGGCCATGTGTATCTCCCCCGACTCGAAGCTGGCCGCATTGTTACAAATTGTCGGAAAATATACAAGCTGTATTTTGTAAAAATAAAATGATTCAAAACGTTTCCCGAGGGCGGGAAACGCGCCGACACCCGGGCTGTGGAAATGGCGGTGCCGCGCTAACGCGCATTGCGCGATGATTGGCTTGGTCGGAGAAGTGGTTGCGTTCGTTTCACTACGTGAACCAAACGCCAACCACGTAACCCCGCCCTACGCCACTAATCTGCGCAATTACGCTAGACGCGCTTGCACCGCCATTTCCACAGCCCGGGTGCCGGCGCGTTTCCACGCCCACGCGCTATTTCATTAGCTCATCTACGTTTTTCAGCCCATAGTAGAGTAAAAATTCCTCGGAGGTGCCGAAGAGAATGGGCCGGCCTGGTGCGTCCAGCCGCCCCTTTTCCTCCACCAGGCCGTACTCCACCAGCCGGTTTACGCTATGGTCGGAGTTCACGCCCCGGATTTCCTCGATGACGCCCTTGGTCACGGGCTGTTTGAATACGACAACCGCGAGGGTTTCCAGCAGGGCCTGGGAAAGGGGTCTGCGGGGCCTTAACTGTAGTAGCCGCTGTACGCAAGGGTAATAAGCCGGATTGGTGCACAGGCGGTAGGTATCGTCGGCCTCATGGAGCTGAATCCCCGATTGCTCCCGGGTGTAGAACTCACCCAAATGGGCCAGCAAGCCCCGGGTCACGGGGATGTCACAGCCCAGGGCCTCCGCCAGCTTGGCCAGGGGAACCCGGTCGGGGCTGGCGAACAGCATGGCTTCCAGCATTTTTTCTTTTTCGGATAAAAGTCCGGGCATGTTTTCTCCTTATTGCAACCCCGTTGCTATGTATTTAATGATGACAGGCACGGGCACCCCCGTTTGCCTGCTGACCTCCTGGGGGGAGATGCCGGGGTTGGCCTTCACCACTTCCCGTACATGGTTGAGCATGGCCTCGCGCTTGGCCAAACATTCGGCGCAAGCCTCGGGGGGAAGGCCGTCGAAGCTGAACATGTTTTTACATTTGTTGCATCGGACCGTTCCCATGGCTACACCCCCCTATGCCGCCTCGCAGCTGATATCCGCAAAATCCGTGTCCTGTTGCGCCTTTAGCATCCCCCGGCGCATCATCTCCAGCAATGCCAGAAATGTAACCACCATTTCCCGGCGGGAGTGGCAGTCCGTAAGCAAGGCAAAAAGCCGTACCTTCCCCTGCTTGAGCATGTGCCGGATGAGGGTGATTTTCTCTGTTACGCTGAAGCGTTCCCGGGGCATTTCCCCGTACCCGGCGCGTACCGTGTCGGTGCGGGCGGCACGGCGTTGCATAATTTCGGCAAATATTTCACACAAATCCGCTACGGTGACGCCCTCCAGCACCGGGGTGTCGTCGGCCTCCAGGGCCAATTCGATTTCGCCCTTCCCCGTAAGCCGGTCGCCGGGGGGGGTCAGGCTGTGCAACTGCTGTGCCAGGGTTTGCGCCATTTGGTAGGCCAGTAGCTTCTGCACCAGAGCCTCCCGGGGGTCTTCTTCTTCAATGTCGTCCAGGGGTTTGGGCCGGGGCAACAGCATGTGGGACTTGATTTCCAGCAAGGTGGCGGCATACACCAGAAATTCGCTCAAATTATCCATGTCCGGGGGCAAATCCTGCAATGCCTCCAGATATTGGGCCGTCAGTTCCGCAATGGGGATGTCAAAGATATCCATTTCGTTGCGGGAAATCAGGCGCAGGAGCAAATCCAGCGGCCCCGCATAATTGGGCAGATTCACTTCCATCAGGCCAGCCACACCATCCTTAGGATAGCATTCCACACCGGGCTGAAAACAAAGGACACCAGCCCGAATACCAAGGCCAGCATCAGGGCTATCTGCATGGGTTTTTCGAAATGGTTTAGCTTCACCAAGGTATCGGGCCGGGCAAAGAGCTGTAGAATCTTGGACGCGTCCAGGGGGTGCACGGGGATTAAATTAAACAACGCCAGCAAAATGTTGCACTGGGCGAAGGCAAAAAGCACCATCATGATAATCCAATGGGCATCCGCCGTCCAGACATGGACATGGGTGATGCGTACCAGGAGAAAGGCGTGTAAGGGCTCTCCGGCCAGCAGACTGACGGCGGCAATGGAGACGATACCCAGCAACAAATTCGCCAGCGACGGCGCGATGTAGGTGATAAGTGTCCCCTTGCGCCGGTTTTTGTAATGCAAGGCGGCGGTGGGCACGGGTTGCCCCCAGCCAAAGCCGCCGAAGAAGAGCATCATGAGAAAGCCGATGGGCTCAAAATATTTGAATAGATTGCCCGAGAGAAACCCTTGACTGCGCGGGGTGGGGTCGCCCTGGAGGGTGCTGGCCATGGCCTTCACCCATTCGTGAATCACCGGGGCGAAGAACGCGCCGGGCAGGAGATAAATCAAGTCCATCAGCGTACCAGTCCGCCCAGTTTTTCGCTGAGGTGGTTGCAGATGGCGGTCATTTGCTTACGGGCCGCGTCGTCGGTTAGCGTCCGGTCCGGCGCGGAAAAACGCAGGGTGTAGGCCATGGACTTGTGCCCCGCTTCAATTTGTTTGCCCTGGTATACGTCGAAGAGGGTAACTTCCGACAGCCATTGGCCGCCCTTTTCGCGGATGGCGGCCTCGCACTGGGCGGCGGTGACGTCCCCCGGCACGGTGAAGGCCAAATCCCGCACCAAGGCCGGAAATTTGGGCGGCGGGGTGAAGGACGCTTTCTTATTCACCCCCAGGGCGTGTATGGCGTCCAGGTCCAAAACGGCCACATATACCCGGGCTTCAATGCCGAAGTGGGCCGCCACTTGGGGGTGCAATTCCCCCAGCTCGCCCAGGGGGGCGGGGTCGCGCTTGGGATGGGGCCTGACCGCCACACCGGCGGTGCGCCCCGGATGCATATAAGGCAATTGCAGGGGCGCGAAGACCAATTTCCCGCCGACAAAGGCAGAAAGCAAATCCTCCACGTCCCCCTTCATACTCAGATAATCCACCCCGGGCCCGTAAGCCGCCAAGGTAAGGCGGGGGGCCTCCCGGGTCAGGGATTCATAGACCCACGCCATTTCAAAGAGGCGGGCGGTTTCGTTGCGCTTGACGAAATTTACCCCCAGGCCGGTCAACAGCCCGCCCAAAGTGCGCCGGCGCATGACGCTGAAATCCTCCCCCAAGGGGTTTTTCAATGTCAGGGGCTCCCGCTGGAAATCATCCTGGGGGAGCAGTAATTTGTCCGCTATTTTCGGGCTTTCGAAGGGATAGGTAAGGGCTTCGCAATACCCCAGCCCCGCCACGGCTTGCCTAAGGGCGATTTCCCGGCGGCGGCGGGGGGACATGCCGGGCTGGAAGGGTAAATGGGCGGGGATATGCTGGCTGTGGCGGGAAAGGAGCCGGTTGTACCCGTAAAAACGCGCCACCTCCTCGGCCAAGTCCACCTCCTCGCCAATGTCCCAGCGGAAGGTGGGGACGATGGCTTCGTAGGCGGTGTCCTTTTCCCGGGTCTCGATGCCCACCCGCTGTAAGTAGGCGCGGATTTCCCCGGCGGGTAAAGCGGTGCCCAGCCGGGCGTTGATGCCCTCCGTGGAAAAGGCCACGGCACGGGGCTGGCGCGGGGCCGGATAATTGTCCACCCAGCCGGGCACCACCTGCCCGCACTCGAAGCGTTCCACCAGCTCCATGGCGCGGTTTACGCTGGTCAGGGCTTGGTTGGGGTCAATCCCTTTTTCGTAGCGGGCGGAGGCGTCGGTGCGCATTCCCAGCTTTTTCGCCGTCAGGCGAATGCAAGCGGGGTTGAAATTGGCGGATTCAAATAAAATGGTGGTGGTGGCGTCGTGTACCTTGGTGGCCTCGCCCCCCATGACCCCGGCGATGGCCAGGGGCTTTTCCCCGTCGGCAATGAGCAGAGCCGTGTCCGAAAGGACGCGCTCCACGCCGTCCAGGGTGGTGATTTTTTCGCCGGATGCGGCGGTACGCACAACGATGCCGTGCTTACCGTTTTGCTCCGCCACCGCGCCGATGTCAAAGGCGTGCAGGGGCTGGCCGTATTCCAGCATCACATAGTTGGTGATGTCCACGATATTATTTACCGGGCGCAGACCCGCCGCTTCCAAGCGTTTTTGCATCCACCGGGGGGACGGGGCGATTTTTACATCCCGCACCACCCTGGCGATGTAGCGGGGGCAACGCGCCGGGTCTTTAATGTCCACGCTAACCAGTGCGGAGGCTTGCCCCGCGGCTTTCTCTTGAACAGTAATTTCCGGCAGGGAAAAGGGGATTTGATACACGGCGGCGGCCTCCCGGGCAATGCCCATCACCGCGTTGGTGTCCGGCCGGTTGGAGAGGATTTCGAAGTCCAGCACATCCTCCGTCAGCCCCAGAAGGGGCTTGGCGTCCGCGCCCAGGGGATGGGGCCGGGTCAGTACCAGAATGCCGGCGTCGGTGGCGTGGGGGAAGTCCTCTGTAGTACAGCCCAGCTCGCCGATGGAGCACAGCATCCCGTTGGATTCCTGGCCGCGCATCTTGCTTTTCTTAATTTTCAGGCCATTGGCCAATGTCGCGCCATGGAGGGCCACGGGGATATAATCCCCCACTTTCAGGTTATCCGCGCCGGTGACGATTTGCAATACCTCGGTGCCCACATCGGCCTGTGTGACCCACAGCTTGTCCGCGTCGGGGTGGCGCGTGAGGGACACAATTTGGCCGATGACCACCCGGGTAATTTCCCCGCCGGAGGTGGCGATGCCCTCCACTTTGATGCCGGCATCGGTGGCTTTGTGGGAAAAGGTGCGGGCGTCGTCAGGCAGGGTGACAATATCTTGCAACCAGGATAGGGGGATTTTCATGATTCACCTCGAATAAATCAGAACTGACGCAGGAATTGCACGTCGTTTTCGAAATACAGGCGGGGGTCGGTGATGCCGTACAACGCGGAGGTTATCCGGTCCACCCCCAGGCCGAAGGCATAGCCGCTGTATTCCCCGGGGTCGATGCCGCTGGTGCGCAGTACCTGGGGATGGACCATGCCACAGCCCCACAGCTCTACCCAGCCGCTGTCCTTGCACACGCGGCAGGGGTCGTTTGCCTCAGAGCCGGGGCGGCTGGCTTTTCCGTCGCATACATAGCAGGTGATGTCCACCTCCGCGCTGGGCTCGGTGAAGGGGAAGAAGCTGGGGCGCAGACGGATTTTCGCCCCCGGCCCGAAGATATGCCCCGCGATAAGCTCCATAATGCCCCGTAAATCCCCCATGTGGACGCCCTTGTCGATGACCAGGCCCTCCAGCTGGTGGAAAACCGGGGTATGGGTGGCGTCCACCTCGTCGCGCCGGAAGACCTTCCCCGGCACCACCACCCGAATGGGCGGCTTTTGCTTTTCTATGACGCGCACCTGCATGGGGGAGGTGTGACAGCGCAGTAAATAATTTTCATCAAAATAGAAGGTATCGCTTTCGTCCCGGGAGGGGTGGCTCTCCGGCGTATTCAGCGCGTCGAAATTATGGTACACCGTTTCGATATGGGGGCCTTCCACGATATCAAAGCCCAGAGAGAGAAAAAGCTCTTCCAGCTTGCCATAGACCTGGGTGATGGGATGGAGGCGGCCCATGCCGCGCCTGCGGCCGGGGAGGGTAATGTCAATGCTTTCCTCCGTCAGGGCTTGGGCTTGCTTGGCCGCCCCTGCGCCGGCCTTGGCCTGGTCAATTTGGCTCTGTGCCCAGTCCCGCAACTCGTTGGCGGCTTGGCCGGCGATTTTGCGCGCTTGGGGTTCAAGCTGACCCAGCCCCTTCAACACAGCGGTGATTTCACCCTTCTTCCCCAGCATCCCCACCCGCACCGCCTCAATGGCTTCCGGGGTGGCGTCGCGCAGACTTTGCTCTATATGGTGGCGCAGTTGTGTCAGTTTTTCCAGCATGGGATACCTCCAGGGTACGTGATGCCAAAGGCAGGTAATAATACCCCAGCCCATGGGGATTTGTCTACAAAGGGGCGCGGGCTGTGGGCGGGGGCGGGTGTAATGGGCCGCGCGTTCAAACGAAATAGGCAATGGACGGCACCCATGCGGCAAGTGGTTGCGTTGGTCTTCTTTCAGAAGCCTCAACGCCAACCACATAAGCCGCCTGGGCACCGCTCATTACCTATTTCGCTTAGACGCGCTTGCCCATTACACCCGCCCCCGCCCACAGCACACCGCAAACCCAATAAAAGTGCCAGAGTAACTTTACGCCACGTGAGTAAGCATGAAATATACGGTGAGGCAGTGCAAGTAAAATTACTTGCCACATACCTGCGAATAGGTAGCGGGGTGGGGTAAAGGGGGGTGAATGGGCAAGCGCGTCTCGCGACAACGCGAAATTAACGGCGAATGGGCGGCTTATGTACTCGGCGTTTGGCTCGCGGAGCGAGACTAACGCGAGTACTTGCCGCACAGAGCCGTTCATGAGTGTTGTCGTGCTAGCGCGGGCCATTCACCCCCCTTTACCCCACCCCGCGGGGTATCATTCACGGCATGTGCAAAATAATTTGATGGGCAATTTCAGCGTATGATTCGTGCGTCGCCTTCCTTGCGGGTGAAGCCGGTGCGGTCGAAGTATTCCAGCAGGGAGAGGGCGAATTTTCGGGAGGTGGCGAGGGCGTCGCGGAATTGGGGTAGCGTGACGGGGGCGGGGGGATGCCCCGCCAGGGAGAGGAAGGCGTTTTTCGCCTCTTGGATGGCTTGGGTGGAAAATAGAATCCCCGGCTCGGTGGTGATGAGCGCGCCCTCGATTTGCAGGGCGTCCAGGACTTGCTGGGAATCGGCGGCTTTTTTCCGCCAGGGGGCCAGCAATTCCTCCGGGCTGGGCGGGGTGAAGCCGCCGGCCTGTGCGCGGGAGCGGATATCTTCCCGGATTTGTTGCTGGGCGGGGGTGTAGGCCGGGCTGAAGTCCGCCAGTGCCACCCGGTCGCCGGTGAGGCGCGCCACCGCCGCTTCGATATATATTTGTAGCAATAAATCGAAGAGGGGGGGCTTGCTGTGGGGCAGGAGGCGACTGCGCAGTGCCTCCTTGCGGATGCCGGGATGCAGGGGATTGTCCCGGTGGTAGGTGGCGAGGTGTTTTTTCAGGCGGGTGGATAATTGGGCGCGGAAGGTGTCGTCGATGGCGTGGTGCGCGCCGACGCGGGTGATGCGGCCTTGCCGGGCGAGGGTATCCAGGGCGGCTTCGCATGTGGCGGCATGGCTGTACCCCAATTGCTTCAGGATTTCCTCCAGGGGGGTGAGGTTGGGGCCTTCGTCGGCGATGGCCTGTAAAATACGGGCGTTCTCATCGCCGCTTACCCCCGCTTGCTCGCGGATTTTCAGCCTTTTTTCGATTTCTGCGGCCTTGCCCTTGCGGTGCTTTTTGGGTTGGGCGTGGAGGACAATGCCGCCGCCTACGGTTTCCATGGGGGAATAGAAGCGCGTCACGAACCGGTCGTTTTGCTTGACGGCCACCTCCTCGGTAAAACGGAGCTGGGCGTAAGCCTCCTGCCCCGCCTCCAAGCGGTCGCACCCCAGCAAAACCGCCTTGCACAGCGCGTTGTGGGTTCCGTAATAAAAATGCAGGCGGGAGCCGGTGCGGATTTCCCGGGGGCACCCGGGCAAAACCGTGAGCTTCACGTCCAACATGCGGGTGGGTTGCAAGGTGCCGGGGGGGGCCAGCACACAGCCGCGCTGGATGTCCTCCCGCCGCACCCCGGAGAGGTTGAGTGCCACCCGTTGCCCGGCGAAGGCGGCCTCCGCGTCGCCGCCGTGGACTTGGATATGGCGCACCTTGGCGGGGCGGTTGGCGGGATAGACGGCTACGGCATCGCCTAGCTTTATCATGCCCTCGGTTAGCGTCCCGGTGATGACCGTGCCGAAGCCGTCAACGGAAAAGACCCGGTCCACGGGGACGCGGAAGGGGGGAAGGAGCGGGTGGGTAATTTCGCTTGCGGCTTGTATTTTCTCGAAGATGAGGGCCTTCAGGGCGTCCAGCCCCTGGCCGGTATGGGACGAGACGGCCAGAATGGGAGCGTTTTCAAGAAACGTTCCCGCTACCGTTTCGCAGATGTCTTCTTGTACCAAGGCGCGCCATTGCTCGTCGGCCAAGTCGCTCTTGGTCAGCACCACAATGCCGTCTTGGGCACCCAGCAGATGCAAAATGTTCAAATGCTCCCGGGTTTGGGGCATCACGCCGTCGTCGGCGGCGATGACCAACAGCACCAGGTCCATACCTCCCGCCCCGGCCAGCATATTCTTGATGAATTTTTCATGACCGGGAACGTCTATCACCGAGGCCACGCCACCCCCCGGCAACGGCAAATAGGCATAGCCCAAATCAATGGTTATGCCCCGTTTTTTTTCTTCCTTGAGCCGGTCAATGCGGTGGGCTTCGATGCCGGTCAAAGCGGCAATAAGCGTGGTTTTGCCGTGGTCCACGTGGCCGGCGGTGCCGATGAGAATGTGTTTTTTACGCATATTGGAGGCCCTGCCTACCCTTCGCGCAGTAATTTTTCCAATACATATAAATCCCGCGCCACCCAAGGGATTTCCGGGATGTGCAATCGCTCTTCATTGGCTTTTATGGCTTCCTCCAGGGTGGCAAACACGGGCCGATAGCCATATTCCTGCTCATAGCCTGGGTCAAGCTGGGGCTGGGAGCGGTTTCTGCCGTCTATTTCGCAGGTGTAATAAAATGATTCCTGCTCGAAAATTTCATCCGGCTGGGTATTCCTGCCCCTTCCCTTGCGCAAAACCAAGGTTTTGCCATAGGCCGCCACGGATTCGGGAATAACATGTAGCCCCGTCTCCTCCCGCACCTCACGGGCCAGCGCGTCGGCGTGGCTTTCCCCCGCTTCGATGCCGCCGCCGGGGAATTTGTACTCGCCGTATTTATCGCTACGCACCAAAACCAGCCTTCCGGCGTGGAAAATAATCCCCCGCACGGAATCGCGTTTATATTTTTTCCAATGGGGCTGGTAGTTTTGGGCGTCAAAGATTTTGATTGTCTCCATGGCGCGTCACTCCGTTGCGCCCAGCCGCCGGGCGATGTAGGGGAAATCCCCCTCGTCTATGGTGCGCACATCCAGCAAAAACCGCTCCCCGGAAATGCGCCCGACAATGGGAACGCTCCCCTCCCGGAAAAGCCCGGCGATGTCCTGGGCCGTTTTCCGGGGATGGGTAATGGCTATCCCTGCGGAAGGGAGGCTTTCCTCCGGCATGGCACCGCCGCCGGCTTGGCCGGGCAGGGTGAGGACGCTGACATGGAACTCAGTGGACAGGGACGCGCATAATCGTTCCGCCTTCGCCAGCAATTCCTCTTCCGTGGCGCACAGCATCCCCAAGGCGGGGATTTTTTTCGTTGCCGTAGCCGGGTCGAGGTAGAGCCGCAAGGTGGCTTCCAACGCCGCCAGGCTCAGCTTGTCTATGCGCAGGGCCCGGGCCAGGGGATGGGCTTTCATTTTCGTTATCATTTCTCCCCGCCCCAGGAGAATCCCCGCCTGGGGCCCGCCCAACAGCTTGTCCCCGCTGAAGGTGACGACATCCGCGCCGGCCTTCACGCTGTGGGCCACGGTGGGCTGGCCCTGGAGGGGGAGCAACGCCCCGCTACCCAAATCCTCTATCAGCGGCACGCCGAATTGTATAGCCAATTCGCGCAACGCTTCCAGGGAAGGGCGGGAAACAAAGCCCGACATTTTAAAATTGCTGGCGTGGACGCGCAAAATCGCCCCGGGGGGGCAAAGAGCCGCCGCCGCAGTCAGCGCGGCTTCGTAATCGCGTAAGTGTGTCTTATTCGTGGTGCCCACCTCCACCAGCCGGCACCCCGACTGGGCCATCACATCGGGTATGCGGAAGGAGCCGCCAATTTCCACCAGCTCCCCCCGGGAGATAACCACGTCCCGGTTGTGGGCCAAGGCCGACAAAGCCAGCAACACGGCGGCGGCGTTGTTGTTCACCACCATGGCGGCCTCCGCGCCGGTGAGCTGTGTGAGTAAATCCGCCACGTGGGCGTGGCGGCTACCCCGGGCGGCATTTTCAATGTCGTATTCCAGGTTGGAATAGCCCCGGGCGGCGTCGGTTATGGCCTCCAGGGCTTCCCGGGCCAGGGGTGCGCGGCCCAGGTTCGTGTGCAAAATAATCCCCGTGCCGTTGATTACCCGCCCCAGGTTGGGGCGTTTCATTGCCTCAAGCCGCAATAATATCCTTTCGTTCAACGCCTCCGGGGCAGGGATGGCGGTAACGCTCCCACACAGGATTTCCCCCCGCAAGGCCGCCAGCTCTGCGCGTATGGCTTGCAATAACAAAAGCCCGCCCACCCCTGTGAAGGAGGGCCGGGCGAGCAATTCATCGACTTTGGGGATTTTACGCAAAATATCATTCACATAAATCTTCCTTACGCTTATTCCACAAAATCCACGCAAATTCTCTCCTGGAAGTATGCCGCCATTATGTCAACCAGTTCCATGTGGATGGGGTGTGTCTTGTAGGCAATCAGAGCCTTATCATCTTCAAATAGGCTGTAAAGTGCCACATTCCGGGTGCTTGCGGGCAGTAAATCTATTCGGAAGTCCAGCTCGGCCACCCCCGGGATGCCTTCCCGGGCAAGGGCATCAAAGCGTTCCTTTGCCAGCTCCGCGTGGGCTTTTTGCTCCTCGCCCGAAAAGCATTCCTTACAATTCCAAGCTACCATGTGTCTAATCATCGTTATCCAAATCCTCCTTGGTTACATCTTTGTTCCGGTGGAGCAAATCATACAGAATGGGCGCGACAAAGAGGGTCATGGCCGTGGCGTACACCAGGCCGCCGATAATCGCCACCGCCATGGGTTGCATCATTTCCGTGCCCTCGCCGAAGCCCATGGCCAGCACGCCCATGGCAAAAATCGTGGAAATAGCCATCATGAGAATGGGGCGGATACGTTTGCGTCCCGCGTCGATGATGGCTTCCTTCTTGGGCATCCCTTCCCATCGCATCTGGTTTACCCGGCTAATATACACAATTCCGTTGTTGGTGGAAACCCCGGCCAGCAAAATCAGGCCAATCATGGCCACGATGGACAGGGGCATCCCCGCGATGAGCAAGGCCACAAAGCCGCCGGTAAAGGCCAGGGGAATGGTGAGCATTATAATGAAGGGGGACAACAGGGACTGGAACTGGGCTACCATAATCAGGTAAATAAATATCAGCGCGAGCAAAAGCATGAGCATCAAATCCCCCATGGCGTCGGCAATGGCCTCCGCCTCGCCGCCCATGATGATTTGGGACGCGCCGATGGGCACAAAATCCTCCAATAGCCGCTCGATTTCCGCGTTTACCAAAGTGACGTTGTAGCCCTCCTCCAGCTCGCCCTGGACGGTGACGAAACGGTTGCGGTTAATCCGGTTAATGGAGGTGAAGCCAATATCCTCGCGGATTTCGGCAATATCAGACAAAGTGACATACCCGCCTTGGGTTTCGATTTGCAAATACCGGAGGGCTTCCCGGTCAGGCACCGTGAAATCCCCGTCGGAAACCACGATTTCATAGGTGCGGCCCGACAGGGTCATGTTCATGGAACGCTCCGGCGCGGTGATGGCCGCGTTCACCGCCATGAACACCTGGGCTACGGTCAGCCCCTGGGCCATGGCCGCGTCCTTGTCCACCGTCACCCGCAACTCCTGGGCACCGCGCTCAACAAGGTCGGTGACATTGGTGGTGCCGGGCACACTGCGGATTAAATACGCCACGGCAATGGCCGTGTCCCGGATATCGTCCAATTCCCGGCCTTCCACCCGGAGGGAAATCGCGTCGCCCATCATCATGCCCATGCCCATGTCGCCGCCGTCCACTTCGATTTCCAGCCCCAGGCCCTCGCCGTAGGTGCGGATACGCTCCAGCAATTCCTCCTGGGAAAGGACGCGCTCCTCCCCGGTGAGGACATACATGGTAATCTCCGTGCTTTGGCCGCCGATGGCTCCCATGCCGCCGAAGCCCAAAGCCCCGGCCATCATGCCCATCATGCCGCCGCCGCCCACACTCACGCCCACGGTTTCCACATCACCGATGGCCAGGACATAGGCGGAAAAGGCTTCCGCTACCACGGTAGCCTCCTCGAAGGTGGCGTCCTCGGGCATCTCGGCGGTAATGGAAATCTGGCCCATGTCCATGGCGGGGAACAGCTCCATCCCCTGCCGGGCGATGCCCCAGAAGGTTACGCCGAAGGCGGCAACCGCCAGCACAAGCACGGGGATTTTAAAGCGCAGGGCAAAGCGCAACGCCACCTCGTAGCCGTCCACAAACTTGGTGAAAAACCGCCCCTCGTGGTCCTTTTTCATGTTCTTGAGCATGACGCTGGAGGCCGCCGGCACCACGGTGAGGGCGATAATCAAGCTGGCCATCAGGGAATACCCGATGGTCAAGGCCAAATCGGTAAACAATTGGCGGGTGATGCCCCCGGTGAACACGATGGGGAAGAAAACGGATATGGTGGTCAGGCTTGCCACCACGATGGCCCCTGCCACCTGCATTGTGCCGGAGACCGCCGCCCGGGCCGCGCTCCGGTCGGTAGTCAGCCGCATCCGGTAGATATTCTCGATAACCACAATGGAATTATCCACCAGCATACCCACCGCCAAGGCCAGGCCGCCCATGGAAATCATGTTCAGGCTCACCCCGGTGAAATACATCAAGGTAAAGGCCAGCAACAGGCTCACGGGGATACTCACCGCCACAATCAGCGTGGGCCGGATATCGCGCAAAAACAGTAAAAGAATCACGATGGCCAGCAAGCCGCCCCATAAAAGGGAGTTCAACACGCCGCCCACGACAACGCCAATCATTTCTCCCTGGTCCATCAAAATAACAAAGCCCAGGCCCTCGTAGTCGGCGGAGAGGGCATCGAAGCGGTTGCGGACGGCATTGGCGATGTCTGCGGTGGTAAATTCGCTCTGCCGCTGAATGCTCAGCATCACGCTGGGGTTGCCATTGACCCGGGTAAAGGTCAGATGGGCGTCGTCGGTGATAAATACATCGGCGATGTCGGAGAGCCGCACCGGCTCAACCCCCGCAAGACCCATCAGGGACGGGTCGAAGAGGAGCATATTCTTGACTTCGTCTATTTCTTCGAAGCGGTCGCCCACCCGCACCATGTAATCAAAATCATCGTCGGTAATGGCCCCGGCGGGCATGGCGAAGTCCTGGGCGAAGAGCATCGTGTGGATGGTCTCCACGGTAAGCATGGCGGCGGGGAGACCCGCAGGGGGCATCTCCTGCGGGGGGGCGGCGGCCATTTCGGCCATCGCTTCCGCTTGTTGCTCGGCAACAGCGGCATGAAATTCCGTACGTGCGGCGGTTAGCACTTCCTCGCGCACCATTTCCATTATTGCCGTGTCCAAGCCGCCGTCACGCAACATAAGGCGCACTTCGTCTTCCCCGCGCCCAAGGGCATCGGCAAAGCCGGCCGCGGTATCATGCAATGCTGATTCGCCCATTGCCCGGGCGAGGGTTTGGGTTTGTTCCCACATCGCCGCATAAGCCATGGCTATGGCGGCTTCCCCTTCCACTTGCTGGGTTTCAACGGCAATAGCAAACTCAGCGCGTGCGGCGGCAAATACTTCGTCGCGTACCGTGTCAAGTATCATTGCATACGCGCCGCCGGCTTCCATGGCGAAGCGCACTTCCGCTTCCGTTTGCCCAAGGACGCCTATATGCTCGGCCACAAAGGCATCCAAAGCGGCTTGTCCCATTATATGGGCCATTTCCTGTGCCTGTGCCAGCATTTCTTCGTATGCCAAAGCCATGGCGACGCCCGCTTCGGCTTGCTGTGCGGCCACACCGGCATTAAATTCCGCCCGTGCGGCGGCGCGCACTTCGTTTTGTACCCTTTCCGTTATTGCCACATCAAGGCCGCCGGCGTGCATCATATAGCGGGTTTCGTCTTCACCGCGCCGGATAATGCCCATGATTTCAGCGGTAAAGCCATCCAAAGCGGCCTGACCCATCTCCAGCGCGACGGCCTGTGCCTGTGCCAGCATTTCCGCGTATGCCGCATCTATTACGGCTTCCGCTTCCGCC
>WQSR01000058.1 GCA_009787785.1 Defluviitaleaceae bacterium
ACGTCAGCCGTTCCTAGCGCACCCCCCGGTGCGCGTCGTCACGACTTCCTTGCCTTGCAGACACTGTACTGCGCTGTGGCGACCCGTTCCCGTTTTATTCGGCTATATGACCGGGCCTACGCCTTCCTCCGGCATTTGCACATTTCGCGCTGGCCGATGAGGGCGATGTATTCGACTATGGCGGCCCGGCCCGGTTCGCTTATCGACAGGATATTGGAAATCATTACCCCCACCGTGGTGCCCGGCAGGATTTCCGTATGCTGTGTTATCAAGCCTTCCTTACAGTCGGTGCGGCCCAATAAAAAATCGGCGGACACATGGAAATAATCCGCCAGCTTTACAAGGACGGCGAGTGGAGGCTCGTTTTCGCCAGTTTCGTATCGGGAATACTGCTGTTGCGTTTTATTAATAAATAACGCTACATCCTCTTGCTTCAAGTCATTATCCTCGCGCAGATTTTTGAGGATTTCCATTGTTGTCTTCATGGGTACACCTCCGTGCAACCATTTTACACTATACTTGTAAAAAATATTGACTATCACACACAATGCGCGTATTATACGTGCGCCTTACATCCTATGCGTGTTCAAAAAACAGAAAAGAGGGCTAATATGTTAAGTAGCAAGGCAAAACTTCGCAAGGAAATGGGGAAGCGTATCCGCAACCTGCGCCGCTCCCGGGGAATCACCATTGAAACGCTGTCTGAAAAAATCGGCATCACCCAGAGTCACCTCGGGCTGATAGAAAGGGGCGAGCGCGGCGTCACCATAGAGCGGCTCATCAGCCTCTGCCGCTTCTTCAGTTGCAGTTCGGACTTCCTGCTCACAGGGAAAGACGATATCACAAAGGATAGCAATTTTGGCAACTCTGTGTTAGCCAATTCGATAGATATGTTGCTCAGTGAAAGCGAAAAGCAAAAGCTACTGGACTTCGTAGAAGCAACGAAAACCGATGGGTGATTACGGCGTGTCGCCGCTGGGCTTACTGACCAAGGCCGCGAGATAGCCAAATACAATCGCCACCGTTACCCCACCCGCCATTGCGGTAAAGCCGCCGGTGATGACGCCAATCAATCCGCGTTCATCGACGGCTTTTTTCACGCCTGTGGCCAAAATGTGGCCGAAGCCCGGCAAGGGCACCAGCGCGCCCGCCCCGGCGAAATCCACCAACCGCTGATACCAGCCGATGCCGCTAAGCAAACAGCCCGCCACCACGAACAATACCAGTATCCGCGCAGGGGTAAGCTTCGTCAAGTCGATGAGTAGCTGACCCACCACACATATTAAACCGCCGATAATAAATGCCCACAATAAAGTCATATTCGCCTCCGAAAATTAAGCCTCAATTGCTACCGCATGAGCGATGGCAGGCATGGTTTCCCCCTGTTGAACCGTCGCGACGCTGTGCAACGCCCCGGTGGGGATGAACAAGAGCCGCTTGATTTCCTTTTTGCGCAACTGATTTAGCAAATACCCCGCGAAAACCGCCGCCGAGCAACCGCATCCACTGCCTCCGGCGTGTACGTCCTGGCCCTGGCGGTCGTAGATGAGCAAGCCGCAGTCCTCGTGGACATCCCGGAGGTCGTATCCCGCGTCGGTCATAAGCGCGAGCAACAAATCCTGCCCGATTTTCCCCAAATCCCCGGTGATGATTTTGTCATAATGGCCGGGCTGGATATGCAAATCCTTGAAATGGGTTATCAGCGTATCCGCCGCCGCAGGTGCCATCGCCGCGCCCATATTATTTGCGTCGGTGACGCCCATGTCCACGATGGCTCCCGTGGTGACGGCGGTGATATAGGGGCCTTCGCCCCGGGCGGCCAGCACCACCGCGCCGTCCCCCGTCACGGTCCAGCTGGCGGTGGGCGGACGTTGGGTGCCCAGCTCCAGGGGGAAGCGGAAGGTTTTTTCCGCGCCGCAGAAATGGCTGGAGGCGTTGGCGATTACATAGTCGGCGAAGCCGCCGTCAATGAGCATCGCCCCCAGGGACATCCCCTCCCCGATGGCGGAGCAGGCCCCAAACAGCCCGAAAAAGGGCCGCCCGAAGGAACGCATCCCGAAGGTGGAACCGGAGTTCTGGTTGAGCAAATCCCCAGCCAAAATATAGCGGATTTCCTCCATTGGGAGGCCGGCCTTTTGTGCGGCCAGTGCTACGGTTTGGCGCGCCATTTCGCTTTCGGCCTTTTCCCAGCTGTCCATGCCGAAAAGCACATCGGGGGAAATAACATCGAAGGACTGCCACAGCGGCCCCTCCCCCTCCTTGGGCCCCACAATAGACGCCGCGGCCTTAATCGTGGGCGGCTGGGAAAAACGCACGGTTTGCGCGCCTAGAAATTTTTTCATTTTTTCACCTCAAAAAGTAATAGACAATTCCCACCAGTACCGAAGCCATCGCCCCATATACAATCACCGGCCCGGCGATGAGAAACATTTTCGCGCCAACACCCAAGACCAAACCCTCTTTTTTATACTCAATGGCGGGGGAAGCGATGGCGTTGGCAAAGCCCGTAATAGGCACGATGGAACCCGCGCCGGCGATTTTGCCAAGCTTGCTATACAACCCCACAACGGTGAGCAAAACCGCAAGCACAATCAAAATACAAGCCGCCACCAGCGACGCGTTATCTTGGGTCATGCCGACAGCCAGCAGGGCATTCTTGAAAATCTGCCCCACGGCGCAAATCGTCCCCCCCACAAAAAACGCCCGCAGACTGTTCGCCGCCAGCTTGCTCCCCGGCGACGCCTGCTCCACCAGCAAGGCATAGCCCTGCTTCGCGCTTTCCGATTGATTTATCACATCTATCTCCTCCTTATAGCTTATAGCTCATAAAATCCCGGTACGAGGAAATACAGCAGCGCGCCAATCATCTTCCCCAGTGCCAAGGCCATTATCAGAAAAAACATCCCCCGCTGGATGCGCACCCGCCGTGCCAGTATGGGTATCACATCCAATACCTCTGCCAGAGACATGGCCAAACAGCCGTAAAAAATCCCCGCCATTATCCCGATGACGGGAAGCAACCAAAATCCCCAGGTCAGGCTGGGCGAAAACAGCCCCGCCGTCGCGCCAAAAATCCCCCCCGCCGCGATGGCCATTTCGTAGGTCTTGATGTATCGCTTCGTGCTGGTTTTCTGGGCCAGGCGCGGCACCACGCCCAAAATCGTAATCAACGCAAACACCGCGCCCGAAATTAATATTCCCGAGCCAAAGCCGATGAGCACCGACAGCATATGTTTAAGCGTTGTCATTTTTCTCCTGTAGACTTATCAAGTCCACCATGGTTTCCGTCACCTGTTTTTCGTATTGTTCCATTTCCACTTCGATGGGCGTGGGGTCGTCGGTCAATTTTTTTCCCAGGAAATGATTGTAAAAGGCAATAATCCCCACCGCCAGGCCGATGGCATAGGGAATGGTGATAATCCGCGGGTTGCTCCGGGTTTCGCCATAGAATATGCGGAAATAATTCTCAAACACCTGGGGCATCTGCGCGTCGGACTGGAAGGACATAATCGCCGTGGAGGAGCCCACAAGCAACACCACCACCACGAAAACCACCTTCGCCCACTTCCACCAGGAATTGTCCTGGCTTTTGCGCACCGCATACTGCACCCAGGTGTCGCTCTCGCCCACATTATTCACGGTGTAGTCGGGATAGGCTTTCTTCACGCGCTTGATAATGTCCGTGACACTTATCAAGTAATTTTGTTTGGGCTTACCCTGCGGGTCGATTTCCTGTAGCTTCATGGCCTCTACCTTTTTGGCCACGTCCTTCACCGCCACCACGTCGGCCACATCCTTAACCGTTATGGCCCGCACTTCCGACAGGGCGACTTTCTTTTTCGGCTTGATGTAAATGTCCATTTTTCACCCTATACTCCCTTGTGTCATATGAAAATTCCGTTAAATTCCCGGGGCACCGGCTCATACGCCACTGCCAACACAATAACAATGACCAGCCCCAGCAACAAAAGTAGTATCACCCAACGAAGCTTTTTCATGTATGTTTTTGCCATTAAAAAATCCCCTTTTTATGGGAGTGTTACCATAAAAAGGGGTTGTTAAGCAGTGAAGTTAATTTGTTATCCTTTCTGCGCCAATAATTTTTCCAACAGGGCCGTCATTTTCTCCTGCCCTTCGGCCAGGCGTTCCAGGGTTTTAAGCACGGGGTCGGGGGCGTTTTTTTCGCTTAGTTGTTGATTCATGCGGGTTATGACGCGTTCGGTGGCGGCGAAGGATTCATCGTCTGTGGGTGCGGGCAGGTCGTGGGGGAGCAGACACAGCCGTTCTAATAGATTGTCTAGCGCGGCGGGGTCGGGGTTCGGGGCTTGCGCCAGTGTGGTAATTTCGTCAATTTCGGCTTGGGAGCGTACCTCCTTGCGGTTGGGCAAATGCGCGTTAAGTTCCTCGGCGCGGAGTATGGCCGCCAGCGTTTCGCGGTTAAAGGGTATTTCATCCTCGCGCAAGGTGGATTTTGCCGCGTCCAGTAGCGTGTCGAGCTGGAATGGCTTGGCCACAAACCGTCGTGCCCCCGCAAGCAACGCGTTGGCAACCATGGTGGCCTGCCCCAAGGCGGAAAGCATAATTACGCGGGCGGCGGGGGCATAACTGCGTATTTTCTGCACCGCATCTATGCCGTCCATGTTGGGCATCACGATGTTCATAATCGTGAGGTCGGGCGAAAATTGCTTGTACATTTCCACGGCTTGTTCGCCGTCTTCGGCCTCGCCCACTACGGTGAAGCCGTTTTTTGTGAAAATATCGTTACACATCATGCGCATAAAAGCGGCGTCGTCTACCAATAAAATCGTTTTATTCATGGTCAATTCCTCCTCGTGGGATTGTAATTTTTGCGCCAATTTTTCCATGGCGGCGGAAATACGTTGCTTCTCCTGCACCAGCGCACCATAGCGTTGGCGGAAGATGTCGGGCGTGCCAAACATCGTTCCTTGTTGCAAAATCTGTTTAATCTCCGCCAGCGGAAAGTCAAAGGCTTTTAACTCCATTATCTGCGCCAAATCCTTCGCCTGTGCCGGCGTGTAATAGCGGTAGCCCGTTTCCGCCGAGGTATGGGCAGGGGTGAGCAGTCCAATTTCATCGTAATACCGCAGTGTGTCCGCAGAAATGCCCACCAGCTTCGCCAGCTTGCCAATGGCATACAGCTCGTTAGAAATATCCACAAATACCCTCCCTTCCAATTGCTTCGCCGTAGGCGAAAATGAATAAAAAAAGGTTGCTTCGCGAAAGCAACCCAAATATAAAGTATGGTGTAACCCCAAAGTCAACCCCTTAATAAATTTGAGCTTCCCAAAATTATTACATCCAAAAACCGTCAGAAATTTTTTCATATTGGCGGATTTTGAGTATTTCTGGGATATCGTCAACAGACGGAAACTCGTTTGCAATTTCGCCGCACAAGCATGATAGCAATTCATCCCCCAAATCCATAGCGTATGTGCCACGCAAGGCTTTCACATACCAGCTTTGTAAATCAGATTCTGTAACAACGCTCTGTATGCGATTGCGCCAACCCATTTGGCTTAACAAGGACAAGATAATCTTTTCCTCGGCATCTTTGCACACAATAACTATTTTATCGCTTGAAACACTACCCACAATGCCCTCTGCCATTTCCTCACTAAGCGACAAATGCTTAATTTGTATTGCCGGCCCCCAGTTGGAGTACATATCAAGACCCCGGTCGGCAGCGTTTGTAACCCCTACCCGATAAACTCGCGCATCTTGTGTGCGTGTTGTATTTTCAATATCCAAGCACATAACCATTTTTGCAAAATCCGAAAACTCCGTTAAAATTTTTTTCTTGTTCGCACTGATGGAAATTTCAACTTTTAATTCGAGTGCGGCTACAATGGTAGTGAAGAGTGCATAAACAACAATTTCATAAATCTTGTCTATGCTCCTTCGCAAGCCCTTTTCTTGCCTAAACCCGTCAATAAAAACCTTGACATCGAAAGATTCCCTTGACGATTCAAGCGCGTAGTTAAGGGCATTGGCAAGTTGCGAATACCTCTTTGTAAAATGTGAATAAATATAGGCTTCTACCGCACCGTTGGTTCGTACGTTCTCTTTGCCCAATTCAATCAAAATCCTTGGCGGTATTGCGTTATCGTTGAACAAATCATCTTGATAGCGCGCACTACTGCTACTTGTACGCCCAAGTAAAACGCGACAAACCTCATCGCGCCATTTTTTGCTTTTGTTGCGATAATCTTCAAGATTGGCGAGGTTGAGTGACTTGGGATTTAACCGGGCATGATGCAGGATTTCGGCAATTTGAATCGGTTTATACAGATGCACTCTTGACTTGCCGATAAGCGTATCCAGTGCAGATTTGGCTTGTTCTTTGTTTGGCATCTTTTGCCGTCCTTTTTTCATAATTTTTTATCGCTTTCAACATTTCCTTTGCCACGGCTTTTACGACGGGTACAGCAACGCTATTTCCGGTTTGTTTCTTTATTGCGCTGTATGGAACAACGATTTTGAAAGTATCGGGAAACCCTTGTAGTCGTAACAACTCACGAGCAGAGGGACGGCGTTCGTTATTTATCAGAATATAGTTTGCCGATGCCCCTGCCCTCAAAGCGCATGAATAGTGGTGCGGGGTAATTGACCCTGCAACATTCTCGTGTGTTATGTACGGACGCGCTAACACTACTTTCATCCGTTTTATTCTACTGTCTCTTATTTTATCACGAACCCAAAGGCTTTCATCGAGTTCGTCATCATCTTCAAGGATATCAAGCAACGAGAGCCTTTCAAAGCGAGGTATTGGCCGGGGAAAATGGAAATCCACATTGTCAAGGAAACCACAAATAATAATCCGCTCTCTTTTTTGTGGAACACCAAAATCAAGTGCATTCAAAACTTTTGAATGGACATGGTAGCCTAATGATTCAAGCTGTTTTATAATCACTCGAAATGTATTCCCATTGTCGTGAGCGGTTAAATTGCGCACATTTTCCAACATAAAAGCCGGGGGCATTTTCTCTTGCAGAATACGGAGTATATCGAAAAACAGCGTTCCCTGTGTTTCATGTGCAAAGCCTTCTTTATCGCCAATAATACTAAAGGGTTGACACGGAAACCCCCCAAGTAAAATATCAAAGTCGGGGATATCCATTGCATCAATTTTGGTAATGTCACCCGCTGGCTTCTCACCAAAATTAGCTTCGTAGGATTTTACGGCTTGTTTGTCCCACTCGGACGAAAAAACGCAATTTCCACCAACACTTTCAAACCCAAGGCGGATTCCACCTATCCCTGCGAACAAATCTATAAAACGAAATGAATCCCATTTTTTTAATGAGATAGGCAGAGCCGTTGAATCAAACAACTCTAATTCACCCATATATCTTCCACCGCCCTTCCTTTAAAGTATATCATCCACATACCCCTTCGGCAATTTTGCCTCCAGCACCAACGCCCCTTCCTCTTTGGATGGCCGTGGCATTTTCCACATACTTGTCCAGTAGCGTGTATAAATGGGTATCCAGTTGTGGGAAATGATATCCGATACTTCTTGCCTTGCTCAAATCCAAGCTATAATCCGGGAAACCGTTGAACGAGGCAACTTCGCCATCGGCTAGGATTATCGCTTCAATCCCCGTTTTTGCTTCCACATATTTAATTATGTCACCCAATTTCACGCTTCCGCTATTTGCGGCATTTATACTGCCGCAGAAATTTTTATCTGCAAGCCACGCAAGAAATTTCCCTGCTTCATGTGACATGATAAAACCCATTTGTATGGGTAGGTTATCAATGTGCATGGGCTTTGCGTTCACGATGTGGTCAATATAAAAGAACAGTCTGTTCGTGTAATCATCTTCACCAATTATAAGGGGAAAGCGAACGGCTACCGATGGGATATGACTGTATATTTGAAACATGGCGCACTCTGCTTGCCGCTTTACTTCATCATATCCGAAATCATCCCTCGAACACCACTTTAACCGGTAATTGACAGGGTCAAAATCGGACTCCGGTTGCTCAATCCTAAAATTCGGAGAGTAAATAGAAGCTGTGGAAGTTTCGATATATCTTCCACAAGACACAGCATCCATGAGATATTTTATCTCGTTGGACGAATAGGCTTGGCTATCATAAACGACATCATAGTGCTTTTGCGTTAATGCCCGGTTTATAGACGTAGCATCGGTTCGCTCTATAATTATTCTACTCACAGTATCGGTAAAATTGTCCTTAGTCTTACCACGGGTTGCGATTGTGACTTCATGTCCATCAGCCAGTAGCTGTCTTACCAAGTGAACGCCGACATACTGGGTTCCACCAATTACTAAAATTTTCATCGCTGTTGCTCCTAATCCTTTTCGCTGTTGGGATTAATTTTCTTTGCCAGCATGTATTATAGCCGAATAAAACGGGAACCGCATAGCCGTTTGACACCCCCATATACTTGTCATATACTTGCGATATTTTGGGAGGAATTTCATGCAAACCAAGTACATCTTTATGACGGGCGGCGTGTGTTCCGGGCTGGGCAAGGGCATTACCGCCGCGTCCCTTGGGCGACTGTTGAAGGCCCGGGGCTATCGCGTTGCCATTCAAAAATTTGACCCCTATATCAACATGGACCCTGGCTTGCTGAGCCCCTATCAGCACGGCGAGGTGTATGTCACCGAGGACGGCGCGGAGGTGGACCTCGACATAGGCCATTACGAGCGTTATATAGATGAAAATTTGAGTGCGGACAATAGCGTCTCCACGGGCAGGGTCTACTGGGAGGTACTGCGCAAGGAGCGAAAGGGGCTTTTCAAGGGCCGCACCATCCAGATTATCCCCCACATCACCGACGCGATAAAGGCCCACATCGTATGCAACCATGACACGAACATCGTCATTTCAGAGATTGGCGGCACGGTGGGCGACATCGAGAGCCTGCCCTTCATCGAAGCCATCCGCCAGTTCGGCGACGATATCGGCTACGAGAACGCCATGTACGTCCACGTCACGCTGGTGCCCTATCTGGACTTTGCCGGAGAGCCCAAGACCAAGCCCTCCCAGCATTCGGTGAAGGAGCTGCGCTCTTTGGGCATCAAGCCCGACGTGCTGGTATGCCGCACCCAGCGTCCCCTGGACGATGACATGCGGCAAAAGCTGGCCCAATTCTGCCATGTGAAGCTAAATTGCGTCATCGAAAACCGGGACGCGAACTGCCTCTACGAAGTACCCCTCCTGCTGGAAAAGGAACGCTTCGCCGACATCGTTTGTGCCCGGCTGGGGCTGAACCCTCCCGCGCCCGACTTGTCCGAATGGGAAGCCCTCACCCGGCGCAAGGCCACCCGCACCGTGCACATCGGCCTGGTGGGCAAATACGCCGAGTTCCGCGACGCCTACAAGTCCGCCGCCGAGGCCCTCAACCACGCGGGCATCGCCCACAATGTAAAAGTCGAAATTGATTGGATTCACGCAGAAAAAATCAACAAGCACAATGTACACGCCTTGCTGGAAAAAAAGCAGGGCATCCTCGTCCCCGGCGGGTATGGCGGCCGGGGCATAGCGGGCACGTTGCTGACCGCCCGCTACGCCAGGGAAAATAAAATCCCCTTCCTCGCCATCGGCCAGGGGATGCATTGCGCCCTCATCGAATTTGCCCGCAACGTGGCCTCCTGCACCGACGCCGACAGCATAGAGTTCAACGCCAGAACCAACACCCCCGTCATCGTCCCCATCAACCCCGCCCAGGACAACGCCGAAGAAATCGTCCCCATGCGAAAAGGCGCGATTCCCATAAAAATCGCGCCGGACTCCCTCCTCGCCGCCGCCTACGGCGAGCCCCTCATCTACGAACGCTTCCGCCACAAGTTCAAGGTAAACAGCCAATGCCGCAAGCCCCTGACGGAAAACGGCCTGCGCCTCACCGGCACCTCCCCCGACGACCGGCACTGCGAAGCCTTCGAGCTACCCCCAGACGCCCACCCCTGGTACGCCGCCGTTCAATTCCACCCGGAATTTAAATCCCGCATCACACGCCCCAGCCCACTGTTCATGGCCTTCATTGGCGCGGCACTACACTTTATTCTTTAGCTGGAACACATAGGCCATAATCTCCGCTACGGCTACATACAGTTCCTCGGGGATTTCCTTATCCAGCTCCACGTCATTGTAAATGGCCCGCGCCAGGGGCGGGTTTTCCACGATATGTACATTGTTTTCTATGGCCACCTCTTTGATACGCCGCGCTACAAAGTCCACGCCCTTGGCTACGAGCTTAGGCGCGGACAAGGGCCCCAGCAAATCATATTTCAACGCCACGGCATAGTGGGTGGGGTTGGTGATGATTACGTCTGCCTGGGGTACGTTCTGCATCATGCGGCGCATACTGGCCTCGCGCATCTTCTGGCGAATCTTGCCCTTTATCTGCGGGTCGCCGTCCATTTCCTTATGCTCCTGCTTCACCTCGTGCTTGGTCATGCGCAGGTCCTTGGCGTGCTTCCAGCGGGTATAGGCATAGTCCAAGGCGGCGATAAACAGATACAGCGCGCCGATGGCAAGCCCCATATTCACAATCAAATCCCCTATGACCACAACCCCCACCGCCGCCTCCATACCCAGCAAAAAGGGCATGGTTTCCTCGATGGCCCCCCGTATCATGATAAACACCACCGTGCCGATGATGGCCAGCTTAAACAGGGACTTGAGGAAATTCACCGCACTGGTGAGGGAAAATATCTTTTTGAAGCCCTTTATGGGGTTAAACTTGGAAAATTTGGGCTTGAGGGGCTTTGTGGTAAGGTGCCAGCCCACCTGCACGATATTGGTAATGAGCCCCACGATGGCCCCCACCATAAACATGGGCGCACACATCAGCAAAACCTGACCGAATATCCACGCCATATGCCGGGCTAGGGACACCTGCTCCATACGGTCCATCCCGCCGAAGATGATTTGATTCTGAAATTCAAAGAGCCCGAATATCCCCCCCGCGATAGTCCCGGCAAAGAGCCGCAAGGCAAAGAACCCGGCCAACAGCATAAAGGCCGTGCTTATCTCCTGGCTCTTGGCCACCTGCCCCTCGTCCCGGGCCTTCGACTTTTTCTTGGGCGTGGCTTGTTCCGTCTTTTCCGCGCCCCCGCTGTCAAAGAAGCGCAGGTTAAGCGGTATGTAAAGCCTTCTATAGGTCATACGGCCTCATCCCCCATATCAATTCCGTCACCGCGTAAATCGCCCGGTCAAACAACCAACGATATAATACATTTAATTCGCCCACCATGGTAGTAAATAATAATAGAAATCCCACCAAAATTTTCAACGGCAAGCCGATGACAAAAACATTCATCTGGGGCACGGCCTTTACCAAGATGCCCAAGGCCACGTTAATCAGCGTCAACGCCCCCATGATGGGCAAGGCAATCTGCACCGCCAGGATAAGAAAGCCCGCCATCTGCCCCACCAGAAACAAGGCAATCCCTTCATTGCCCAGTATCTGGGACGCGCCCAGGGGCAACACCCGGTAGCTGGCAATAAACACCTCGATAAAATTCCCCAGCCCCCCCGTCACCACCATAAGGGCCATAACCGCCATAAAAAAAAGGTTGCCCACGATGGGCACCTGTATTTGCAGCATGGGGTCAACCATGTTCACCATAGCCAGCCCCATCAGAAAGTCAATGATATGCCCCACAAACATTAAAATCATAAAGACAAAGAACAGCATATAGCCCATCATGACACCGGCCAGGAACTCAATCATTATCGCGTACATAAAGCCCGAAATGGTGGTGGTATACACCGCCGACGTGACCAAGCCCGAGGAAAAAATCGCCGCGGCGATAAGCACAGCCAGATTCAAACGCGCCACCATGGGGATGGCCATACCCGAAATAATAGGCAGAAAAACAAAAAAAGCCACTACCCGAACCAGCACCAGCATAAAAACATCTATTTGCTCATAAAATGCGGCAATAATCGGGAGGGATTCCATGCTTGCCCCCTACGCCATGTTTTCTACAAGAAAAAGTAGTAGATACTCAAAAAACTCCCGTAGCCTGCCCAGCATAAAGGGCCCGAACATTATCAAAGACCCCAGCACCGCCACTATCTTGGGGATGAAGGCCAAGGTAGGCTCCTGGATGCTGGTTACGGTTTGGAACACTGCCATAATCAAGCCCGCCGCAAGCCCCATAATCAACGGCGGCGCGGCGACAGAAATAACCGTTATCAGCCCGTTTGTCACCAAATCCAAAATGGTTGCGTCTGAAATTACCTGCACGTCAGTTCCCCCCCCCGAATGTATACATGACCGCGCCGATATAACGCCCCCAGCCCCCCACCAGCAAGAACAGCATAATCTTGAAGGGCATGGAAATCATGGCCGGCGGCAGCATCATCATACCCATGGCCATCAGCACGCTGGCCGTCACCATGTCAATGACGATAAAGGGCAGATATATCATAAACCCGATGAGAAAGCCCCAGGCCAGCTCCCCCAGCACAAAGGCGGGGATGAGCACATAGTTGGGTATCCCGTCCCCCCACTGGTACCCCTCCTCCGGGTCGCCTTGAACATAATCAATCCCTGCCATGTCCATAAACAATTGCACATACTGCCCGCCCTGGTTCCGGCTAAGCTGGTCCAGCATAAAGCTCCGTATGGGCCGCAGACCCGCGTCGAAGGCTTCCTCGAAGGTTATCTCCCCCCGGCTGAAGGGCTGTAACGCGTCGTTATTCAAATCCCGGAAGGTAGGCGTCATGATAAAAAGGGTCAAAAAAAGTGCCAAACCCACCAAAACCTGGTTAGGCGGCATCTGTTGGGTGGCCATGGCCTGGCGCATGAAGGATAGGGCAATGATAATACGGGTGAAGCCGGTCATTAACAACAGCAAGGACGGAGCCAGCGCGATAAGGCTCATCAGGAACAAAATCTGCAACGCAGAAGCCACGTCCTGGGGGTTTTCCGTCCCCTCCCACACCACGCTCAGCCCAGGGAAATTACCGTCCGGGAAGACATCCGCCGGCGTCCAGCCCGGCGGCGGCGTGGGGTCGGGCACGGCATAAATAGCCGCTACCCCAACAGGAAAAAAAACCGCCGCCAAAAGGGCCAGCAGTAGCGGGATTGCCACGCAATTCCGAATAGCGGAAAAAATTTTATATCTCTGGCTTGTGGCTTTCGGGCTCTTCGTTTGGGGATTTTTCATGCGGGGGTTCATCCTTTGGGGGTAGGAATCGTTCCAATACCTTGCTGAAAGATGTGCCCAAGGGAGGCAATGCCTCGGCTTCCTTTATTTGCGACACGTCCAACTCCGCAAGCAATGTCACCCGCTCCTTGGTTACGCCGATGACTAAATACTTGTCCCCCGCCCTTACGAGTTGCACCGCGTTCTGCGAAGCGATGAATATACTTTCCAGAAGTTGCAGGTTGCCCGAGGTGCCGCCGCGCTTTCTCACACTGCCTGTCAGCCGCAGTAAAAACCAGCACACCCCTATGATTAGGGCCAGTACAATAAGTACATAAAAAAACGGGAGGAAAGACCCCCAAAAATTGGAGGCGTTCAACCCGTCCATGGGCGGTGCAAATATTTCATCCATGATAAGAGCGGAGCTATCCGATAACCTTCTTTACCGCTTCCAGCACCCTGTCCGGCTGGAAGGGTTTGACTATAAAGTCCCTGGCCCCCGCTTGTATGGATTCGATTACCATGGCCTGTTGACCCATGGCCGAACACATGACAATCAGCGCGCTGGGGTCAGCGGCTTTGATACCCTTGGCCGCGGCAATCCCGTCCATTTCCGGCATGGTAATGTCCAGAATGCATAGCTGGGGCTTCAATTCTTTGAATTTTTCGATGGCCTTCACGCCATTCTCGGCCTCGCCAATTACGTTGTACCCGTTCTTGGTGAGGATATCCTTTAGCATCATACGCATGAAAGCCGCATCGTCCACCAAAAGAATCGTTTTGTCAGCCATTACGTTCACTCCTTAGCCTTTTATCAGATTAAATCCTTTTTTCCACACTTACAATTTCGGTAATACGTATGCCAAACATTTCGTCTATTACCACGACTTCACCTTTGGCTACAAACTTGCCGTTTACCAGTATATCAATGGGTTCACCCGCCAGCCTTTCCAGTTCAATTATCGTACCGGGGGAAAACTCCAGTATTTCCGAGATCTTTTTATGGGTCCTGCCCAGCTCTACCGTCAGCTCCAGGGGTACATCCATGATGATGCCCATATTTTCCTTTTGCTGGAACACGGTGTTGTAATCCAGCGGCTGGAAGGACGCGGCCTGTACATTGGGTACGGGGGGCGGCGGCATCATGGGCTGTGGCGGCGGCGGCGGATAGTACATGGGCTGTTGCTGTGGTGGGTAGGGCTGTGGTGGATAGGGTTGCTGCTGTGGCGGTGCCCCGTAATCCACCGGGGGCGGCGCGTATGCCTGTGGGGGCGGTGCCATGGGTTGTGGCGGTGGCGCGGCGGCTTGTGGG
>WQSR01000059.1 GCA_009787785.1 Defluviitaleaceae bacterium
TGGGGGTGCGCCGCCAGGGGACGCCCGCCGAGCTGACGCGGTATTGGCAGGGCTGGCGGGGGCGGCTCCACATGGAAATGAAGGCGGGGATACCGGAGGAAAACGCGGCACAGCTGTGCATCGCTTGCGAAAAGGTGCGCACGTTGTACGCCGCCTTCGATGTGAAAAAATACGCTTCGTTGAGCCGGGGGCGGCGGGTGTTTACCTTCGTGGGGTGGATGGGTGCCGGGGACGCCGACGCCCTGGAGGCGGAAATCGGCGATGATGCTTTATTGATTTTCACCCATCACGCGGGCGACGGGGAAGAGGCCGCCCCCACCCGGCTGAAAAACCCGCCCATTATCCGGCAGTTTGAATTTTTCACCCGGCTGTATGGCTTGCCCGTATACGGTGAAACCGACCCGACACTGATTTTGGCCGTGACCTATACCCTCATGTTCGGGGTGATGTTTGGGGATGTGGGGCATGGGGTCTGCCTTGCCTTGCTGGGCGGTTTTATCGGGTGGCGGTACAAGAAGCCCCTGGGGTGGATTATTGCCATTGTAGGGGTTTCGGCGGCGGGCTTCGGCTTCCTGTACGGGAGTATTTTCGGCTTCGAGGATATTTTGCCCGCGCTGTGGCGGCGGCCCGCGGCGGATATCACGGGTACGCTGTTGTTCGCGGTGGGGCTTGGGGTGGTGCTGATTGTGCTTTCCATGCTGCTTCATATGTATAACGCCTTGCGGCAACACCGGATAGGGGATTTTCTCTTCGGTGCCAATGGGGCGGCGGGGATGGTCTTTTATGGGGCGGTATTGTTTGGCGCGGTGCGGGTATTATTCCTGGGGCGGGACTTTCCGCTGTGGCTGGCGGTTTTGCCGCTGGTATTGCTTGCCTTCAAGCATCCCCTTTCCCGCCTGATGGAGGGCCGCCGGGGATTGCTTGAGGGTGGGGTGGGGGGCTTTATTTTTCATACCCTCATGGAATTGTTTGAAACCCTGCTCACCTACGCCACCAATACCATTTCCTTCGTCCGGGTGGGGGCCTTTGCCGTCAGCCACGCGGGGATGATGCATGTGGTGCTTCAGCTTTCCCAGGGGGCCAGTGTATCCGGGCGGGTGGTGGTGCTGGTGCTTGGGAATGTGCTGGTGATGGGCATTGAGGGGCTGTTGGTGGGGATTCAGGTATTGCGGCTGGATTTCTATGAAATCCTCAGCCGCTTTTACCGGGGCGGGGGACGGGTGTTTACCTCGCACAGGATAAATCCGAGAGCGTAGAGAAGGGGTTTGTGGCATGTTCAAAGGGAAAAAGGGCAAGCGGAGATTAATTTTGGTGCAGATTGCCGTGTTTACCGTCATTTGGCTGGGGGGCACGCTGTTCGTCTTCGGCGGGCGGGCCTCTGCGGCGGAGGCGGGAAGCGGTGCGAATGATTTGGCCGTTGCGGCGGCCTTCCTCGCGGCGGGGCTGGTGACGGGGATGGGAGCCATCGGTACGGGCATCGCGGTGAGTTCCGCCGCCGCCGCCGCCATTGCCGCCGTAAGCGAAAACGAGCAGAATTTCGGCAAGTCCATGATTTTCGTGGCTATGGCGGAGGGAATTGCGATTTATGGCTTGCTTATCGCCTTTATGATTTTGGGAAGGGTGTAGTATGAATATCGAAGAAAAGCTGGACTATTTTGCCGAAGTCATGATGGGGGAGGCCGCCGCGGCCAGGAAACGCGCCACGGAGAAAAAATCCGCCCACATAGCGCGGGCTGTGGCGGCGGCCTTGGAAGAAGCGGAAGCCCGTATCGCCGAGGGGGTGCGCGCCAAAACCCTGGAGGCGAAAAAACTGCGCTTCAAGCAAATCGCCGCCGCCACCGCCACACTGCGCTATGATTTTAATATAAAGCGGTTACAGCTGGAGAAGGAGCTACTGGGGGAAGCAGGGGAAAAACTGCGGGCCTTTGTGACCTCCGGCGCGTACAAGGGCTACCTGGAAGAGGCGATACGCAACGCCGCCCGGTTGGGTGGGTTCTCCATTGTACAGCTTGCCCGGCGCGACGTGGAAATGGATTTGTCCCTTCCCGAGGGGATGACGGTGGAGCCCTTGGACAGGGATTTCATCGGCGGGTTTATTTTGTTCAACGAAGCCCGCACCCTGCGCGGGGATTTTTCCTTTCAGGCGCGGTTGGCCAAGGCCGTTGCCGCGTGTTATGATTGATATATGAAAAGAACAGCGGCGTTACTTTTTATTGTCATGGTTTTCGGCCTTGCGCTGGCTATGGGTCTGTGGAACCGGCGCGAAGCGGGGTATGAAACCGCTCCCGCTTCGGAAGGGGTGCCCCTGGCCGCGCCGGAGCCGGAGCCCTTCCCGGAGCCTTCCCCCAGCCCCGCCGCCCCCGCTCCCACTCCCGAGCCACCGCCGCCACCCCCGCCAACTCCCCTGGAGGAACTGGCCGCGCTGGTGGCATTTGCCCAGGGCCGCTTGGAGCGTGCCGCCACCCCCGGCGCGACCATCCGCACGGGCCGCTGGGAGCGGGAAAGCATCGACTATTTCGCCCAAAGCATTGAAGCCATCGGCGCGCCCGTATCAGACCAACTGGCCCACGCGTACATGCAGGACTTACATAGTGCCATCAACGAATTTTTCCGGGCGGTGATAGACCCCTACAACAGGTACCGCCCCTTTTTGCCCGCCATTGCCTATGGCGAGGACAATCCGCAAAAGCGGGAGCTTCGCGCTTCCTGGATTGCCACGGTGCTGAACATCGACTGGCCCTCTGTGGCGGCGCGGGGCACCACCCCCACCCATGTGGACCGCCAAAAGGCCGAACTGCGCCAGCGTTTCGATGAAATTTACGCGCTGGGTTTCAATTCCGTGATTTTTCAAATCAGCCCCACCGGGGACGCCTTTTTCCGCTCCGAGATTTCCCCCTGGTCGGCCTGGCTCACCGGGGAGACGAATTTCACCGGGGTTTTGCGCGACAGCGCGGGGAATGCCTTCGACCCGCTGTACTATGCCATCGGGCTGGCGCGGGCGCGCAACATGGAAATCCGCGCATGGTTCAACCCCTACCGCATCACCCACACTTTGGCCCAGTACACCCGGGGCGACGGGATTATCCTCTCCTCCACGGGCCGCCCCGTCACCAGCCTTGCCGAAATCCGCGCCGAATGGGCGCAAATCCCCGGCACGGCTTTTTATTTGTTCTACGATTACGTGAAAATTGGCGAGAGCCGCTATGTGGTGGACCCCGGCGCGCCCGGCGTGCGGGACTGGATTGTGCGCCGCGTTATGGAAGTGGTGCGCAACTACGACATCGACGGGGTGCATTTTGACGATTATTTCTACCCGGAGGACTACGTGGATACCGAAACCTTCAACCGTTGGGCCCCGCGCCAATATTTCCCCGATATCCGCCAGGGTCGCGCCAACTGGCGCAGGCAGAACACGGAGGACATGATACGCGCCGTGGGGGAAGCGGTGCGCGAATACGCGCCCTGGGTGAAATTCGGGGTGAGCCCCGGCGGGGTGTGGAAGTCTGCCGCCGAGGGGAATACGGGCTTTGACGGCGGCGGCTGGGACGCGGGGACGGGCTCGCCCTCTACCACCTCCTGGTCCAACTATCATTCCTCCTACGCGGACACCCGCCGCTGGGTCATCGAAAATTTCATTGACTATCTCACCCCGCAAATTTATTGGGAATGGACCCTTGGAGCCGCGCCCTTCGGGGCCATCGCGGAATGGTGGGGGCGACTATTCCATGATTTTGGCCCCCAGGGGCACCTGCGGAACGCTTCCGGCGGCTATACCCACGCCCAGCTGTTCATAGGCGTCGGCCTGTACCGCATGGAGGGCCGCCCCGTGGCCAAATGGAACAATGCCCACGAAATGGAGGGCCGGCGCACTTTGTTCCGGCAGCTGGCCTATGTCTCGGGCAACCCGAATATCCACGGCTCCATGATGTTCACCCAGAACCAAATGCGCCTGGGCCGGGAGAACTACATGCACGAAACCATGCTGGATTTGCGCAATACCCTGTGGCGGTATCCCGCCTTGGTGCCCGCCATGCCTCATCTGGGCGGTACCGCTCCCAGTCCCCCAATCAACGCCACCCTCACAGGCAATACGCTACGCTGGGAAAACGGCGAGCCTTCCCCCAGCCCCATGATACGCCCCCGCTATTTTGTCATCTACGCCTTCCCCTGCGCCTGGATGGACATACATAATCCGGCCAATATCCTGGCCATCGTACCCGCCGTGGACGGGCAAATCGCCTACGAATGGACGATAGAAACCGACGCCACCCATCTCGCCATAACCGCCGTGAACCGCCTCCACGACGAAAGCCTACCTAGCCGGGTGATAAATCAGGCCCCACCGCAATAGAATATAAACTGCATTAATTTTACGTGTGCAGGTGATTGTGATGGCGGTGGGATATATTCGCGGTATTAATGGCCCTGTTTTGACGGTGATTCCCCAGGGGGGGGATTTCTTTGTGTCCGAGCGGGTGCGGGTGGGGGCGCGGGGCTTGGCGGGGGAAGTGATTTCCCTGCGGCGGGCTGGGTCGGAGACGGCTGTTGTGCAGGTATATGAGGACACGGCGGGTTTGAAGCCGGGGGAGCGGGTGGAGGGAACGGGCTATCCTTTGTCCATTCGCCTTGGGCCGGGGCTGGTGGGGCATATTTTTGACGGCATCGGGCGGCAGTTGGACGGACTTGGGAAAGGGAGCGTTCCCGGGGGGAGGAAATGGCCGGTGCGTATGCTTGTTAAACCGGGAGATGTACTGGATTCCGGCTCTGTGTGGGCCGAGGTAGCCGAAACGAAATCTATTACATATAGGGCTCTGCTCCCCCCGAATAGCCGGGGCATTGTGCAGGATTGTGCCCCGGAGGGACGCTATAGCGCGGAAGAGGTTTTGCTGACGCTGGATGCCCCCGGAGGGCGTGTTTCCCTTGCCCTTGGGCAACATTGGCCCGTGCGCGTCCCCCGTCCGGTGGGCCGGCGGTTGTCCCTTGCCCGTGGGCTGGTGACGGGGCAACGGGTTATCGACAGCCTTTTTCCCATCGCCAAGGGCGGCGTCGCGGCCATTCCGGGGGGCTTCGGCACGGGGAAGACCATGACCCAGCATCAGTTGGCCAAGTGGTGCGACGCGGATTTGATTGTGTACATCGGCTGTGGCGAGCGCGGCAACGAGATGGCCGAGGTGCTGGAGGAATTTTCCCGGCTCACGGACCCGCGCACGGGGCAATCCATGATGGCGCGGACGGTGCTGGTTGCCAACACCTCTGATATGCCCGTCGCCGCCCGGGAAGCCAGCATTTACACGGGTATTGCCATTGCTGAGGGCTACCGGGACATGGGGTATCACGTGGCGGTGATGGCGGATTCCACCTCCCGCTGGGCGGAGGCGTTGCGGGAGCTGTCGGGCCGCCTGGACGAAATGCCCGCCGAGGAAGGCTACCCCGCGTATCTGGCCAGCCGCCTTTCGGCCTTTTACGAGCGAGCGGGATATGTGCGGAATGTGAACGGCACAGAAGGCTCAATTACTATAGTGGGAGCGGTTTCACCCCAGGGCGCGGACTTCTCCGAGCCGGTGACGCAGAACACGAAGCGGTTTGTGCGGTGCTTCTGGGCATTGGACAGGCGGCTGGCCTATGCACGGCATTTTCCGGCCATCGACTGGATGGCCAGCTACAGCGATTACGCGGCGGAGCTAGTACACGGCGATGTTGCGCGGCACCGGCAGAGGATGCTGGATATTTTATTCGAGGAGCACCGTATACTGGAGGTGGCCAAGCTGGTAGGCACGGAAGCTCTGCCCGAAAGCCAGCGTGTCACGCTAAAAATGGCCAAAACCATCCGGGAGGAATTTCTACAGCAAAACGCCTACGACCCGGAGGACACCTTCACCCCGCCGGAAAGGCAAGTGGAAATGATGGAAGCTATGGTGCGCCTGACATGAACCTGGAATATCTGGGGTTGAAGGAAATCCGAGGCAGCCTGGTTATCCTGGAAAACGTCAAAGAGGCCGCCTATGACGAAATCGTGGAAATCAGACTTGGGGAGGGTTCCCACAGCGATGCCCGGTCAAAAATAGGCCGCGTGATTCAAGTGGACGGCGAGGTAGCCGTTGTGTTGGTCTTCGAAGGCACGGCGGATTTCTCCCTCACCAATACCGTCACCCGCTTTACGGGACGCCCCATGACCATACCCCTCTCCCCGGATATTTTGGGGCGCACCTTTGACGGCATGGGGCGGCCCACGGACAACCTTGGTACCGTTCCCGCCCGCACAAGACGCAGTATCAACGGCACCGCCATCAACCCCATCCACCGGGACTACCCCCGCAGTTATATCTCCACGGGATTGTCTGCCATAGACGGCCTGGCCACCCTCATCCGGGGGCAGAAACTCCCGATTTTCTCCGGCGACGGCCTCCCCCACGACAGGCTGGCCGCCCAGATAGCCGAAAACGTGCAAACCGAGGATTCTGTGGTGGTCTTCGCCGCCATGGGGGTGAAGCACGATACAGCGCGCTTCTTTCGCCGCGCCTTCGAGGAAAGCGGTGCCCTGGCCCGTTCGGTGTTGTTTCTCAACCTGGCCAGCGACCCCGCCACGGAACGCATAATCACCCCCCGCTGTGCCCTCACGGCGGCGCGGTACCTCGCCTTCGACTGCGAAATGGACGTACTGGTCATCCTCACCGACATGACCGCCTACGCCGAAGCCCTGCGGGAAATCTCTTCGGCCCGGGGCGAAATCCCCAGCCGCAAGGGCTATCCCGGCTATCTCTACTCCGACCTGGCCAGCCTGTACGAGCAGGCGGGCATCCTCAAGGGCAAGCGCGGCTCCCTCACGCAAATCCCCATCCTCACCATGCCGGGGGACGACATCACCCATCCCGTGGCCGACCTGTCCGGCTATATCACCGAGGGGCAAATCGTCCTGGACCGGGCCTTGCACCAGCGGGGGATTTATCCCCCCATCGGCGTGTTGCCCTCCCTTTCGCGCCTGATGAAGGACGGCATCGGCCCCGGCAAAACCCGCGCCGACCATCCCGCGCTGGCGAAGGCACTCTTCTCCTCCTACGCCCAGGTGGGGGACGCCCGGGCCATCCTTTCCATTGTGGGGGAGGAGGATTTGTCCGAAACGGACAAAAAAATGCTGGCCTTTGGCCAACGCTTCGAGGAGGAATTTATCCACCAGCACCACGGCGAAAGTCGCACAATGGAGCAAACCCTGAACCTGGCTGGGAAAATTCTGCTATAATACACCCATGACGGGATTTATCATCAAGCTCATCGCCGTGCTGTCCATGGCGGTGGACCATGTGGGCTTTGCCTTCGAATTGCCCACCTTCACCCGGGTCATCGGGCGGCTGGCCTTCCCTTTGTTTGCGTACCTGGTGGCGGAGGGGTGCACCCACACCCGGAATATGAACAAATACCTGCGCAACCTGGGTATATTCGCTATCATCTCCCACGCGCCCTTTACCTGGGTGCTGGGTCTGCCCCTTTTTCCCCTGTACCACACGAATATCTTCTTCACCCTGTTTCTGGGGGTGGCTTGTTGTGCCGCATACAAAAAAATCGCCACTCTTTCTGCCAACAAAATACTCCCCCTTCTGCCCGCCATACCCCTTATTTACCTGGGCGACGTCCTGCGGGTGGACTTTGGCATGGTGGGGGTGGCGGTGGTCTTCGCCCTGTTTATGGCCAAGGAGCCTATCGCCAAGCTGGCCATCATCCTTGCGGCCATGTATGTGCTGTATTGGCCCCATGCGTGGTTTTTCTTCGGGTCGGTGGCGGCGTTGCCCATTTTGTATTTTTACAACGGAAAGCGGGGATATGAGATGAAAATGGCCTTCTACTGGTTTTATCCGGCACATTTCGCGTTGCTGGGGGTGATGGCGTGGCTGTAATCAATTCCACCGGCAATTTCCGCGTTTTGCAATGGAGCAAGCTGAAAAACAAAGCCCACCGGGAGAAGCAAAGGCTTTTCATCGCCGAGGGCTATCACCTGCTTTCCGAGGCGTACAAGGCCCATTGCCTGACGGAGCTCATCACCACGGAGAAAGCCGCTCCCTTCCCCGTGCCCACCTACCAAGTTACCTATGACGTGATGGAAAAGCTCTCCGCCATGGCCACCCCCACCAAGCTGCTGGGCATCTGCCGTCAACGGGATGAAACCGCTCCCGGAACCCAAATCCTGCTCATCGACCAAGTGCACCACCCCGGCAACCTGGGCACTATTATCCGAAGCGCGGTGGCCTTTGGCGTGGATACTATGGTGCTTGGCAACAGCGTGGACGTGTACAATGCCAAAGTCATCCAAGCCTCCCAGGGGATGCTCTTTCACATAAACATACTCAAGCGGCCCCTGCCGGATTTCATCGCGGCCATTAAAAAAGAAGGCTTCCAAATCATCGGCACAGACGTGCGCGAGGGCACCCCCCTGCACACCGTAAAATCCGCAAAAAAACGCGCCATCCTCATCGGCGGCGAAGGCGACGGCGTGGATGACGCGCTATTAAAGCTGTGCGACACAAAGGTAACTATCCAAATGGACGATAAATGCGAATCCCTGAACGTGGGCGTGGCGGCGAGTATTGTTTTATACGGCTTAGCTCACGTCAGCACGCTGTAATTCGGCGATTCCCGAGTAATTTGTATATCGTGGGGGTGGCTTTCCCGCAGTCCGGCCAAGGTTACGCGGATGAGCTGTGCCTTTTCGTGCATTTCGCCGATGGTGCGGCACCCGGCATAGCTCATGCCCACGGTGAGCCCGCCCAATAGCTGTTGCAAAACGTCGGACACGGGGCCCTTGTAGGTAATGCGCCCCTCCACTCCCTTGGAAATGGAAAAGCCCGCGGGGTTGGGGTAGCCGGCTTCGGCGGGGTCGGGCTCGTCGTAGTCGGCAGAGGATTCCATCCCCCGGTAGGTTTTATATTTTCTCCCTTGGAAAAGCTCCGTGGTGCCGGGGCTTTCTTCGCATCCGGCCAAGAGATTACCCATCATGCAAGCGTCCGCGCCTGCGGCCAAAGCCTTTGTGATATCCCCCGAATAACGCACGCCACCGTCGGCGATGACGGGTACCCCCGCCGGGCGCGCCACGGAAACACAATCCAGAATCGCGCTGATTTGCGGGACGCCCACCCCGGCCACCACCCGCTTGGTGGAGACGGAGGAGGGGCCAATCCCTACCTTTATAATGTCCGCGCCGGCGTCGATGAGGGCTTTGGCGGCGGCGGCGGTGGCTACATTCCCGGCGGCCAGGGCGATGTTGGGGAAATCGGCCTTGATATTTCGGATGGCGGCGAGGACGTTTTTCGCCTGGCCGTGGAGCACCTCCAGCACAATTACGTCTACCTTGCGCTTGGCCAGGGCTTGCACCCGGTCCATATAGTCGTCCTTGATGCCCACCGCCGCGCCCACCAAAAGACGCCCGTTTTCGTCCTTGGCGGACATGGGATATTTGATGGATTTGTTAATGTCCTTTACGGTAATTAGCCCCTTCAGGTGATAATTCTCGTCCACGATGGGCAGTTTTTCCACCTTACTGCGCAACAAAATATCCTTAGCCGCCTCCATGGTGGTGCCCACAGAGGCTGTGATAAGGTTGTCCTTGGTCATGACTTCGTAAATTTTCTTGCCATAATCCGTTTCGAAGCGCAAATCCCGGTTGGTGATAATGCCCACCAGCTTGTCGTGCTCGGTGATGGGCACCCCGGAAATCTGGAACTTGTTCATTAGTTTTTCCGCTTCATATACATAGTGGTTGGGGGACAGGGCGAAGGGGTCGGTGATGACGCCATGCTCACTGCGCTTGACCCGGTCCACCTCGCTGGCCTGGTCCTCGATGGACATGTGGCGGTGAATCACCCCCAGCCCGCCACAACGGGCGATGGCGATAGCCATGCTGGCTCCCGTCACCGTGTCCATCCCCGACGAAAGCAAGGGAATGCGCAGGGCAATCTTAGGCGTAAGCCGGACGGATACATCCACATGGGCAGGCTGTACATCGGAAAATTCCGGTGCAATCAGCACGTCGTCAAAGGCCAGTCCTACTTGCAGGGGCGCGTGAACCATGGCCATGCTCCTCTCATTTCCAACGGGCAACGTCTGGCTACCCGTTGCTATTGTTTGATGTGCAGCTTCCGCCGGGTCAGTATCGTCCCGATGGCCTTTAGCATTTTTTCATTGGGCTCGATAATTACTTTTATCCGCTTGGAATTGTGGGTGGTGAGAAAGGCGTAGGTGTTCTCGTTTACCTCGCCGCTGGAAAAATCCCGGGTTTCCTGGGCACCGGAAAGTTCCCCTATGTGCACCTTGTCCTCCACGTGGCACATTACTTCAAAGTTGTTCACATGGCCGGAAAAGAGCCGCTTGCGCCGCGCCCGGTTGTAGATGATATCAATGTCCAAATCCCCGTTGGTGAAGATATATTCATATTCCACATTGAGGTAGGACATGGCGAACCACGCGCCGAAGCCCGCGGCGAAGCCAATGATGGGCCCGAAGCCCTGGACGAAGAACAACGCCAGAATGAAAATCAGCGCGGCGGCGGTAATCAGCAGGAAGCGGAAAATCGCGTCCTTGGCGGTGGGCTTTCGTTTGATAATTTGCTCTTTGAATACATCACCCATGGTTATTCCCTCATTTAATATAGGTTACTTTGTTCCAATCCAAGGCGTGGGGCTCCTTGCCCTGGTTGGCCGCGCCCACGCACACCGACATGCCGAAGGTATACCCTTCCGGCAGTTGTAGCCGGCGCGTCCATTCCTCGCCCCTGGGCCCCTCGAAGGCCATGCGGGCCATGCCGCAAATCACATTGCCCAGCCCCAGAGAATGGGCGGCCAAGGCCACATTCTGGCTCACAATGCCACAATCCAGCGTCGCCCAGTCGGAATCGTTCTTGGCAATCAGTATTAAGCAGGGCGCGTTGTAAAAAATCCTGCCCCCCCGCTCCTTCATGCGCTTATGGAAATCGGGGCTTTTTTCCTCCAATATGGAGAAGGCGTAGGCATCCATTTCGTCCAGCATACCTTTATCCGTGACGGCGATGATGTGCCAGGGCATGGCGTTGACGGCACTGGGCGCGGCCAGCGCGCTCTTCACCAATTCGTTTACCTGCCCCTCCGTCAAGGGCACACCGGAGAAATCACGGCAGGAATTGCGCTCATAAATCGCCTTCAATACATCCTTCATAAAACCCATCCCTTCAAGCATACATAATATGTACTTTATCCACATCCACCCGCACTATAGAAATATACACCTTTTTAAAGCAATTGTAAACGCAGGGCGCGCGGACTTACACCCGCCATACGCCGGGGTTGGTGGAGGAGACCGACGTGGCACCTGCTTTGATTGCGCACATTACGTCTTCTTTGTCCAGGATGAGGCCGCTGGCGATTACGGGCTTGTCTGTAAGGCCCACGATGGTTTTGATTGTTTTTGGCATGGCACCGGGGAGAATTTCAAGGGCGTCCGCGTTTTCGAAGGGGATTTGCTTTTTGATATTTTTGAGGGAGAGGGAATCCAGCACAAAGCACCGGTAGATGGTGAAGAGATTTAATTTTTTTGCGCGTTTTACAATGCCGATTTTTGTAGATATGATGCCGTCCGCTTCCGTGTTTTGGGCAAGGAAGTCAACGGATACCTCCTTAGGGGAGAGCCCTTCGATTAAATCCATGTGTATGAAGGCCAGCTTATCGGCGGCCTTTATTTTTGCCACAATATCGGAAACGGACAGCACATCGCCGAACAAAATGAAGATAATATGGCTGTCGCAGTGGAGGCTTGCCTCCAGCTCCTTGAAGGATTTTACCGCGCAAATCACCGGGGTTTCTTGCAATATTTCGCTCAATGGCTTATCTGTCATGGCAAAATCCTCCCTACCGGCTCTTCCCCCGGGCGTCTACGGGGTGCTCGGTATGGGCTTGCCCGTCAAAGGCCCAGTAGGTATCCGCCAGATTCACCACGGCGCACACGTGGTTGGGGATGATGTGCAGGGTGTCGCCCACGTTCAGCTGGGTGCCGTCGGGTAGGCGCAGATAGCCGTGCTCCTCGGAGAGCTTTTCTATGGTGGCGTTGGGGTGCTCCAAAATATAGCCGTAGCCGGGGCCGTGCTTCGCCAGGTCAGATGAGAGGGTCTTTGAGCCCGCGTCGATGACGGCGTGGTTTTTGTCCGGGCAGGTCACCACCGTGGCCAGAACCGTCAAGGCGCAGTCCTCCACCTGTATCATGCCCGTGGAAAGCTGGGAAACATCGTTGTAAATGTACGTCCCTGCCCGGGCTTCGGTGAGGCCCTGTAAATGCTGTGGGAATTTGCTGGAAAAAGAGGAACCGCTGGAAATCACATCCACTTGTATCCCGATTTCCTGTAACTGCCGCTGTGCCTTCAAAAGGTCGGCGGCTTCCTTTCGCGTTTCGGCCACGTATTCCGATTCGCCCCGGTTTTGATATATGTTGCCGCGATAGGTCATCACCCCGATGAGCTCCAGCCCCGGCAGTGCAGTGATGGCCTGGGCAAAGGCATTGATATTGTCCAACGTAATGCCACTGCGCCCCATGCCGCCGTCAAGTTCTATCAGGACTTTTATCCGGGTGCCGGCGGCGGCAAAGGCGGCGTTGAGCCCCTCCGCGCCTTCGATGCTGTTGACCACCGTACACAACGCCGTGCGGCGGGACAATTCCACCAGCCGGGCAAGCTTGCGCGCCCCGATGATGGGGTAGGCCAGGAAGATATCCGTAACGCCGCCGTCAGCCAGGGTTTCCCCTTCCCCCAGGCTGGCGCAGGTGATGCCCGCCGCGCCCATTTCCAGCTGCATTTTCGCCAGGCGTACGCTCTTGTGGGTCTTAAAATGGGGGCGATGGGCGATGCCGTGGGCACGCAGACCCGCCACCATCCGCTGGATGTTACGGCGCACGGTGGCTTCATTGATTACGATGCAGGGTGTTTCCATGGTATCCCGCCCTTTCTATTTAACGTATAGGCCCTGGGCGGCTTACAAGAAATAATCCGCCAAGTTCGCCTTGGGGTCTATCACGGGCTCAATCAGCGGCAAGCGCGAGGTCATGAGGGTGGCCACCCCCGGCCCGTGGCCGGAAATCACGCAATCCCCATGCACCACCACGCCGATGGTACACGCCCCCGTGCGGTAGGAACGCCCATACCGGGTGTCCGCGTTTTCGATGGCCACGATATCGCCAAAGCGCAAATCCCCCAGGCCATACGCCCCCTTAATTTCATCGTCAAACAGGGTGATATCATAGTCGCCCCCGGCGGTGTTGGCCACGCCTATGCCCGAGCCCATGATGCTGGCGGGGGCCATTTTCGCCACACTCACCTTCAGCTTGCCCTTCCTGGCGGTTATCTTCATTTTCGCCAACAGCGCGGGGGACATACTGCGCAACGTAATATCAGGATAGTCCAGCAGTTCCATGCCCTGCCCCGTAGCCTTCACCAAAATGCTGTCCTCGATGTTCAAATTCTCCAGCGTTTCCATAGGAAAATATACCATTACATGGTCACAGCCGCCGTGCTTGCCCGTGACGAAGCCCTTCGCGCCCTTGGCCTCGCCGCTGGTAACAATGGCCTCATTGCCGATGCAAGCCAGTATCTGCAAGGCATTATTATGGTCATTGTCCTTGTGGCGAATGCTCACCCCTGGCTCCAGGTGGTCCGCCGCCCAGCCCACACAGCAATCCCCAATTTTGGCGTTATATGTAATCCCGCCCGTACCCGGAACCCATACCACATTCCCCTCAATAGTGGTGCGCCCGGCTTGGCCCATCTTGGGATGCCACACCTTGCCACTCACCGAAACCACGGGCAACCGCTCACCATTAGTCTTCATTTTCGCCATAAAATCAACCCTCTCATATTTGATTGGGCTGATTATCCGTTTTTTATGGGTAAATGTCAAAGTTTTCACGTGATGTGGCTTGAAAATTGCAGGTTGCTTTTTTCACCCGTTTGGATATAATAAAAACAGGCCACGGCAAAAACCGTGACCTGTAGTGAAGAACAGTCGCTTCCGGCGTGGCTTCACGACTTAAGTTTTATTTTGCTTAGAGCCGCGTTCCTTGCTGGGTGGGCGGCTCTTTTCGTTACGTTTCATTGACCGCCGGCCGCCAAGGAAGGCCAAAACCATTCCCAAAGCAGTTTGTAAAAAAGCGTACAAATCCACGAAATT
>WQSR01000060.1 GCA_009787785.1 Defluviitaleaceae bacterium
CGGCCACGGGGAAGCCCTTGGGCAACGTGGCCGCCTTCCTACCCCGGAAAGAGTACCCTCGAAGTGGGGGTTAGTATTACCCCCCACTTCGTTACCCGTTACCAAGAGCCTACCAGCCCAGTAAATTAGCGGTTAAAATTGGTAACTGTAACTCGTTACCACCTCGATACCAAAATAAAAAAGGGAGCGATAAAAATGGCAAGGAAAACTAACACTACCATCAATGGAACAAATTATTTCCGAGTGACCGCCACGGTCGGCAAGGATTCTGATGGCATACCCATCCGTAAACAGTTCTATGGCGAAAGCAAGAAAGAGGCCGAGGCCAAGCGGGATGAGTACATGGAAAATATAAACAAAGGACTTGCAGTCAATTATGACAAGGCACTGTTTGGCGTGGCATTTAAAACATGGTTTACAGAAGTATTAAAGCCGTCCATATCATTGTCCACTTATACACGCTATGAGATTGACTACAGACGACGCATAGCCAGCTGTGGGATATCCCATATGAGATTGACAGATATAAGAGCGGCAAACATCCAAGCATTATACAATACGCTTCTCGAAAGCAATACACCCAAGACAATACGTGCAATTCATAAATTGTTAATGCAATTTTTTATTTACTGTGTGAAAGCGGATATTGTAATCAAAAATCCCTTGTTGGCGGTGGAATTACCGAAAGTGGATTATAAGTCAACGGTAAACAAAGCGATATCTGATGATGATATAAATAAACTGCTGAAAGCGGTAGAGGAAAATATAAGCAATCTTGTATATGTGTTTGCCATTTTTAGCGGGTTACGTGAGGGAGAAATACTTGCTTTGACGAAAAAAGACATAGATATGGATAATGAAACAATACACGTTAATAAATCAGTGAAGTACCTGACAGTAGACAAAGTGTATAAACCTGTGATAAGTTCGACAAAGACAATAAACGGTGTACGAACCGTACCTATGCTGGGTGCGATAACGCAATATATACAAACATACATGCAACATGAGGAAGAAAAACATAACCGCATGGGAATACCCTTTACCAAAGATAGCATATTATTTTCGTCATGCGTATGTACCTACAGGGATTCACGCAGTCTGTTGAGAATGTTTAACAAACTGTGTACCAAGTTGGGTATAGAGCGCGTAACAGTACATTCACTACGTCATACATTTTGCACGATATTAGCGAAACAGGGAGTGCCCTTGAAAACAGCATCCATATTAATGGGACATAGCGACATAGGGATTACAGCGCGGATATACACACATGTTGACGATGCAGAAAAACGGCGCGGAATAGAGAAATTATCAACATATTTTGGGCAGAAAAATTAACACATTTTTAACACACTAGTAAACGATAGAGGGGTAAAACGATAAAAACAAAAACGGCAAAACCCGCATAAACACTGGGTTTACACAAAAAAGAAACTGTGATAAAATGCCTTTGTTGGTTCAGAAGGCCGAGGGTTCAAATCCTTTCTCGTACAGTATGAAAACCCCGCAAGTCCAATCATTTTTGGCCTTGCGGGGTTTTGATATTATGATTCTTTGCAATTATTTCAGTATTCGCAATAAAAGCTCCTTGTATTTTATGTGTTTGAAGTTATATCTTCCGCTGTCTTTACCTTGTTACGATATTCGGCGGCTTTTTCCTCGTCGCCCAAGTGTGTATAGGCGATGGTTAAAGCCTTGTATAAATTAATAGTGAGATTATGCTTGTCACCATATACATCTTCAAAAATGGGCAATGCTTTCATAAAAAATTCAATAGACTTATCATATAATTCCTGTTTAAAGTATGAACCGCCAATATTATAATATGACATAGCCGTTTCTGGGTGATGGATGCCATGAATAGCTTCATTTATTTCTAATGATTTATTGTACCAATCTATAGCCGTAGCATAATCGCCTTGGTCATCATGGACAAGGGCAATGGCATTGTTTAAATAAGCTCTATTTGCGGTATATATATTATGATGGTCATATATTTTTGATGCCTTGTCGAGCTGTTCCAAAGCCTTTTCGTAGTGTCCCTGCAAGCGGTAAACACTAGCAATATACATATAATGCCTGGCAACACCGGGATGCTCAGGGTCAAAATTATTTTCGTTAATATACAGTGCTTTATAATAGAAGGTTAATGCTTCGTTATATTTATTTTGATTCTTATAAACGTGGGCAATATTTGTATATATTACCGCGGTTAGTTGGTGGTTTGTTCCCAGTATGCTTTCACTTAGGGGTAATATTTTTGACAACCATGTATAGGCTTTTTCATAATTGCGTTGAAAAATAAGTGTGTTTGCTATGGCAACGCATGTATAAATGTATTCACTATTTCGTTCACCAGAAATATCATTAATTATTTTTAATGCATCTTGGTATAGCGTGAGGGCAGTGGCATTTTTGCCCTGTTCTTTATGGACGCTAGCGATATTTCTGTAATTTTCAGCAATGAATGGATGGTTTTTTCCTAGTATTTTTTCGTTAATATGCAAGGATTTTGTATATAAGTCCATCGCTTCTGTATGTTTATTAATAAAATAATATATATCCGCCAATGCGTTGTATACATTCGCCGTATCCCGGTGCGTTTTGCCCAGTATTTTTTCCCTTATTTCTACTGCTTTCTCGCAATACAGTAAGGCTTCGTCATATGAAAATTCGTCACACAGTTGCTTTGCTTTGTTCATATACATGATGGCTTCCGACAACAATAGGTTTTCAGGTTTTGCAAAATCAATCGCATCCAGCGGGGTAGTTATTTTCGTTTCATCCGGTTGCCAATGGGTTGGTTTTGGCAATAGATTTATAGGGGCTTTCTCCCCGGCGAAAAGGATGCGCAGTTTAATATAGGAATAAAAATCATAGGCATTTTTCACCAACAGGTCGTCTACCCTTTGTGTAACGAAAAAGATAAGGTTTTTTTTCAATCTTGCCAGCATGTCCCGGCTAAAGTTTAACGCTACCGCATCTTTTATTTCCTGTATGGCCAAATGAAAATTAACCAAAAAAAACGTGTTGGCCTCCGGGTGTTGATTGACCCATTGCTCAAACACGTTAAAGGAAAAGGAACCGGGTTCCTTTTTGTAGTCATACACGGATATGCCGGTATCGGCATAATCGGAAGCGATTTCTCTTTGCGTACCCTCGGAAGCGATGACGAAATAGAAACCTTCCTCCGAGTGGTTTGTGATATTGTCTAGGCTTCGTTTTTCGGCGATGTGTTGCATATTTTATCCAATCCTTGCTCAACTAAGAAATCCGCTATCAGTGGATGTACATTTTGCCAGCGGTCGCCATTTTTATATTCCAGTACGGTGGTGGCTTGTAGCATTTCCAGTAGCATTTCCTTGTCTTCGATTTTTTGGCGGTTGCCGTTGTATATATCCGCTAAAAAATCGTAGTGCTTTCGCTCTATGCGGCGTGTAAGATTTCCCTTCAACTCGTTTAGGGCTACGCCCGCATCGGATTCCGTTATTGTTTCGGAGCCTCTGCGCTCCGCTATCTTGGAAGCCGTATTAATCGTAAAAAATAAATCCCGCAACGACCCTCCGGTTTTGTTGATAAGCGCATGTAACGCTTTATCGTCAAACAATGAACGAGTAGCACGTTTTTCAATAATTTCTATTATTGAATCAATGCCTTTCGGGCATGGCTCGCCCTTCATGGTAGTAAGGCGTATCATGGGCAAGGTTTTGGTGACGTAGAAGCTGTCCAAAGCCGCAAAACGCGGGTCATAATACAGGGCGATGGGGAAGGTGTAGACAATGGGAAAGGAGACCCCGGTCAGCGTTGCCGCATAGTTGCTGAATATTTCCCAGGCATCCTTGAGGTTTAATTTATCCAAGTCCTCAAAAATAATGATGGGTTGCTTTCCATTTAAATGCATTGTAATTTCGTCGGCGGCTTGCTTTATCATGGATAGCCAGTCGCTGGAGCGGCGGTTTATTGTTTGCTTATATATAGTTTGCTTTTCCTTGCTGTGTTTAATTTCCGCCTTTATTTTCGCAAAGAATTTAATCATGGAGGACAGGAAGGCAGGGGTTCCCACTTCCACACCAGCTTCAATAAGCATTTGCTGTATATCGGTTACTGTAGTTTCTTCGGTAATAGTTACACTCCAAAAGGAAACGATTTTTTCAGCCAGTTCCTTTGTTAAATTGTATTCTACTTTCTCTGCGATGCATATTAATGCCTCCCCCAGCATAATCAATAAGTCGGTATACAAAGGATTTACCAAGTCCAAATCCACTCCGCATTGCACGGTGTGAACGGGATAGCCTTCATTTCTAAGATTTCTCGCCATATTGTTGAGTTCGGTGCTTTTTCCACAGCCCTTGTGCCCCAACAACAGAAAGATGTTCTGGTCGGTGGGCCGCTGACAGGATTCAAAAATGTCGTCAATATGTGAGGTATACTTATCGCCGAAGCGGTATTCCATGGTTCCGTCATAATAAAATTCGTCCAGTTCATCGTCTCTTAGCGGGTGATGGTTAAAGGCATTCATGATTTCCGATATTTTATTGGCGAATTTCACGGGCGATACCCCCTGCTTTTTTCTGTACATAAAATAACACAACCCCTTTTTGTTGACAAGAATCGACATATTTGCGATTTGCTGGAGCACAGCCTAGCATGTCCCGGATGCAAAAAAAGTAAATTGGTGTAGTGCTATGATTGACGGAATATCTTGAATGCTATATTTTGTTGGGCGAGGACTGGGAAGAGGAAGATGGGATGAAAAATAATCAGGCGAAGCCCCAAGGCGTCCGCGTTATTGCCATAGACGGGCGGTGCTGTGCGGGGAAATCGACTTTGGCCCGGGATATGGCTGAACGGCTTGGGGCAGGGGTAGTACATATGGACGATTTTTTCCTGCCGGTGGAAATGCGGACGCCGGCGCGCTTGGCCTTGCCCGGCGGGAATTTTCACCACGAGCGGTTCGTGCTGGAGGTGTTACCCTTTCTGCGTGGCGGTGCGGGATTTTCCTATCGGATATTTGACTGTGGGCGGATGGATTTTGATGGGGTCAGGGTGGTCGCGCCGTCGAGTTTGCGTGTGGTGGAGGGCGCGTATGCCCATCATCCCGTTTTGGGAGCATACATGGATACCCGGATTTTCATGGACATTGGCCCCGAGGTGCAACGCAAGCGCGTGGTGCGGCGCAACGGGGCTGAGGCCGCCGGAGGGTTTTTCGACAGGTGGATTCCCATGGAAGAGGCGTACATAAGGGCCTATGAAATTATGGAGAAAGCGGATGTGATACTATGAAAACGGTGGAAAAGTTGTCGGACAAATTGGGTGCCCGGGAGCGGTTTTTCTTCGGGCTGGGGGATTTTTTCGGCGGCGGCGCGGGGATTTTCATGACGGTGGTGTATTTTTACTTCCTCACGGAGGTCATGCGCATCCCGCCGGGCATGGCGGGGATGATTGCTTTGGTGGTGCGGGTGTGGGAGGCCATCACCGACCCGATGATGGGCGTGCTTTCGGACAATACCCGCAGCCGCTGGGGGCGCAGAAGGCCGGGGATTTTCGTGGGTGGCTTCGTAGTGGTTGCCGCGCTGGGGTTGCTTTTTTTGCCCATACAGGGCTGGGAGATGTGGGCGCGGATTTTCTTCGTCACTGCGTCGTGGCTGTTTTATTCCACGGTTTCGTCCTATATCGGGCTGAATTATGCCGCCCTTTCCGGGGAAATCAGCAACGATTACCGGGAGCTGAACGCCGCCAACACTTTACGGCTCACCATTTCGCAGTTTTCCACCTTGGTGTGCGCCACCTTGCCCCTTATCATGCGCGACGCCCTGGCCCCGCGTATGGGCATCGAGAACGCCTATCTGGCCATGGCTCTAACTTTCGGGGTGATTTTCGGCACGGTGACGGTGCTGGTGGCGGTTTTCTCCCGGGAGCGGGTGCCCATGCCCGCAGTGAAATCGGCGTTTAAAATCAGCGTTTTCATCAAGCCGCTAAGGGTAAAATGCTTTAAGCAAATGCTCCTGATGTACCTGTTTGCCTTCCTCACGCTGGATATCGTCACCACGCTGTTCCAGCATTTTATGCGCTATGTGGCCCATCGTCCCGGGGAAGCCAGCTTTGTGCTGGGTGCCTTGGTTATCGCCCAGCTGTGCATGATTCCCGTTATTTTTTCCCTTACGAAAAAAATCTCGAAGCCCCTCATCTTCAAGCTTTCCATTCCCATATGGCTGGTGGGGGCTTTTCTGCTTAGCCTGTACAGCGCGGCGTGGCCACCGGTGCTCATCTATGTATTCGCCGTGTTTACGGGCCTTGGCGTGTGCGGTTGCGTGATGATGCCCTGGCTCATGTTCCCCGATACCGTGGACGCGGGAGAGGTGAAATTTGGCACCCGCATCACCGGCTCCTTCTCGGGCATCATGACCTTTGCGCGGCAGTTGTCCTCGGCGGTGGGGGTGGCCATCGTGGGCTGGGTCATGCAATGGACGGGCTTTGACCCCGCTTTGGGTACCTACGGCCAGCCCGCCAGCGCGATTATGGGCTTTCGGGGGCTGATTATCGTATCTGCGGTACTGCTACTAGGGATTGCCTTCTATTTCGCCACGCGGAATAAGCTGACCGGGGAGAAGAGCATGACCATAAAAGAAGCCCTGCCCTACCTGCGGGAGGGGAGAGAAATGCCGGAGGAGCTGGCGGCGCGGCTGGAGGAAGTGAAGGCGGAGCTGGTGTAGTGGGAACACGCTCTAGTATTAAGATTTAAGCTGTGAAGGGTGCAAATAACGCAGTTCGAGAATTTAACCCCACAGCACCAATATTTTGATAAAATGGATTTACTAGCTGGATAATAAAAACAAAGAGCGCACGTACCACTCGAGTGTGGTACGTGCGCAAATTTATATTTTTTATAGGAGGTCAGATTATGGCAGTTCCAACGATTCATATGCTTATCGCAAAAAAGGTTAAGCCTAAAGCAGGCATTGATTTTTACGTAGGAAACATTGCGCCCGATGCCATTATAACAAGTGAGATAAAAAATAAAGTACATCTATATGATGCTCCCGATTGGGAAGATGCTTTAAGAAAATTTGCTTTAAAAGCAAATAATGATTATTTGAAAGGCATGGTTCTGCATTTGTTTGCAGATAAAAAATTTCATACTTTTTGGAATGAAAACACAAGCTTTCCATGGCAAGAAGGCAAAGAGTTTTGGGCGAAATATATGGAATACAATAGACAAGCAGATTCGTATGCTTATCATAATACCACATGGGCTTACAATCTTTATAAAGAAATGGAAGATTGGGATTATAGCGGTTTTAGTAAAACTGATTTCATAACTAAAGATGATGTAAAATTAGCGATTCAGGAACATCGTCAATGGTTAATAGAAAATAAACTTGATTCACCATCGGTCTTCCCCCCATCTCTTGTTGAAAAATTTGTGGATAGTACGGCAGAAGATTTTAATAAATGGTTTTCCGATTTGAAAAGTTGAATTTAATGATTGTAATCATTAGTGACGTTATTTCCACCCTTTATAAAGTGCTTTATATATTTCAAAGGGTTTTGCTTTTATCGTCAAATATATGGCGAAGGGGAGAACCAATCCCCTAACAACGATGGAGGAAATTTGCAATAGTAAAAGAGCGGTTGTGTTGCCGATGTCAACGATGAACCCGTTTGTTAGTTGAATCGCAAAATTATACGCCATGTGGGCGAGCATACAGGCCAGGAGATTTTTCGAGTAGACATAGGCGGCGGCGAATCCCATCCCCAGAATGCCTGTTACCAAAACTGCCAACCAGTCGCCGCCGATGAGATGCCCCAATCCAAATATCGCGCCGTTGAGAAGCACGCAGGCCAGCCGTCCCTTGGCCGTCGCGCCGAAGCGAATAAGCATAGCGGTCATCAGCAAGCCCCGGAAGGTGATTTCTTCAAATATACCTGTCCCAATGTCAAAGAGAATAATTGCGGGAATCCTGGTGAAGAAGGCGGTGTTGATTTCTGTCGCAACAAAAAGCGCGGGGATGAACCGTATCGCATGTGCAAAAAAGAACAGATGTGCGAATAGACCTGCTCCCAATCCCCGTGTTGTGAAGGCGTACCGCCAACCATTGCCCCCCACGGCGTAGCCCAATAACCACACGGAAGCAACGGAAAATATAACGCGCAAAAGCCCGCGGGTATAGCGGAGGGTCATTTCGGAAGGGTCGGAAAAAAATCTAAAGACGATGAAGGCGATGACGGTGTACAGCACCCACAGCACCGCCACCGAAGCGAAGGCGGTGATTATGGGCCGTTCTTTAAAATCCCTCCGCAGATTTTCGTTCAAAATACAGCCCCACCTTTCGCACATCCTCCCCAATCTGCGCCCGCAAGGCGTCCAGGCTGGGGAATTTTTTTTCGTCCCTCATAAAATGCAGGAAGGCCACGTGGATTTCCCGCCCGTAGGCGTCCTCGTTGAAGCCGAAGAGGTGGGTTTCGATGGTGGGAGCGGTTTCATTGCCGTGTACGGTGGGGCGCAGACCGATGTTGGTGACGCCGGGGAAGGATTGGCCGTTTATAGTGGTGCGGGTGGTGTACACGCCAAAGCGCGGCAGAAATTTCTCCGGCGGGGGATAGAGGTTGAGGGTGGGGAAGCCCAAGCTATGGCCCAAACGGCGGCCGGGAGCGGTTTCATCCAGGGCGAAGAAGGGGAAACCGAGAAAGGCGGCGGCCTCATCCAGTTGGGGTGCGGGGCTGTTTAATAGGGCGCGGATTTTCGATGTGCTGATGTTTTCGCGTTTTTGGGCGATTTCTACCCTCCGCCCGTATTGCGCCGCCAGCTCCCGCAGGGTGTGAACCGTCCCCTCCCGGTTGTGGCCGAAGCGGTAGCCCTCCCCGACGAGTACGGTTTCGGCGCGGAGCTGTTCGAAGATGATTTGGCCGAAGGCTTCGGGGGGAAGGGAAATTAGGGTGTCGTCGAAGGGGTATTCCAGCAGATAATCCACCTCCAGCCCCCCAAGCAAAAAAGCGCGTTCGTACCGGGTGAACAGGGGCTTGTACGCCTCATGGCCCATGCCCAGCACCCGGTAGGGATGGGGCGTAAAGGCCACCACCGCCGAGGCAATTCCTTTTTCCCTTGCCAAGCGTGCCCCGTTTTGTATCAACGCCCGGTGCCCCCGGTGGATGCTCTCGAATTTACCCACCGCCAGCACGCAGGGCTCGGGCAATGTCCGTCCGGTGAGGATTTTCATAGCATGACCTCGGCGCGGAGGCGGTCTCCGGCGGGTGTGGTTGCGAATAGGCCAATCAACCGCTCGTCAGGGGCGCAGAGCCAGTATTTATCCTGCCCGGCTTCCGTGCCTTCTGGGAACGCTACCATTTCCATGGGCAGGGGGTTCCCGTTCAACGCCATGGTAAGCCCCGCCTCCCGCACCCCGGCGCGGGGGTAGGGGAGGGCGGCGTCTACGGGGATAAGATATTCCCGCAGTCCTCCTCCTTGGGCGGCTTCTTTCAGTTCAGCAATTTTCGTGGCTTTTTCCAAAAAAAATAACCCACTGCGGGTGCGGGTGAGGGCTCCCATGGCCGCGCCGCAACCCAACGCCTCCCCAATGTCCGCGCAAAGACTGCGGATGTATGTACCCTTCGAGCAGGACACCTCAATAAAAAAACTGCCTTCCCCCCGGGAAAGCACCCGAATTTCTTCAATCAGCACCCGCCGTGGTGTCCTTTCCACGGTTTCGCCCTTGCGCGCCAGCTCGTAGAGCTTTTTCCCGCCGATTTTTATAGCGGAATACATGGGCGGCGTCTGCAACTGCTCCCCCACGAAGCCCGCCACGGCCTTCTCAAATGCATCCGCGCCAACGCACACGTTCTGCTGTGTCAGCACCGTTCCGGTCATGTCCCCGGTGTCGGTGGTCACGCCCGGCACCACTTCAGCTACATAGGTTTTGTCCGCCCCGGAGAAAAACCCCGCCAGCTTGGTGGCCTGGCCCAAACAAATAGGCAGCACACCTTCCGCGTTGGGGTCCAAAGTGCCGGTATGTCCGGCCTTTGCGCCCGCAAGCTTACGGAGGATGGCTACCACGTCATGGGAGGTATAGCCCTTTTCTTTGTAGACATTAATAATGCCCGGCGTCACAGCTCCTTTTCCAATTCTTCCAGCAAAATGGGCAAAATTTCCTCAAGGGGGGTCACTACGGTACAGCCCGCCGCCAGCTGATGCCCGCCGCCGCCCCACCGCGCCGCAAAGCGTCCCACATGAAAATGATGGGAGCGCAAGCTGATTTTCACCTCGGGAGCGGTTTCTCTTTCATATACAAACAGGGCGACTTCCGCGCCACGGGTACACATCAGGTACTCGGCGGTTCTGTCCAGATTATTGGGGGTTGCGCCCACCGCGGCCAAATCCTGGCGGGTTACGCTGGAATATACAATCCGGCCCTTCAGGGCTTGCTTCGCGTTGGCAATCACCACGCCCAACGCCTTCGAGGAAAGGAAGCTGTGGCGGTGCATCAGCTCGTTGTAGATTTCCGTGAAGGGGATGCCGGTTTCAATCATGCGGATGGCGTTGCTCAGCGTGGTTTCACAGGTGGCCTGATAGCGGAAGCCCCCGGTGTCCGTCACCATGCCCGCGTAGATGGCGGTGGCGATATCCGGGTCGATATCCACCAAGGGCGCGAAGAGGTTATATACCATTTCGCTGGTGGAGGAGGCATCCGGGTCAATCAAATTGTACTGGGCGAAGCCATCGTTGGTTCCATGGTGGTCAACGCAAACCGTGACGGGCATCCGGTCGAACAACGCCTTCGCCGTGCCCAGCCGCTTAACATCAGCGCAGTCCAGAGCCACGAAAACCTCGGCGGTCAGCTCATCGTGGGGCTTCTTCCAAATGAAATCCTCCCCGGGGACTATACGAAATTTCTTGGGGAAATCCTCCAGCACAACGATGGGCTCCTTGCCCATTTTCGCCAAGGCCAAGGCCAGCCCCATGCAGGAGCCGATGGCATCGCCGTCCGGGTTCACATGCCCGGAGATGACGAACCGCTGGTGGTTGCGCAGTACAGCGCGTATCGCGTCTGTGGGGCTCATTTGTTGGCCTCGTCGATTAATTTGCGCATTCGCATCCCATGGGCAATGGAATCATCGTAAACAAAGGTAATCTCCGGCGTATGGCGCAGATTCACCTCTTCGGCCACCCGCCGCCGGATAAACCCGGACGCCTTACCCAGCGCGGCCATGGTTTCCTCCTGCTTGGCCTCGTCGCCCAGGATGCTCACCCAAATTTTGCAGAATTTCAAGTCGGCGGTGACTTCTGCGCGGATGACGCTCACCACCGTACCGATACGCGGGTCAGCCAGCTCCGAGCGAATTACGCTTGCCGCCGTACGCGCCACGGCATCGTTGATACGGATTTGTCGTGTTTTCATCTGTACCTCTATCGAGGGATTTCCTCCATGATATAGGCTTCCACCCGGTCGTTTTCCTTGATATCGTTGTAATTCTTAAACAGCATACCGCATTCGTACCCGGCGGCCACTTCCCGCGTGTCGTCCTTGAAACGCTTCAATGTCTCCAGGGTGCCGTCGTAAATCACGCGGCCGTCGCGCACCAGGCGCACCTTGGCCGTGCGGGTGATTTTGCCGTCCAGCACCATACAGCCACCAATGGTACCGATACCGCTGGCCTTGAAAATCTGGCGAATCTCGGCGTGACCCAGCACAACCTCACGAAATTCCGGGTCCAGCATCCCCTTCATGGCGGCTTCGATATCGTCGATGGCGGAGTAAATCACGCTGTACAGGCGGATGTCCACGTTCTCGGTTTCGGCGGTGGATTTAGCGGAAGCGTCGGGCCGCACGTTAAAGCCGATGATGATTGCGTTGGAGGCGGAGGCCAGCATCACGTCAGACTCTGAAACCGCTCCCACGCCCGTATGAATCGTACGCACCCGCACGTTTTCGTTGGACAGTTTTTCCAGGGAGCCCCGCAACGCTTCTACGGAGCCTTGCACATCGCCCTTGACCACCACGTTCAGGTCCTTCACCTGCCCGGCTTGTATCTGGTTGAACAAATCATCCAGGGAAATCTTGCCCTGGGTGCTCTTGATAAGGCTCTCGCGGCCTTTTGCCACCACGGATTCCGCAAGCTGGCGGGCTTGCCGTTCGTTGGTTGCCGTATACAGGATGTCCCCGGTTTCGGGCACGTTGGCCAGGCCGATAATCTCCACCGGCATGGAAGGCCCGGCTTCTTTTACCGTGCGGCCGTGGCCGTCCACCATGGCGCGGATTTTGCCGTGGCTGGCTCCGGCTACCACCGGGTCGCCCACCTTGAGGGTACCCTCCTGAACCAGAACCGTAGCCACAGGGCCTCGGCCCTTGTCCAGCTTGGCCTCGATGATGCTGCCCCGCGCGGATTTTTGGGGATTGGCTTTCAGCTCCTTCATTTCAGAGACGAGGAGAATCATTTCCAGCAGGGTGTCGATGCCCGTTTTTTGCAAAGCGGAAACACCTACGGTAATGGTCTGGCCGCCCCAGTCCTCGGGCTGGAGGCCGTGGTCGGTCAGCTGCTGCTTCACCCGGTCGGGGTTGGCGGAGGGCTTATCCATCATGGTGATGGCCACGATGATTTCCACCCCTGCGGCCTTGGCATGGTTGATGGCCTCAATGGTCTGGGGCATGACGCCGTCGTCTGCCGCCACCACCAGAATGGCAATGTCCGTCACCTGGGCCCCGCGCATACGCATGGCGGTAAAGGCTTCGTGGCCGGGAGTGTCCAAAAATGTGATGGTTTTGCTGTTAATCGTCGTGGAATAGGCCCCGATGTGCTGGGTGATGCCCCCCGCTTCGCCGCGCTGTACGTTGGCGTTGCGGATAACGTCCAGCAAAGAGGTTTTGCCGTGGTCAACATGACCCATAACCACCACTACGGGCGGGCGGGGCATTAAGTCCTCCTCGTTGTCGGGGGTGGAGGAAAAGGCTTGCTCGAATACGTCCACTTCCACGTATTCCTCCACCAGCACGTCAAAGGTTTCCGCTACATGGGAGGCGGCGTCGAAGTCGATAAGCTGGTTGGCCGTCACCATCAGGCCCTTGCGCATGAGTACTTTAATAATATCCGCGTTGGATTTATGCAGTTTTTCCGCCAGGTCGCGGACGGTGATTTCCGGTGCCACGGTAATTTGCGTAATCACCGGTGCCACGAAGGTAGGCATCGCCTTTTTGATGGGTTTCGCGCCGCGTGCCTTGCGGTCGAAGCCCAGGCGGTTTTCCTTGCGGTCGGTATCTTTTCTGTCCTTCTTGGCTGAACGGGCTTGGGAATCCCGGCTCCATTGGGCCTTGCGGTCGTCCTTGCTGGGCTCGGTTTTGAGGGGAGCCTTGGGTGGGCCGCCTCGCGCCGGTGGGCCACCTGTTCTGAAACCGCCGGGCGCGCCACCCGGACGGGGCGGGCCGCCTGGGCGGGGNGGGCCACCCGCTCTGAAACCGCCGGGCGCACCACCCGGGCGGGGTGAGCCACCCATAGGCCGGCCGTGGGAGCCGCCTGGGCGC
>WQSR01000061.1 GCA_009787785.1 Defluviitaleaceae bacterium
GGGGGGTGCGCTAGGAACGGCTGACGTAGCGTGGCGGATGCTGTACTGTGCTGTGGCGGCCCGTTCCCGTTTTATTCGGCTATAATTAACCTGCCGCGCTCCAGGGCGATAATAATGCCGGGAATCAGGATGAGCTGTAGCACAATCCCCGGCAGGGATGTGATGAAATAGCCCGTTATCCAAATGCCTATGGCGAAGCCTCCCCCGCCGAAAAGCAAGACGGCTTGGGCAATACCCGCCGCCACACGCCCCAAAAGCATGGCAATGATTAAGCTGATGTAAATGTCGGCCATCCTCCACTTCGTATGTATCGCGCTTATGGCAAACCCGGCAACCGCGCCATACACACTCAGCTCCACCATCATCCGGTACACCGTTATCCCGGCGGCGGGCATCCCCGTTGTCATACTGCTGAGCAAGGGCGTCACCAGCCCCACGAAAAACCCATAAAAAGGGCCCGTCACCAGCCCCGCAACCAGCACGGGGATATGCATGGGCAATAACACGCGCCCCCCCAGCCCGGCGGGGATAATGTGAAAAATCACAGGCAGTACAACCCCCGCCGCAATCAGCATAGCGGAAATAACCATTCGTTTAATCCGCGGCACCGCGTCTCCCCCAAACAAAAAAACACCACAAAAAAGGCTTGCGCGTTGCAAATACCTTCGTGGCATTCTCGTGCCGCTTCATGCGGCCATTAAAACCAGTGTAGCCCCAAAGTCAGCCCCCTGTCAAGAAAATCTTGCCAGCTTCCCCACCGCGTCGTGTATATACTCCTGCATGGAAGCGGCGGCGACCCCCGCAACCGTAACACTGCACTTGTCCGTGGGGATTAGGATTTTGTGGGCGCGGCTTTGGGATAGGGCCTCCGCCATTTTAGGGCTTATCTCGCCATGCATGGCGTTGGCGAAGGCGATGCCCAGCACCCCCATGATATAGTCCGTGTTGGCGGCGTTATAGATAACGGCGTTTTCCCCCGTCGCGCCGTGGTCAGCCCCGGCCTTGAGCATGGCAGTGGTGGCGATGGCATTCGTCCCCACCGCCATTACCTCCGCGCCCTTCACCTCGGCCTTGATTTTTTCGATGATGGCCCTGCCAATGCCACCGCCCATGCCGTCAATTACCAAAATTTTCACACTTTTCACCTCTTTATTCAATAAAAGGCACAATCCAAAAGGCTTCTATGCCCCGTTCCTCCAGCGCGTTAAAGGCTTCCCGGAAATCCGCCCCGTCGTAGGACGAAATAAAGACGTACACCTGTTGCGTGTCCGTTAGCTGGTTTATGTATTCGGCCATGGGAGGGCATTGTACCCGGGGGGTAATGCGTGCCAGACATTCCAGCAGGCGGTACAGTTGGCTGGCCCCGCTACCTATGGGTAGGTGCGTGGTTTTATCAATGCGGATTGTCTGTTGTTGTGTCCAGCACCGCCCGTTGGTGTGGAAGCCCATGTGGGCGTCCCGGTTAATATAATGCTCCCCCAAGGTGGCGCAGAGGCGTATGCCCTGCTCGTGTAGTTCGGCGGGGGCGTCCATGTCCTCCAGGTTGAGGGCAAGCACCAGCCGTTGGGCGGCGGTGGGGGCGTGGATGTTCACCATCATTTCCTGGGCCACGGCGGTGGCTTTGAAATTCACATTGCGCAACGGGTCGGTGGGCTGGTATTCCCGCAATCCCCGAAATTCGAAGGGGTCGGGGTTAATCAGCCGGTTGGACAGCACCGCCGCGTCCAGCTGCTTGAAGAGTAAATCAATTTTTTCACATTTTTCCAGAGGCTTGGGAAAGACCAGCAATTCGCCGTGGAGGATAAAATCCTTGTTGTATTCCTGGTTGTGCAGTAAGTCGCTCACCGCCACATTGGCACTGCGCAGGTTGTACACCCCACGCTTTTGGCACACAAAGGGCCGGCGGCGGCGGATGGTGGTATAGCTCATGATGGCGTATAGACTGCCCGCTATATTGTGGGGAAGGGGCTCCGCGTTGGCGTTGACAAAGATGAACTGGGAGGGAAGCTGGAATTTAATAAACACCCAGGGCAGGGGTAGAAACTTATTGTTTACCAGTTCCTCCCGCAAAAACAGCCGGTCCCCCTCAAAGACTTCCTTGGAGGAAAAGCCCGCCCGGTACGCCAGCCCCCGGTCCCACAGCTTCCTGTATCCGTAACTTTGCAAGAGCATGAGTAAGAGCAAAACCGCGCCGAGTATGACCAGCGGCATATTAACGCTCCGTTCCCTTCCATACCTCGGTGGGGGCCGCCACCCCCGCGCTGACTTCCTCCAGCACCGATTCCGCCGCCAGCGTACGGTTGCGCACACCGCCCTTGAGCATAATGCGATGGGCGAAGACATAGGGCAAAAGATACTTCACATCCGCCGGGGTAACAAAGGCGCGGTTATCCATGGACACATAGGCGGCGGCCAAGCGCGCCAAAGCCATAACGCCCCGGGTGCTTACGCCCAGAGCCACCGACTCATGGGCCCGGGTGGCTTCGGCCAAATCCACCATGTAGCCATACACATCGTCGTGGATGAACACGCCCTGGGCGTTCTTTTGCGCCGCCATAAAATCGGAAGGCTGGCATACGGGGGTCAATTGCTCCAAGGGGCTGGCGGCCTGGCCGTTTTTGAGAATGCGCACGGCCTCCTCCCTTTGGGGGTAGCCCAGGCTCAGCTGGATAAGAAAGCGGTCCAGCTGGGCTTCCGGCAAGGGGAAGGTGCCTTGGGTTTCTATGGGGTTTTGGGTGGCGATGACAAAATAGGGCGAACCCAGGGGGTAGGTGGTCCCGTCTACNGAAATCTGCCGCTCCTCCATGGATTCCAACAGCCCCGACTGGGTGCGGGGGGTTGCGCGGTTTATTTCGTCGGCCAGGACGATGTTGGCGAAGAGACTGCCCTCGCGAAAGGTGAACTCCCCGGTCTTGGGCGAGTAGAAATTAATCCCCGTCAGCTCGCTGGGCAATAAATCCGGGGTAAACTGCACCCGGGAGAAAGTCAAATCCACGGACCTGGCCAATGCCTTGGCCAGCATGGTTTTCCCGGTGCCGGGCACATCCTCCAGCAACACATGCCCCCCCGCCAAAAAAGCGGCCAGCACCAGTTTAATCTCCAGGGTTTTGCCCAGTATTACCTTTTCCACATTGCGGACAATGGCTTCCATGTTATCCTACCTTTCTGGCCCGTAGCGCACGGCTTCGTACTGGGCTGTCAACTCGTCTATGTTTTCCCGGGGGCGGATTTTGTCCGCGATAACCACGGTGGTGTCCGCCGCGATAATTTTCGTCCCGGCTTTAATATGGGTGTTCACTTTTTTGGTGTAGGCGCGCCGTATGGCGTGGCGGTGCCGGATTTTTATGCGGGGGAACAGGGCCTTTAAGTCACTTAAAATATTGGTGGGCATTGCGATGACGGCGTCGTCCTGCGCGCTTGCCTTTTTCAATGCGGCGCGCCTGGCACTGAAACGCCTGTAAAATAAGCGGAACAAGTAAAGGAGAAAGGCCAGCGCGGCGGCTATGGAAAGCACCCCAACGACAATAAAAAAAACAGTCAGCGCGCCTTCATCCAGGTATTCCGGCTCGTAGGGCGGCACCTCCGGCTCGTATTCGGTAAGTTCCTCCTGCGGCCCTTCCAAAGGCGGCGGTACAGGCGCGGTATCGCCGTCGCGTGCCTCAAAGAATGTCTCGATTCCGCCGGGCACCAACCGCATTACAGACAGCACCGGCCAAAAAACCCACCGCAACAAACGCACCAGCGCGGCCCCCATGGGCAAAACCGCGCCAGCAAAGCCCACCCCCATAAAAAAAACCGCGAACAGGGTAATCATTTTATTGTTAAATGACAATACCCTGTCCGCGTTATGGTCATATTTGCTGGACAAGCGCAGATACTGCAAGCGGTAATCCACATTATCCATATGGGTGATTACCACGATAAAGCCCGCCATGGCAATAAAATTAAAAAGCAAAACGCTTTGCATACGCTCCGCGTCGGCGGTCATATAATCCAGAATAATAAATACCACCACATGCAGTATCAGCATATACACGGCGAAAGAACGGCCCACAGACGGCTCCCCGTGTATCCGGGTATAATAGGAATAAAGTAGTGCCACCGCCATAAACCCCAGCACCAGCATCCATGAATCCACATCACCGATAAAAAAAACCGCGCCAAGCAACAATAGCGCGTGAACAAAAGTAAAGATAATGGGATTGGCCGCCTTCAGGCGTGCGATATACATCAGCCCGAAGGGGAGGGCAAGAAACCAGAAGAAATAATCATAATCCGCAAACCAGGCAAAGGATACCGCCCACAGCAAATTTACAAACACCAAAAAAAACACGGCGTTGGCCAGTAGGTGCTTCACCGTCGTCCTATAATTCGGCATGGGCACTCCTCACTCACTTCAATACGTATAAATCCCCAGCCATTTTCTCCAGCTCCTGCCGCTTGGCGATTTTATATCCGGCGTCTGTTTTTAACAAGATTCCCTGGGCGCACAGCTTCACCAGGCACCGGAGCAAATGACGGTAGCTCACCCCCATAACCCCGGCCACCTCCGTCCGCTTTTCGCAAAAAATACCCCGGTCGGCGGTCTGAAATATGTACGCGCACAGCCGCGCCTCCAAGGGCTGTAACGCCGTGATGGCACTGTTGACCACCCGCTGGGCCAACTTCTCAGCCAAATCCTTGGCCACGAGATTAATAAAAGCCGTGTCGCGCTTCAATGTATCGGCGTACGCGGCAAAGGGTAAAGCAATACAGCGCAACGCCGTCACCGCTTGCACCGTTGTTTGCGTGGTGAGCGCGTCCGTCATCATTTCAATTTCGCCGATGATGCCCTGCTGTGTAAAATACGCGAGCAACAATTCCCGGCCATCCGACAAACTAATAAACACCTTCGCCTTGCCCGACACGATAAAATTCAGCGTGTCCATGGGCTCGCCCGCCTTGGAAAGGTACGCCCCCGGGGCAAGGGAAAGACCCATGGCCTGTGACAAATCCATGCCGTTCAGGCCGTATCGCGTAAGGGTTTGGCGGTCTGCTTCGGTGAGCTTGGATTTTTTCACGCCTGTGCTTTTTTCTTACAGGCCCCACAATGGCAATTTTGCGCGCATGGGGGGCGGTGGCTCAGGATTTTTATGTCCTGCACGGGATAAAACCCCGTTTCATAGGCGTCCTGGCCCTTCTTTTTCACGGCAACCTTCACGCTCTGGCGCAGTACCTGCACGGAAAGCACCTCGCCATCGCCGTCGGGGGTAGTTACCTTATCGCCCACGCTGGGCAGACCCTTGTTCAGCTCCGCGTAGGTTTCCTCCTCGTATTTCAGGCAACACATCAGCTTGCCGCATACGCCGGAAATCTTGGTGGGATTGAGCCCGAGGCCCTGGTCTTTGGCGATTTTTACGCTTACGGGCTGAAATTCGTCCAAAAACGACGCGCAACAGATGCCCCGGCCGCAAATGCCAATGCCGTTGAGTATCTTCGCCTCGTCCCGGACGCCGATTTGCCGGAGCTCGATGCGGGTTCTGAAAGTGGAGGCCAAATCCTTGACCAATTCGCGGAAATCCACCCGCCCGTCGGCAGTGAAATAGAAAATTATCTTGCTTAAATCAAAGGTAAGCTCCACGTCCACCAGATGCATTTCCAGGCCGTGGGCCTTGATTTTTTCGATACAGGTGGCCCGGGCGTCGATTTCCTTTTGCCGGTTGTTGATTTCCTGCGCCTCGTCCTCCGGTGTGGCAAGGCGGAGCACCTTGCGGATGGGCTGTTGCAAATCGCTCACGTCCGCCTCGCGGCGGGAAAGGGACACCGTGCCGTATTCCGCGCCGCGCACCGTTTCCACGATAACCGCCGACCCGCGTGGCGGGTCAAAATCCCCCGGGTCAAAGTAATATATCCGCCCCACATCTTTGAAGCGTACCCCTATGATAATCAAGTTTGCGCACCTGCTTTGGGATGTAGTTTCCCGCATATTTTTAATAGCATAAGTTCAATGGTTAGTTGAAAATTTCCGTTTTGCGCCAGCACTTTTTTGGCATGTGCGACGGCCTCCACGGCGTTGAAGGCATATGGGCTTTGCCTTTCGCGTAGCGTTTGCCCGTAGGCTGTGTATAGCATATCCAATAAATGCTTTGCGGATTCCTTGCTCTCCTTGTAGGGCTCGAAGCGTTTATACAGAGCCATGGCATCCAGTATGTCCAGCTCGTGGGCGGTTCGGGTTATATCCTGCACCAGGCTTTCGCGCTCCGCGTCCTGGGTGTCTGCTTCCGTAGGGCCCGCGTCATGCCTAAGTACCACACAGCGGGAGCGCACCGTGGGCAACAGGCTTTCCACAGAGTGTGCCAGCAATAAAAACACCCCGTAGGGCGCAGGTTCCTCCATGGTTTTCAGCAAGGCGTTCTGCGCCGCGGGGGTGAGGGTTTCCGCTTTGTCAAGGATAAATACTTTACATCTGTAGGTAAAGGGCTTCATGGCCATAGGGAGAAGCACCTGCTCCCGCACGTCGTCCACGCCGATGCCCGTTGCCTTGGTGCCGGTGACGTACAGGGTATCCGGGTGATTGCCGCTGTCAAACACCCGGCAGGAAATGCATCCATTGCACGCCTCGTCCCGGCCCTCCAGGCAGTTGAGTGCCTTGGCGAAGGCATTGGCGGACTCCAGCAACCCCGATTCCCCTTCAAGGATATAGGCGTGGCCTACCTTGCCCAGCGAGATTCGCGTCATACAATCATATCAAGCAAAAGACCTTGAATCTCGTCGATTTTATCCAATATGGCAATATGGTCTTTTTCCTTTTCAAGCAATTCCTGAGCCAAATCGTCCAAGTCCTGGTTTACCATGCGCACGATGGCGAAGACCCGGTGCTGGCCGCGCCGGTTCAGATAATTCTCACGGCTGAACTCGTGGGAATGGGTGACTACCTCGTTGATAAAATCGGTAATCAGACTGCGGTAACGCTTCATGTCGCTGAAATCCACATGCTCTGCAAGCCGCTTGCCCTGGGTGGTGATTTCCCCAATCAAAGTCTGTAACCGGCCGGCCAGCCCCTCGTCGCTGAGCCGCTTCAGCGTAAAGCTAAAGTCCTGCTGGGGGACTTTTTCCTTTACGGTTTGCGTCTCGCTGAAGCGGGCGGCCAGCATTTCGGAAACCTTCATTTCCATGGAGGTTTACACCTTCCTAAATTCTTCGATGTTTAAGATAAAAATATTCGCGCCACCCACGGTGACTTCCACGGGATAGGGCGCGAAACTTTCGTTGGCGTTCACATTCATGGCGTTGACCGATGTAATCTGCCTACGGCTCTTGCATTTCTTCTCGATGATGTCTATAAACTCGGGGAGCCTGTCCTCCGACACGCCGCAGATAAAAGTCGTATTGCCGGCCCGCAGGAAGCCGCCGGTAGACGCGAGCTTGGTCACGCTAAAGCCCTTCGCGTTCAACAAATCCATCAGATGAAAGGCGTCCTCGTCTTGGATGATAGCCATTACTAATTTGTCCAATTTCATACGATACATACCTCCTTTTCCGGGCATTATACCATATTTTTGCAATGGGGCAAGAAAATGCGTATAATCCAAGAAAAAACGGAGGGACGATAATGCCGAAGATTACCTTCATGGGCGCGGGAAGCACCGTTTTTGCCCGAAATTTGCTGGGGGATTGCATGGCCTCCCCGGTTTTGGCCGACAGCGAGATTTCCTTGTACGACATCGACGCGAAACGGCTGAAGGAAAGCGAGACCATTCTGCGGGCGATTAACAAAGGACTGGGGGAAAAGGCCACCATTAAAGCGTTTCTCGGCGTGGAGAACCGCAAGGAAGCCCTTCGCGGTTCACATTTTGTGGTCAACGCCATCCAAGTGGGGCTCTACGACCCCTGCACCATCACGGACTTTGAAATCCCCAATAAATACGGCCTGCGCCAGACCATTGCCGATACTTTGGGTATCGGCGGCATTATGCGCACGTTGCGTACCATCCCTGTGATGGAAGCCTTCGCCCGGGACATGGAGGAAGTCTGCCCCGATGCCTGGTTCCTGAACTATACCAACCCCATGTCCACTTTAAGCGGCTTCATGCAACGCTACACCGGGGTGAAAACTTTGGGCCTGTGCCACAGCGTGCAGGGTTGTTCGGAATGGTTGCTCAAGGGCCTGGGCATGGAGGATAAACTGGAAGGCCGCCGGGAGCTTATCGCGGGTATCAACCACATGGGCTGGCTGTTGCGCATCCAAGATAAATCCGGCAACGATTTGTACCCGGAAATTAAAAAGCGCGCCAAGGAAAAAAACGCCGGCGAGAAGCACGGCGACATGGTGCGCTTTGATTATATCGACAAGATGGGCTACTACTGCACGGAATCCAGCGAGCACAACGCGGAGTACAATCCGTGGTATATCAAGTCCAAATACCCCGAGCTCATCGAACAATTTAATATCCCCCTGGACGAATACCCCCGCCGCTGTGTGGCGCAAATCGCCGCCTGGGAAAAGGATTATACCGCGCTGGTGGCGTCCTCTTCCGCCAAGCCCCACACCCGCACCGGGGAATACGCTTCCTATATTATGGAGTCTTTGCTCACGGGTACGTTATTAAAAGTCGGCGGCAACGTGCTTAACAACGGGATTATCCCCAATCTGCCCAGCGAAGCCTGTGTGGAAGTGCCCTGCATGATTGACAATTATGGCGTCAATCCCTGCTATGTGGGCCGCTTACCCGTACAACTGGCCGCCATGAACATGACCCATATCAATGTCCACCTCGTTACCATAGAAGCGGCGGTGACAAAAAAGCGCGAACACATCTATCAAGCAGCAATGCTTGACCCCCACACCGCGGCGGAATTGAGCATCGACGATATCGTCAAAATGACCGACGAGCTCATCGCCCGGCACGGGGACTGGTTGCCCAAATATAAATAGGGAGGCTTATAATGAGAAAACCCATTCTGGTCATTATGGCGGCGGGCTTAGGTAGCCGCTATGGCGGACTGAAGCAAATCGCGCCCGTGGACGACGCGGGGCATATCATCATTGAATTTTCACTGTATGACGCATACCGCGCCGGGTTCCGCGATGTGGTGTGCATCATTAACCCCGCCAACGAGAAGGATTTCGACGAGCGGTTCGGTCAAATCAAATCGAAAATAAACATCCAATACGCCTACCAAGTGCTGACGGACATCCCCGCCGGGTACACCCTGCCCGAAGGGCGCGCCAAGCCCTGGGGGACGGCCCATGCCGTATTGTGCGCCAAGCCGCAAATCCACGGGCCCTTCGCCGTTATTAACGCCGACGATTTCTACGGCGCGGATGCCTATGCCATCTTGTACAATTTCCTGGAAAATAAAGTGCGTAACGACCTGTACGCCATGGTGGGCTACCAAATTGAAAATACCCTCACCGAAAGCGGCACCGTGGCGCGGGGCGTTTGCACTGCCAAGGAAAATTACTTGATAGGCATAAAAGAGGTGTTGCAAATCAAGCCCGCCCCCGGCGGCGCGGAATATGAGGAAAAGGGCGAAGTCATCCACGTTCCGGCGGGGACATTGGTTTCCATGAATATGTTTGGCTTTCCCGCCTCTTTACTCACGGAAATTGAAAACCGCTTTACCGCCTTCCTGGACGCGAAGCTACAAGAAAATCCGCTAAAATGCGAATACCTTCTGCCCACAGTAGTGGGGGATATCCTAAACGACAAGCGGGTGGAAATCGAAATCCTGCCCACGGCGGACCGCTGGCACGGCGTCACCTACGCCGAAGACATGCCGGGGGTACGCGCCGCCATAGCCAAAATGAAGGAACAGGGCCTGTACCCGCAATACTTGTGGAAGTAACGCCCCCATTCGAAAGGAGTTTTACTTTATGGTACTTGTAACAGGCGGCGCGGGGTACATCGGTTCCCACACCTGCGTGGAATTGTTAAACAACGGCTATCAAATAGCGGTAATAGACAACCTTTCCAACAGCCACCCCCAGGCCATCGACCGGGTGAAGGAAATCACCGGAAGGGATTTTCCCTTCCACGAAGGGGATGTGTGTGACGAGGCCGCGCTGGATGAAATCTGCAAGGCATATCCCTTCGATTGTGTGATTCATTTCGCCGGATTGAAGGCCGTGGGGGAATCGGTTGACCTGCCGCTGGCATATTATAAGAACAATATTGGCTCTACAGTAAAACTACTTGAAGCCATGGGGAAATACAAAATTAATAACTTCATCTTCTCCTCCTCGGCTACGGTATACAGCGGAGAAAATACAATGCCCCTCACCGAAAGCTCGGTCAGGGGCTGTATCAATCCATATGGCTGGACAAAATTCATGAACGAGCAAATCATCCGCGACACCGCCACGGCGCGGGCGGGCATGTCGGCGGTGCTCCTGCGCTATTTCAACCCCATCGGTGCCCACGAAAGCGGGCAAATCGGGGAGAATCCCTCCGGCGTGCCCAACAATTTGATGCCCTTCATTTCCCAAACGGTGGCGGGCAAGTACGCCGAGCTATCCGTGTATGGCAACGACTACGACACGCCGGACGGCACCTGCATTCGCGATTACATCCACGTGACTGACCTAGCGGCGGGCCATGTGGCGGCTATCCGCTTCTGCCAGTCCCACAAGGGCACCCGCGCCTTCAATCTGGGGACGGGGCAGGGCACCAGCGTGCTGGAGATGGTGCATACCTTCGAAAGGGTAAACGGCGTGAAGGTACCCTACCGCATCGCGCCCCGCCGGCCGGGGGATTTTCCCGTCAGCTACGCCGACCCGTCCCAAGCGGAAGAAACCCTCCATTGGCGTGCGGAAAAAACCCTGGAGCAAGCCTGCGCCGACACCTGGCGTTGGCAAAAGAAAAATCCAAACGGATACAGTTAGTGATTAAAACACCCACCGCCGATAAACTCCCGTAAAATGGAATTGGGGGGGATATTGTCGCTGGGCATACCCAGGAAGCTGGAGAGGAATTTTATCAGCCGCCGGGCTTCGGTGTACTGGGCCACATCCGGCTGAAGGCCGAAAAGAAGTGGCTCGGCGTACTGCTTCAGCACACACATTTCGTATACCAGCGCGGAATTGAAAAAGGCATCGGCTCGCTCCTGATGGGGGAAAATGTATTTCGATTCGCCGCGTAGAACCGACGGCCACATGCTGATGGTTTTTGCCGCGCTGGCACCGCGATACTGATAGTCGCGCACAATGCGGCGCACCAGACGCGTGTCCGTGGTGGGAATCCGGTTGTGGTCGTCTATGTTGATTTGGGTCATGGCCGAGATGAAGATTTTAAACTTGTCCGAGGGGGGAACCTCTTCGCTCACCCGGTCGTTCAGGCCGTGGATACCCTCCAGGATAAGCACGTCCTTGGGCGACAACGCCAGAAAACGACCCTTGTATTCCCGCTTGCCCGTAAGGAAATTGAATGTAGGGATTTGCACCCGCTCCCCGGCCAGGAGGGCTTGCAAATCCTTATTTATTTGCGCTGTGTCGATGGCGTTGATGGTCTCAAAGTCGTAGTTTCCGTCCGCGTCCCGGGGGCAATTTTCCCGGTCCAGGTAATAATTGTCCAGCCCGATGACATGGGGCACCGCGCCGTTCACCTGCAGTTGTATGCCCAGCCTTGCGGCAAAGGTGGTCTTCCCCGAGGAGGACGGCCCGGCGATAAGCACAATGGGGCGGCATTCCTGCACAATTTGGTCGGCGAGGAGTGCGATTTTTTTCTCGTGCAACGCTTCGGTGACGCGGATGATTTCGCCGCTTCCGATACTACACAATTTGTCATTCAACGCGCCAACGGTGCCGGCCTTGAGTATCCGCGCCCACTGGCTGGCTTCGGCAAAAACCTCCGCTATCTTTACTTCCTTACTGATGTCGTCGAAGCCGTAATCCAGCCCCACATTGGGGAATTGTAGCATGAACCCGCGGGCGCGCCTTACCAACTGGAATTGGTCAAGGCATCCTGTACTGGGAGCCATTTCCCCATACAGATAGTTATACATCCAGTCAAGTTTGTAAAAGCTAACGGTGAGGTTGTGACGGTATTTGAGCAGACTGATTTTATCCTCAAGGCCCAGCTCCCTTGCGATGTGCAGGGCTTCCTCCCTTTGCAGGGTGCATTTCGTGATGGGGAAGTTGGCCTGCACCGCCCGCCGCATCTCGCCCTCGATTTTCGCCAGCAAATCGTCGGTAATTTCATGGCCCGGCAATTCGCAGAAATAATTTTTGTTAATGGAATGGGCCACCACCACACGGGTCTTGCGCCCCAGGACGGCCTTGGCCGCGTACACCAGCAACATGGTACAGCTACGCTGATAGGTGCGGAAGCCGTTGGGGTCGGTGATGTCGAGGAACTCCACCGTGGCGTCATACAATAGTTTGCGCGATAAATCCTGCAATTCATTGTCAACTTTTGCCACCAGCACGGGCCATTTGCGTTCAGGAAAAGCTTCCTTGGAAACTTCAAGCAAGGTCGTGGCGTGGGGGAGTGTTATTTTTTCCCCGCCGATGATGTCAAGGGTGATGTCAACCATATGTATTCTCCTTTTTCATCTTTTATTTTGCAAACATTATACCATTTCATACGATTTTTTACAGGTATAGCTGCCCCCTTTTCAGGCGAAGATACAAAGAGAAAAGGGGGCGCGATTATGCGGCGAACATATTTATTTGTCTTACTTCTATTGATTACGCTGACGGCGGGCTTCGCGGCCGGGAAAGAGAACGCAAGCCTTCCCGTCTTTGGCTCGCGGCGTGCCATGACGGAGGTCATGCCGGAGACCGAGGTGGTTCCGCTGGGGATGACCATTGGCGTGCGTATAAATACCGATGGCGTGATGGTGCTGGGTACGGGGGTGGTTCACGGCGCGGACGGACAAGTCCACAATCCCAGCGATAACATTTTACGTCCCGGGGACTTGGTGCTAAAAGCCAACAACGCGCCTATCAAAAGTAAGGAAGCCCTGGAGCAGTTCGTTACCCAATCCGAAGGGGAGATTACTTTTCTCATACGGCGCGACGGCGCAGAGCTGACGGCCAGCGTCACCCCCGCCGTCGCCGCTTCAGACCATGTACGGCGCATCGGCGCGTGGGTGCGCGATTCTACCAAGGGCATCGGCACGCTAACCTTTTATGACCCAGAAACACAGCAGTTCGGCGCGCTGGGCCACGGCATCATGGACGTGGATACCAAGCTGCTGATGAGCGTGAAAAACGGCGTAATCATGCCCTCCACGGTGACTTCCGTGAAGCGGGGCGCACGGGGCGCACCCGGCGAACTGGAGGGCTCTGTAGAGACGAATAAAATTATGGGAACGGTTTCATCCAACAATACCGGCGGCATCTTCGGCAAGCTGGAGCCCGCCGCCATACCCCGCCTCCCCACCGAAGCCATCCCCGCCGCTTCCCGCGAGCAAATAAAAAAGGGCCCCGCAACTATCCTCACC
>WQSR01000062.1 GCA_009787785.1 Defluviitaleaceae bacterium
CCTGAAGCCCCCCCCGCCCCGCCAGTGCCCCCCGTCCCACCGGCACCTCCCGCAAGTCCATCCATCCAAAGCGATTTGCTGGAGCGGCTGGATGCCATCGTACAGAACACCGCCCACATCAACGAAGGGGTAGCATCCATCCGGCAGATGGCGGAAAGCGGCCAGCTGGATGAAGACACCGCCGAAATTTTCATCAATGGCGTGGTAGAAATCATCCGGCACCGGGAAGCCACCAACCAGAAGGCCATCGACTTGCTGAAGGACATGTACAACCATGGGCGGCACGCCGGCACCGTGGATACATCCGTAATGAAGGGCCTGGCGAACCTGGGCCACGCGGGAGTGGACCTCAACGACCTGATGAACAGCCTGCCCCCCGGTGACAAGATGAAATTCATCGCCAAACTGATGGGCATGGAAAATTAAATCAAAACCGCATCATCCCCAACCCGCGCAGATAGTTGCGCGGGTTTATTATTTCCGCTAGAATGTAGAATGCTATTACTTCCCCAAGAAAGAGGCGATATGCCATGCCCCTGCTAGAATTCGCACAAGGTGCCACCATCTGTAAAATGGGCGACCCCATGCAAAATCTCCTGTTCATCACCAAAGGGAGCGCGTCGGCACAGCTGGCCGGCCGCACCTTCCGCTTCGAGCAGGGCGACTCCATCGGCCTGGACGCCATCAGCGCAGGCACCTACAACTATACATACACCGCCACGTCAGACATGACGGTGTTCCCCTACGCTTGCGACAGCTTTGAAACGCTGGACGCCCTGCTGAAGGAGAAGCCCGACGTGGCGCATCTGCTGGCCAACTCCCTGTGCCGGAAGCTCTCAAGCTTCCTAAGCTACTGGACCTCCTTAAAAAGCGAGGCCGACAACGCCTACCACACCATGGACGAGACCTATCCCGAATATCAGCGGCTCTGCTCCCTATACGCCTTCGCGTCCAAGCAATTGCCCGCCATCACTGAAATGCGGGCCGTGGATTCCGGCCGGATAGAGAGCTGGATGGACGCCTATTATTCCGATTTCAGCAGTCTGGACGCCTCTTTGCAAAAAACGATTTTCAAAATGCCGGGCATTGCTTCGGGCTTTCTGCGCAAGGGTGCGGAGGATATCGTGGATGTCTTGAAATCCTGCGCGCAATTGTTGGAATATTTGAAGAATGCTTCAAAGGTTTTCGTGAGCCACGACGAGCATGATTTGCTGGCCTTGGTTTCCGAGCTTCACATCAATTCCCTCACCATCAAAGGCGCGGACGCCACGGTTTCTACCCTTATGTCGCGCATAACGGACACGATTTCCGATATGAGCAGTATTTCCGCCTCGTCCTATCAAGGGCGGCTTTCCACCTATGTGGAAAAGGTGAAGGCCCACCGTGGCGCGGGTGGCGTAAAGGAGCATTTGCCCGCCGCCGCCGCCCCCATGCAAAACCTCACCGATTCCATGGCCATTATCCTCGAATACTCGGGTATGCCCGAGGAAACCGCCAATGTCTTCTCCCGTCAGGTTCACGAGTTTACCAAGATGCCGGACCGCACCTCTTCCGAAGACGACGTGTACAAACTCCGCCGTGAGCTGACCAAGGCATTTTACCCCGTGTACCAGAACGTGTTCATGAAGCATTTGAAGGACCCCAATCCCCCCACCATTATTAAAATGTTTTTGGAATTTGGCTATATCGACCCGGCCTTGGCCGGCCAGGGCGCGGCCAATTATCTATATTCCATCGCGGATTCCATGCGCGGCGACCCGGAGCAGGGCGTCTATACCATCCGCGAATGGCTCCTTGCCATTTATCAGGGCAAAAAAGAGCCCAGCCGCAACGAGGACGATTTGGATTGGCCCGCATACCTGGAGGACCAAAAAAGGGCAGGGGAAATCCCCCCCGCCAAAGCCGCCGCCTTGCTCAACGACCAGGAGGCCAAGCTCAAATTCGAGCTGGAGAACGTCTTCCCCGTGGCCAACCGGATGACATATGGACGCTCCACTACCTTTTGCCCCCTCTTCGGCGACCACAATCTGCAACGCAAGCCCGAGGACGCGCTGGTGACACCCGCACGCATCAAGGAAGCCTTCGATGAAATCGACGCCGTGGACGGTGCCGCCTTCCACCGGCCCCTGGTCTTCGAAAAGCCGGAGCTGGGCATCACCAAGGAAAATGTCCACGTGAAAATCATGCCCGAGTTCATACTCATGCCCAATGTGGGCTTGCGCGGTGCTCTGTGGCAGGACATCGAGGGCCGCAAGCGCAACAGCCCCGGCCGGGTCTTCGTCCCCATTTTTCTCCTTGTGGACCTCAAACCCGTGCTCATGCGCATCACCGGGGAGTTCCGCTGGGAAATCTGCAAGCGCATTATGGGTATGCGCTGGAACGACCTCTCCGACCCCTCCCTTACGGCGGAATACTGCGACTATCTCCAGTTTTACCGCTCCAACCGGGAACTCTCCGCCGAGGTGAAGGCCGATGTCAAGCTGGAAATCACCCGGGCGAAGAACAATTACCGGACGGTGTTCGTCAACAACTACGTGGAGTGGCTACTCTATGAATCCAACGGCTCGCCGCGCTTGAACAAGCAAGCCCGTAAAATCCTCATGACCTACTGCCCCTTCCCCGCCGCAATGCGGGAAAAGCTCACCAACAACCCGCAATACATGGACCCGTTGAAGCAATTTGGCATCAAAAACCAACAGCGCGTCCAGTACCTGACGCGGCTCATCAACAAAGTCACCCAAGGCGGCAAAGCGGTGCCCCCGGAGCTGGAAAGGGAATTGGCGTTCACACAGCGGTAAGGTGTGTCATTTCCACGGGGAAATGCCCGCAGGGGTCGTCCACTTCCATCAGGTGATATACGCAGAATGCATACACATCCCCCATTTTGATATCCGAGGGGGAGAAGGGAAAGGCCAGATTCCCCGCCGTGGAGATACGTCCGGGGTAGCCGTAATGCAATAACGTGGACCGGGCGAAGGAGCAAAGGGTGTTGGCCAGCTCCTGGGTGGAGGCTACGGCGTCGATGATGATGGCCAGCTCCCGGCACGGTGCCGCTTCCCCTTGGGGATTTTTATTCGCGCTTTCCCCGAATATCCCCATCACGCCGGATTTGCCCGGCTCATTACGCCCATAGATTTTAAAATCCAGAAAATATGCCCCAAGACCGGTGAAATTATCCGCCACCCGCGCCTTTACCACTGGCGTGATTTCGTCGATTTGGGCAATCATCACCGGGTCGGCGGCGGCGGCAAAGGACACCGTGCGGCAACCGACTTTTTTCACGCCCTCCAATTTAACCGTGTACCCCTGGGAGGGGATGAAGCGGCTACCAGACACCCGCACCATGGCATCCGTTTCCTGGGTGAACACGGTTTGGCGTAAATCCAGCGTCCCGCCGGGGCCGGGCAGGATATAGGGATTGGTCTTCTCGTAAAGGGTGTGGGCCGCCACGGAAAGGGTGGTGCATTTGCGCACCGGCGACAGCGGCTCCACCCGGAAGTAATCCGCGCCGATGTAGCCGAACATGCAATCGCTTCCGCTACCCGGTGTGGCGGCGATGGCGGCGCATTCCAATATCTTGCCCAAGTGGATGGCCAGCCCTTTATCGTACCCCCTGTGTACGGCCAACGCCGCGAAAACCGCCGGGTCATAGGCCCGCCCGGTGAGAATCACCTGGGCACCGTCGGCCAACGCCTGGATAATCGGCTCTGTACCCATCTGCGCTACGATGCGCACGGCGGCGTCGATATCGGCCTGGGTGAGGGCAGGCGCGGGATGCAGGGGGGTAATCTTACCCATGCGCAACGCCTCCGACACAGCCTCCTTGCCGATATCGCTGGGAATCACCGCGAATGGGAAGCTCAGCTTCTTTTCCGCGGCAATTTCCGCGATAATTTCCCGGTTCCACTGCAAATGGGGCGCGCCGCCGCTACCCCCCGCCGAGCCGATAATCACAGGGATGCCCCGGGCCAGCGCGGCGGGAATCATAATCCCCAAGTCCCGCTTCACCGCCTCCCGGTCGGTAAAAGAAATCCCCGCGCCCAAATAATAAGGGCCGGGGTCTGTGGAGCCCGCGTCCACGGCAATTACGTCCGGCTCGCGCCTCATGCCCTCCTCCCAGGAGGCCATGGGGAAGCCATAACCCAAAATCGCCGTAGGGGACAGTATCTTCAACTCACGCATAAAAACGCTCCTTAAAATAGCTATTCCAAGGGAAGTAATATATCCTCACCGTTTTATTCGGCTATAAAATCAGCCCTGAAGGCCACGAGCTTGTCTTTCCATATTTTCTACCACTATATCCGAAATATCTCCCAATGAAGCGCAGTATTCGAGCACCTTCCATGGCACATTTGTATGATAGTGGACTTTAATTAGTTCCTCATCGCCAACGGCAAGCAAGCTGTCTCCCTCAATGTTTTTGGCGATATAGCCGTTAATTTCATCCTCCGAAAGGTTCTCCCCTTCGATTAATAACTGGACATCAAATTTAAATTCCAACATCATTTGCAACACGTCCTTCTTTGTAGGGCTTATATCCTAAGTAACTGCGCATCATCCTCATGCTCCACTATGCCGGCAAGAACATTACGAGAAAAAATGTCTGTCCTATAAAAACGGCTAGATTTGTCCAACCCTTTTATCTGCCGCTCAACAAGGGTTATTTCCCTTTTAGCGTGGGATACAAGTATATTAAACCAAACAAGCACATTCATACCCATTATGATTGTATTCTTGAACTCAGGAGAAACATCAGATACAGTAACCCGTGTCTTACCCAAATCCACGCCACCAATTAAAAAGTTATCAATAATGGTGCTGAATCCTTCGCTTTTGCCATTTATGCCCGTTATGGTGACTTTGAGACGGCTTTGCTCCTCGAAACCCAACATGTTGAACAAATGAGTGGGCATGACGGTGTCCGTGCTTCCCGTGTCCAAAAATGCACGAAAAGGGGTAGGAAATGTTCGATTGGGTGCTTTGAGTTCTACCCCCGTTGTTATTTTTAACTTATCTGTTTCAAAAGGTAATATTATTGCATTATACATGATGCACCACCTGAATCGGCCCACCACCACCAATATTGGAATAAGTATCGTATCTGAAAATACCTAAGTCGCCATCAGTAAGTTCAATGGTTTCTCCTACCAGCGTGGCCAAGTCTTCGTGATAGGCAATCACTTTGCCGGTACCGAAATTCATTTTTTTGCTGTCGCATTCCACAACCAAGACACAATAACCTTCATATTTTTTCCTAATTTCTTCGTAGCTAGCTTTAATTGGATTTTTAATTAACATGAACAAGCACTCCTTTGTTCATTATTTGCCAATTACATCACATCCTTCAACGCCAAAATCCGGTTCATTTCGTTATACACAATCATATACCCCTCGTCCACGCCCATGCCGGGCTTGGCCAGCATCTGGCAGGGCATGGTGGCCATGGCGATGTGGGCACAAATTTGGCCCGAGCGGTCGGTTTCGTTGCAGGTGCCGCCCAGGTAGGCCCCCATGCCGTTTTCCTTGCAGTAGCGCACGGCCTCGATGGCATTGTTTATGCCGCCCAGGTCGGGGGTCTTGATTTGCGCCATATGCCCGGCCCGGTTGTCGGTGAATATTTTTATGTCCTCGTAGGTGTTGCACCATTCGTCGGCCACGATTTCTGTTTTTATGCCTTGGGCGGCGGTCATGGCGGTGAGCTTCGCCAGGGCCTCCACCTGGGCCTCCCGGCCCCCCATGTCCACGGGGCCCTCGATGCGGATGGTGAAGGGGTTGGCGATTCTCTCCGCCTGACCCAAAAAGTCCAGGATTTTTTCAAAGTCGTGGTCGAAGGCGATGCCCAGCACGCCATACACGTCGATGTGGATAACCGGCGCGTACCCTTCATAGGGCGCGATTTTCATGATGCGGTTGCGTAGCCAAAGGATGTATTCCAGTAGCTTTTCCCCTTTTTCCCCCAGCTTGGACATATTGTTTATCAGCGCGTGGGGCAACACCTCCGCGCCTTTGAGTATCATTTTGTCCGCGTTGGTGTAGCGGTCGTCGCCGGATTGGGAAAAAATGGGGATGAGCCTGTCAGACAGCACCAGCCCATATTCCCGCGCCACGATTTGCGCCATGAGCTTTTTTTCCTTTTTCGCCACGGCGTCCAGGCAAGCCTGGGTCACGCCGTAGCGGATGGCGGTGTGCAAGGGGCACGCATCCACAACCCCGGCCATTTCCCGAAAGGTGGTGATGTCCTTTCCCTTATACAGCGGCACCACCTCCCGTTGAATGACAGGGATGAAGTCCCCGGTGAGGAACAGCGGGTCCCGCCCGCCGGTGCCGGAGTATTGCACGGCGGCGCAGTCGCCATAGGCCACCTGCCCGTCTTCCAGGACAAACAGCACGGATATGGACTCCCCCGCCTGGCGCACCCGGGTGAAGCCGGGGGTGCAGGGGTCGCCGATGTAGGTATTGCCGTCGGCGGTGGCGGTGGTTTTTATGGCCTTTTGGTCATCAAAAAAGAACCCCGTGCGCCCCGCCGCGCAGATGATTTCCTTTATTTTCATTTCGGCCTCCCCACCAGATGCCCCTTGCCGATGGCGTAGATATCGTCCACCACCATTTGGAAGGTTACGGGGCGTCGCTCGTGGCGGCCGCGCTCGTCCATGCGCTCCCGGTGGAAATCCTTCACGGCCTGGCTGAAGGGCAGGTTCCCGCAGTCCAGCAGACGTACCGCCCCGGTGTTGTCCCGGGCGGGGAGTAGCCGCCCCAGGTTGTTGCGGCTGGGGGCGAAGGGAATGTCCAGCACCCCGGCCTCGAAGGCACGTACCGCGCCCACGGCGAAGTCGCCGCCCCCCAGTTCATAGGTTTTCTCCAGCAGGCAACGGGCTTCTTCCATGATGATGTCGTATTCCACCACCACGTTGGGGTCGCCAAGCATCAGCTGGGTCTGGTCCCGTAGCATATACACCATTTGCTTGGTGGCCTTCAGGCCGGCGGCGTTGGCTTCCTTGGTGGGGATGCCCATGGCCTCGTGGGGGGTCTTTACGATGACCTTGGTGGCACCGGAAAGGGCCGCCGCCGCCGCACCCCAGGAAATGACCCCGAATGCCTTCGACTCGTCCTGGGGGAAGCCCCCCATCCACTGGTGCAGTACCGTGGTGACTTTCACTTGGGGATGGCCGTATTTTTGCAGATATTCCTCGGTGAGGGCGCGGAGGGCCTTGATGGCGGCTACGTCCTGAACCAAATTGCCGCACTGCCCGTAGCCCACGGTGATGTCCACCACCCCCTGCTCCGCCGCCAGCAAGCTTTCAATGACCGCCACGGCATGGGAAATGCAGGGCGGCACCAGCGTACCCGTCAGGGGGCCGAAGGGTTCCTTGTTTATCACCACCCCGGCCTCCGCGTACAGGCCCAACAGCCTATCCGCGTACTGCCAGTCCGTCAGGCTTTTTTCCAGGGGATAATTCTTCGAATAGGGAATATTGTAGGAAATGCCGCCGCCTTCGTAGGAGGTGAAGCCTCCCGCCAGGGAAATCTCTGTCAATAGCCGCGCATCGGGGGTGCCGTGGCGCACCTGCACCGGGGCCTTCAGGGCGGTATTGATTTTGCGGCAGATTTCCACGCCGTAGTTGACCACGGGAAAGCCATTGAGCATGGAACGGTTCAGCTTCTTGCTCTCCTCTATGCCCACGTCGGCTTCCTCGTAACGATTGTGGCGGGTGTAGCTGTCGATGGTGGTGGGGAGTAAGTCGGCCTCGCCCTCGGTCTCCAGGAAGCTCAGCAACTCGATGAGCATATCCGGCAAAGCCACCCCGGCCCGGGGCTGGATGAGGGTGATGCCCTCCTTGTCCGCCATGCGCAGCTTTTCGGCGAATATTTTGCCGGGGGGATAGGCCCTGTGGAAGGCGATGGCGTCGTCAAAGTTTACGTCCTTGCCTGTGGGCCACTGGTTCAGCACGTCTTTTTGGATGCTTGCGAACGCGTCATCCGAGAGTTTCTTGTTTTGCAGGCTCACGGTTATGCCTCCGTTTTCCTTACCTCGGCGCGCCGAGGGTGATTTCGATTTCCATAAATTCGTTGTTTCGAATGATGCCCAAGGTAACGGTTTCCCCCACCGCGCTGGCGATAAGGGCTTGGCGGAAGACCTCGAAGCTGGTGATGTCCACCTCGCCGAAGCGGATAATCAAATCACCGCGCCGCAGTCCGGCTGTGTCGGCGGGGGTGTTGGGCGCGACACGGGTTATCCACTGCCCGATGGCCGGGAGGTTAAACAGCTCGCGTAGCTCTTCGCTGATATGGTCGTGGCGGATGCCCATGAAGGGGATGATGACAGAGCCCACCTCCCGGATATCCTCCAGCATGGCGCGGATATTGCCGATGGGCAGGACATAGCCCATGCCCTCCACCCCCGCGCCCATAAACTTGGCCGTGATGATGCCCACTACCTCGCCCCGCTCATTAATCAGCGGGCCGCCGGAATTGCCCCGGTTTACCGCCGCGTCGGTTTGGAATACGAACAGGGACAGGTTCTCGCCCGTTGTGGGGTTGGGGACGGTAATGGTCAAATCCAGCGCGCTGACAATGCCCTGGGTGGTGCGTTGGCCTTCCCCCAGCGCGTTGCCTATGGCCACCACGCAGTCCCCCATGCGCAGGGAATCGGAGCATCCCAGCGCGGCAATGGAGAAGGGCTTGCCGCTTTCAACCAAGTATTCAAGGCTGACGGAAAGCACGGCCAAATCGTGGGCGGGATTGGCACCGATGGCCCGGGTGGGCAGACGGGTTTCGTCGTCCAGGGAAATATAAATATATGTCGCGTTTTCAATTACATGATTATTGGTGGCGATGTAGGCGAAATTTTCGTCCTTATAAAAAATAAAACCACTACCCGAGCCACTGATTCGGGTTTGGTTTCGTGTGCCGCCGCCCACCGCCACTTCGACGTTGATGCTCACCACCGCGTCGCGCACGGCTTCAATGGCGTGGGTGAAATCCGCTTCGCGGTAGGTAATGGGGAAGCGTGCCGGCGGGGGGCCAAAATGGGGGTTGCCCTGGTGCTCGGCAAAGGCACGGGGTGCCGTATCCCGCAGGAAGTGCGCCACGGCGGCGCGACCCGCGCCCAGCCCGGCCACCAGCGTCGCCCCGCCAAGGCATACAGCCAGAATAGCCAACAGAAAATAACGGAAGAAATTTTGCGGATATGCAGGTGAGGGCATCGGGTCCACAGCCTTTCGTTGTATACGCGTTCCTTCATTATACACTATGCCAAATTATTTTGCATTCACCATGTTGCGATGGCTCCGTCTGCCCGGGGCTCTGTGCCGCCGGTCAGCACGCCGGTGGCGGGATTGCGCAGGATGATTTGCCCCCGGCCGAAGCTTCCGGTGTCTGGGGCGGTTTCTATTTCGTGGCCTTGGGCGGCGAGCTGTGCCGCCGTTTCCGGGGGGAAATCCGGCTCAATCAGGATGTGCCTTCCCTTTGTCCATTGCCAGCGGGGGGCGTCCAGGGCGGCCTGGGGGTTGAGCCCCTTGTCGATGAGGTGGGACAGGACTTGCAGGTGGCCTTGGGGTTGCATATATCCCCCCATCACGCCGAAGGGGCCCAGGGCCTGGCCGTCGCGGGTGAGAAAGCCGGGGATAATGGTATGGTAGCATCTTTTGTTGCCCGCCAGGGCGTTGGGGTGGGCGGGGTCCAGGTGGAAATCCGCGCCCCGGTTTTGCATGGCGATGCCCGTATGGGGGATGACGATGCCGGAGCCGAAGCCCATATAATTGCTCTGGATGAAGCTGACCATGTTGCCGTCGCCGTCGGCGGTGGCGAGGTACACCGTGCCGCTGCCCTCCGGGGGGATAAGGGTGGGGGCTTGGGCGGTTTCGGTGACGGCTTGGCACAGGCGGGTCAGGTAGGCTTCGTCAAGCAATTGTGCCGTGGTGAAGGGCATGTGCGCCGGGTCGGTAACGGAGGCCATGCCACGCGCAAAGGCCATTTTCAGGGCTTCGATTTGGTGATGGCAGGTTTCCGGGAGGTTTTCTAACATGCCCAGTGCCATCAGAGCCACGATGCCCTGGCCGTTGGGCGGCATTTCCCACACCGTGTAGCCGCGATAATTAACCGAAATGGGCTCCTCCCAGGCGGGGGCGTAGGCGTTCAGGTCCTGCAAGGACAAAAATCCCTGGTGTTGCCGGGAAAAGTCCGCGATTTCCTTGGCCAGCCGCCCACGATAGAAGCTTTCCCCCTGGGTCTCGCCGATTTCGGCCAGGGTTTGGGCGTGGGCGGGGGAGGCCCACATTTCGCCGGCTTGGGGGGCGCGATTTTGCGGGGCGAAGGTTTCGAACCAGGGTGCGAAGGCCGGGTCGTTTTTATACTTCTCAAAAAAGCGGAAGGCTATGCCCCAATATTTTCCCACCGTGGGGGACAGGGGAAAGCCTTCCCGGGCGTAGGCCACCGCCGGGGCCAGGCATTGGGCCAGGGACAGCTTGCCAAACCGCTTCGAAAGGGCGGCCCATCCCCCCACCGCGCCGGGCACGGTGACGGGGACGAAGCCGTGGCGGGGCATGGCTTCATGCCCCATGGCCTTCACGGCTTCAATGGAAATGCCCCCGGGGGAAGGGCCGGAGGCATTGAGCCCGTGGAGCCGGTTGTCCGTCCACACCAGCGCGAAGGCGTCCCCGCCGATGCCGTTGGAGGTGGGCTCCACCACACTCAGGCAGGCGGCGGTGGCGATGGCGGCGTCTATGGCGTTGCCGCCGCTTTTAAGTATTTCCAGCCCCGCCTGGGCGGCGAGGGGCTGGGTCGTGCACACCATGCCCCGGCGGGCGCAGTGGGCATTGCGCCGGGAAGGATAGGGATAGTGCAAAGGGTCAAACCTCATGGATTTACCTCCCGTTCACGCCATGATGGCCAGCAGTAGGCCGCTTTGGATACATACCGCTGCGGTTTGTGTTGCGAAGACATTGCTCACGCCCCGGGTTTCCCCGGCGCGCAGGGTTTCGTTGTGCAAGGGATATTTGAGCCCCTGGGTAGTGATGCCCGCCACCTGGGAGGTCAGGGGGATGAGGGAGAGGGTGGCGTAGCCCTCGCGGTGCAGGGGGACAGCGGCCCCGGGGCGCAGTAATTGGATGCGGGTGTTTTCGTCCCAGATTTCCGTGGGAACGTTCCCCGTCTGTGCCAGCACATGGAAATTGGCCAAGGTGTGGTCCATGCGCCCGCCCAGCGCACCCAGAATTGTTATGGATTCGGGGTGGGCGGAAAGGGCGTGGGCTACGGCCAGCGCGAGGTCGGTCTCGTCCTTCTCCGGCGGAAAGGGAATGACGGGAATCCCCCGGCTTTGATATTCGGCCAGCAATGGAGCCGGAGCGGAATCGAAATCGCCAATCAGGCAGTGTGGGGAAAGCCCCAGCAAGGGGAAATGCCGCAACCCGCCGTCACAGGCGATGAGATAGTCGGCGTCGCGCAGTTTCCGGCGCGTGGCGGCGTAATCGGCGATAACGCCGTTGGCGATGATGGCGGCCTTCATCTTTCGATTAGGGTATACCCGTCCCACCGCACCTCCAGTGCCTGGCTCTCGGTGAGGGGGATGTGGGGCAGGGGCATGTCGGTGCGGGGGGCGGTGCCTTCCGGGCAGTGGACGGAGAGGTAGGCGTTGAGCAGACATAGCCCCGCGGTCTCCTCGTTTTGGGGCTCGCCGATGTTGGGGGTGGCGATAAGGCTTCCCGCGCTCACGCCTACATAGAGTTTGTTGGCGTGAACCATGTGCCTAATAATTTTATCGAATTTCGTTTCTTTTATCCGCTGTAGCAAATGGGTGGTTCTGCCGCCGGTGACATATAGCACGTCGTGGGCCATGGCTTCTTCCAAAGAGAGGGTGCCGTCGATTTCATGGACGGTGATATGGCTTGGGTTTATGCCCGCGCTCAATAGCTCCGCGAAGCATTTTCCCACGGCGGGGAAATAAGCGTCGCCACAGGCCGCCGTGGGGATGAACAGCACACGGGCGCGGGATGGGGGCATTTCCAGCAACCCATGAAAGCGGCGCAGGATATTTTTCTTCAGCGTGGTTTCGTCGAAGGGGCGGTAATCGTCATACCAGCCCGCGTCGGTGAGAAGGACTTTTCGCCACCCGTTTCCGGCAGTCGGCCATGCCGCGCTACTTTGAAGCTCCATAACTTGCCTCCTCCTGATACGACTCCCCGTCTGAAACCCGCGATTATGATGATGGATTTTATCATATCTTACATAATCAATCCTATACAATGTTTGTACTGCCTAGCATTTATGATATGAAGGGTACTCTTGAAAATGGAGTACACTAAAAAATACTCAACTGCCCTGTTTGCGGTAAAGCAACGGTTTTTGGGAAGCAAAGCGAAGGGGGGCAAGGTATTTTTCAGATAGTGGGGCTTTGCCCCTGTGGAGATTATTTTAGACTTCACAGAAGCGAACCCCGCTATCTTTTTAATCCCCAACGGGGCGCACGACAGTTTCCGACTTGTCGATACTGTATAAGATAATATGTAGTGACCTCAAGTTTGCAAGAACGTGGATTTACCTATAAATTACAGGAATTACCGCAAGCAAAAGGAGGT
>WQSR01000063.1 GCA_009787785.1 Defluviitaleaceae bacterium
GTGGGTTGTCACTTCAAGGCATTGAAATTCGTGGTGATATTTTTCTTTGTCGGCAAATTGGTTAAAGCCCAAAATGCTGATAATAATTGTGCGGGGCAGATTTTTGTAATTTTCGCCCATGCTTATGCCTGTTGAATATTCTTTTGCCCAAATAAAAAGGCTACGCTCGGGGTAATTCCCCTCATTTTCCACTTGTACTTCGAGGTCTACCCGCTGCCCGTTTACAACCATGTTGATGTCTAATCGGCAAAACTTATCGCCTAACATTTCGGGTGGGATTTCGGGATTTGCTATGGTAAATTCCGTTATGCTATCATATGAAATATCCAATAACACCGCAACGAGTTTCCGCAAAAGGTCGGGATATTTTACAAACAACATTTTGAATAACAAGTCATGGGTCATCTTGAATTTCAAGGGTGTCATAGGGGTTATTCTCCTTTGAAAACTGTAGAATACAAACCAATGTAGATTGTGAAAATTTGGTTTTTGCCTTGGTGTTTGTACTACTAATCTCAATAATCACGAAACGGCGGGACGCTTAACCGTACACGGCGTTTTGCTTATACTGCGGTGTTACTAAATTCTGCTAAAATGATAAATGCTAATGCAGTATATCCAAATATAAGACTACCAAAGCATACGATTTTTCGCATAAATAAATAAAAATCTGAAGGTTCAATGTTATCGTCTATGTTAGCACTCAACGAAATTTTTATTTTTCGTGTTGTCCAAAGAAATTGAGGGAACGCGCCATCAATCGCCGAAAAAAACATCAAAACAATCATAAAAAGTCGAAATTCAGTAAAGCCAAAGATAATCATAATTATCAAATATATAATTGCTCCAACAAACAAGATAATTGCACTTTTTTTATTATATAAATTATTCTCTTTGAAGTAATTGTTATTGCGCATGTCATACCGCCTAATATAAATTTTTGTGATTTTCCCACAGGAAATTCCACAAGGGCATTGTATCACATTCTTGCCCTTGCTGAAATGAAAATGAGCGGCTACAATACCCCCTATGCCAATGGCATAATTATTTTCATCACGGATTACTGGTAATATATTTCCGAATAGGGTGAAATTTCGTTGAACTCCTCCGGTGAAAGTTCACGCTTCTTTGTGAGTGCCTTGCCATCGAAGAAAGCAATAAAATTAACACTTTCCCAATGGGTTTTCGATGGCTTGTATTCTGTGCCGGATAACAAGTAACCGTCCTCGTGGCGTTCGATTACACGAAAAACGCAGGTGTTTTCGGAAAAATGCCGTGCCGTTTCCGCAAAGGTTTCACAGTCGTATTCGACCAAGTGGGTGACGCACCCCGGATTATCAGAAGTGCGGACGCTTATTACGGTTTCGATATTTAACAGGCTTTTCCCGTCGTGAGAAAAACAAAATCCGCTTTCGTGCATAGTGGCATAACCGTATTTCGAAAGGGTTTCAATATACACCGGCTTCTCTATTTCAATGGCGCGGAGTAGCTTCATTGTGTCTAAGCAATAAAATGCTATCCACGGTTCGATGCTCTTGGTTGCAAGCATATTCTTCACCGGGTTAAATACGCAGAAACGTGCGTGTTTTAAATCCCTAAAGCGTGCGAGTTCTTCCTTCGAGCCACGGCGTAAAATCTTAACCGTTCGCCCTGTTAGGACTGCGGTATACTTCTCGTTGTGAATCGTAAAGCGATACCCGGCGTTGACCATAGATTATCCCCCTCCTGATTTATACCGCCAAACGGTATATCTCGTCAAACTGCCCCAGGAAGCGTTCGTCGTTTTCGTGGGTTATGGATACGCAAGTTAAATCTTTGTCCTGGAAAATGTCGGAGAGGATATTACAGGCCGTTTCGAGGTCAACGCCGGAGGTTATTTCATCCAAGACAAGCACCTTGGGGTTGTGCAGTAATGCCCGCGCCAGCACTATCCGTTGTTTTTGACCGCCCGACAAGCCGGAGGTATTCGAAACTTGACGCTCCAGCGCGTCTGCATCGGGTAAAAATTCATCCACGCGGGTAAGGCGAAGCACTTTGCTTAGCATCCCGGGGTCTGGTGTGCCATCAAAGAAGGCTAGATTATTCAATGCCGTGTCGCTGAACAGGAATGGGTCTTGGCGCACATAGCGTAAAATCTTGTTGTAATCATGGGTGTCCAGGGCGCGGATGTCCTTCCCGTCCATGGTTATGCTTCCGTCAAAATCGGCAAACTCCATCGCCAATGCCCGGGCTATGCTGGTTTTGCCGTAGCCGCTGGGGGCGAGAATGGCATATTTTCCGCCTTTTTTGAATGTGAGGTCAAGGTCTTTCAGCACATATTCGTTTTCATCGTATTTCAAGCCTAAGCCCTTTATCTCGATAGCGTCTGTGAAATCCGTAATGCGCGTTTTTGCGTGCTCCGGCTCTGCGGTTTCTTTCGCTTTTTCCACAATGGGCTTGGCGGCGCGAATACCGTTTATAGCTTCAACCATGCTACTCACCGGGCGGAATAAATTGTTCATCAGTTGGATGACCGCAATCATGTAGCCAAAAGTCAAATCCCCTGTGATGACAAAGTACGACCCAAGGCCCAGTATTACCGCTTGCACCAGAAAGCCCAATCCATCGGAAGTAACACCCGCAAGCACTTGGAAAATATTGCTTCTGAGCCGTGCGTTTTCGATTCTATGGTTTTCGTCCCTGTGCCGCCGCATAAATACGTGATGCTTATCGTAGGCGACAATCTCTTTCTTTCCCTCGATACACTCGCCAACCATGTCAACATAGTCAGCCGCCGCATCGGAATAGGCTTTTTGCCGTTTGGCAAGCCCCTTACTAAACAGCCCGCTGGATAATAGCGGTAGCATGGTTACGGCAATGGCCGCCAGCGTGAGTTGCCAGTTAATCCACAGCAAAGCAATAAGTGCCAATGAAAACTCGGCTACAAACAGTGGGATTCTTGCCTTGTGGCTGAAATACGAGGTATCTAAAATATCTGCATCGGCGGTGAAGAAGCTCAGTTCCTTGCTGTCGTCTTTTGCCGGGGTCTTGGAACGCCTGGAAAACAGGAAGTGTAAGCGGCTTTCCTTTGCGATAAGCAACATTTCACGGACATAGCCGAGCCGTAGCCTTGCCGCGATATACGGCGCAAGGAAACGAAAGGGCCACACCACGATAAGAAGGAGCAGTGCATTTATCAACTGCGACACTTCGCCCGTAAGGGCGGAATCCGCCGTGCGTTGCAACAAAAACGCTACGGCAATGGAAAGGGACGCGGTTATGATATAGAAAACGCTGGACGCAAGATAAGTCATGCGGGATTTGGCTGTGGTTTTCATTGTATTACCCCCCAAGCAAATACGGGTTCATTGTTTGGCGGTACGATTAGCTTGTGCTGTTCGCATAGATATTCGACTATGTGCGCCATGGCATTCATCCCGCACGTAAGCCTTGCCAGTGCATCACATTTGTCCTTTACGCCTTTGGGTACATGGGCGCGGAGGATTTTCGTCGCTTCGCGGTTGGCCTTGTTGATTGTTTCCGCCAGGGTGGAAGCAATGGGGTGGAGTATATCCAGCAGTGCGTCATACTGCGATTTTGTGAACACGGGGAAATTGGCTTGTGCATGGTCGTGGGTACATATGGCCAAGCCGCACCGCACCAATTCACTTGCGGTTGCTTCATCTACCGATTCGGGTTGTGATATCAGATTCATAATCGCCTTGTAGTGCATCTGATAATCTGCCACGTTTATCCCATTGTTTAGGATTTTATAATTGACGATGTTGATGGCCGGCACGGCAATGTCGCGTTCGCCCGACCCGGCGATACCACGGAATTTATGGTTATCGTAGCTCCGGCTGTAGCCGTATACATAGCCTTTGCTACCATCCGCTAACGCCGGAAACTCCGTTGGCTCCCCACTCATGTTATAGCCACGCAACAGCGCAACGATTACCATAGCCCAATAGAAGCGGTTTTTTGTGAAATCTGCGCCATGGAAATCCAATTTGCGTATTGCATCCTCGTGGGTGCTTATAAAGGAAAACAATACATCGGCGGCGGGGGCATACAGGGATTTTGTAGCGTTATACACTTCGGCCTCATATTCGGTAGTGAAGATGACAATGTTGGTTTGGTATTTGCCCTTGCCCACTGATTTGAGCAATTCATGCTCCAGCATAATCCCGACTTCGTCTTCTAAGTAAGGCGTGGCCACCCCAAGCTCCAGTGACAATTCCGTCATGGTCAGCGGCTCATAGTACGCCGCCAGCAATAAATTGCCCGGAAGCCTTCTTTCAAACAGGTCTTGATACACGGCTTTGGTGCCATCCCCCCAATAATCAATCTTGAAAATTTCGGGGTCGTAGCTTTTTTCGCCAAAGGCTCGCGGCATGGACATTCCCTCCTTTAATAATTTTCGCGCCCTGAACAGATAGTATTTCACCATCTCATGGGTCAGCCCCATGGCCTCGGCAATTTCGGTACAGGACTTGTTTTTCAGATAGTAAAGGACGGTAGCTTCCCGATACTCTTTTGACAAAAGCGATAATTCCTGCTTTAACGTAAATAATTCTTCTTTGGCGATAGTGCGGTGCTCGGTAGATGATGTGCCAAGGGGTGCATCGGCTAAAATGCCCTCGTAATCGCTTATGTCATAGGCCGGCAGATGCTTTTGCTTTGCGTCGCGCAGACGACGCTTGTAGACATTGCGGGCAACACCCCACATGAACCCGTAAAAATGGCTACTGTCACGCATGTTCTCACATGAGCGCAGTAGCTCTACAAATATGTCCCCCGCCATATCCTCTGCATCGGCGGGGTTATTCAGCCGGGATAAACAGAAGGCATAAATTTTTTTCATATTTTCGGCTATGAGGTTGCTCATCTGATGCCGCTCCACAATATCACCTCGGTTCCGCCGTTTTTCCTTTACACATAGATAGTGCCACGAATTTGCATTTGGTTAATTGAGCGCGGAAAATATTTTTTTGACGGCTTTGTAAAAATCTGCTGGGTTGTCCATGTCTGTCGCATGACCGGCATTTTCTATCCAATACAGCTTTTTTTGCGGCGCGTTGATTTTCTCAAAATACGCGGCGGCTAAGGTGCTTGGGGTTTGCCAGTCCTCTGTGCCCAGCAAATAAAATACAGGAACCGCATATTCGGTTGTGTCCCACACGCTGTAATCGGTCTGCCATTTCATCAGTTTTATATTTGTTTTCGGGGCGGTTATCATCAAAAGCAAGTCGCTTATTTTAAAGATAGGGCTTTTGAACAGGAGTTTTAACAAGCTACCCGTTTTTAATGTAAGCCCATATTTTGTCCGTAGAAAAAAGAACCGGGCTTCGGATGCTACATAGTTTTTATCCTCAACGCTCATGTGCGGCAGGTTATGCAGATTGTTTATTTTGTGGGTATCGCCTTTGTGTCCCTTGCTTTCAATGGCTTCTTTTAGCTTATCATAGATGATTTTCATTTCCTGGCGCGTGTCAACACAGTGGCCTGTACCGATGTAGCAAGTAATATCCCCGGGGTATTTAAGGGCGTACTGCGTTCCTAAAATCGTGCCCCAAGACTGGCCAAGCAAAATTACCCTATCGGTTTTGTATTTTTGTTTGATATAACGGATTGTTTCCTTCAAGTCGGCGAGCAAGGTTTCGATTGTCAAATCTTCCGGCTTGGATTTATTCTTTTTCTGCGTTCTGCCCGCCCCGCGCTGGTCGTAGTACACCACGTTGCAAAAATCCCAATACGGGCTCAAGGCATGGGTAAAATTTGCCGCCGAGGAGCCCGGCCCGCCGTGCAAGTGCAAAATGACTTCCTTGTGCAACGGCGAGGGATAATGAATAAAATACTGATGAATCCCATTTATTGGCACATATTCTTGCGTAAAATTTTTCTGCTTGCTCATATTGCCCATCCTCCTGTTTGACCCTTGATAATATTCATTGTACAGCCTACACTAAGTGTAGCGTCAATAGATAAGTTCAATTTGACATATTTCTACCCTTCGGATATAAATGGCATTCCGAGGTGTTGCATGACCGAGCAGATGAAGGACTACGAGGACGTAGAAAACAAGCTGATTATTTTATATCTAATCAACCGCATGGTGTTGCCCATGTCCAATGGTCAGATTACGGATATTTTAATTGGCGGCGAGCTGATGGATTATTATACCCTTCAGCAGAATTTGTCTGAAATGGTGGACATTGGCTTGCTGGAATCCACCCAGGAAAACGCAATGGACAACAACACCACGCGCTTTACGGCTACCGAGGACGGAGCCAACACCCTGGAATTTTTCGAGCGGCGCATCACCCTCTCCACCCGACAGGCGATTAACCGCTATGCCAACGAGAACCGGCAAAAGATTAAAAAGGATTATGAAAAAACCGCCACATACTTCCCGGATGAGGAAAACGATGAATTTCGGGTCAAGTGCGGCATATATGAGGACGAGCGGGCGTTGCTTGAGTTATCTATTTTCGTGGATACCCGGGAGCAAGCCAAGCTGATTCAATCCCATTGGCGCACCAACCCCGGCGTGTACCGCAAGATATTGGAAGTGCTGACAACGGCAGAGCCGGCGGAGGATTCCCCAGACAGCGGTTCATAATTGAGCAAAATATCCCTAACCGCATTGCAAAAATCCACCGGATTATCAACATCAGTAATATGCGATGCGTTTTCTATCCAATGAAGACCCTTGTGCGGCGCATTAATTTTTTCGAAATATTCAGCAGCTAGGGTGCTTGGGGTTTGCCAATCATCTCTGCCAAGGATGTAGTAGACAGGCAACTGGTATTCAGTCACATCCCAAATGCTGTAATCCAAAAGAGTACACGCAAGTTCTTTGTTAAGCCGCATACCTTTTAGCATCCAATAGATATCGCTTAACTTAGCAGTCGGACTTTTAAGCATGGTTTTCCACGTTTTACTATCTACAGCCTGCCCGTATTTAGACTGCAACCTGCCAATACGATACATATCACCAAAATACTTTTCTTTAGTAACATTAGGATAATTGCTGAGTTTGTTTAACTTTTTCATATCACCTTTTGCCCCTGCATCTTCAATTGTTTGCTTCAGCTTGTCATATGAAATTTGCATTTCATGGCGCGTATTTATAACGTGTCCATTGCCAATATAACAACGCACATCGTTGGGATACTTCAAGACATATTGCGTGCCTAAAACAGAACCCCACGATTGCCCCAACAAAATAATCCTGTCTGTTTGGTATTTTTTCTTAATATAAGAAATAGTATCCTTCAAGTCGGCAAGCAGGACTTCCGTCGTTAAATCTTCCGCCTTCGTTTTGTTCTTTTTAAGCGTACGCCCTGCTCCGCGCTGGTCATAGTATACATAGCTACAAAAATCCCAATGTGGTTTTATATTGTAGGCAAGTGACGACGTAGGCGTTCCCGGTCCGCCATGCACAAATAAGACAACCTCTTTTTGTGAGGAAGGATAGTGTAAGAAATATTGATTTATTCCGTTTATCGGCACATATTCTTCGGTATACATTTTCACCACACTAACAACTCAGTGTACATCTTACGTTTCGCCGCCCGCGCCACCCCGGCATTACACGTCTATGCTGACGTTCATGTACGCGTTTATGAGGAAGGGCATTTCGGATTCCTCTATGAAAATCCGGTAGAAGGGAATCGCGTGGTGGGTGGAGCCGTACTCGTCGCTTGCGGCGTCAAATTCCAGAAAGTATACGATGTCCATATGCCTGATGGTAACGGGCTGGTTGCCCATCGTCGCCTGTACCCGTTGCAGGAAGGTGATTAGGGCTTCGTCCGGGGCAAAGAGATTGTGGGCGGAGCCATCGAAGCCGATTATCCGGCCAAACTGCATGTCTACCTCGATGATGCCCCTTTCCGTCACGAGGAACTCAATATAATTGGAATACACCATGTACCCCCTGTAGGCTTGCCGGTAAATTACGCGCAGGCCCTCTTCGTCGTGGGGGGTGAAATGGTAGTCGCGGATAAAATCGGGGAAATGCGTTTCGATAAACGCCTCCACGCTTATGCCCAGGCCGTCGGGGTTGAAATAGGTGACGAAGCCGCTGTCAATAAACATGATGGCGTTGCCATAGATGAAATCCACACCGCCGGGAAATTCGACGCGCTCCACCATGGCCGGGTCGTGGAAGAAAATCGCGAGCAGTTCTTCTTCATTGTAATAATAGCCCGAAACCTGCAAGGCCCGCATGGGCGGGAAACGGTGAATCATTTCCGTGTACATGCTTATATTGTGCTGTGCCAGCACCGAACGGATGAGGGCTTCCTGGTCCCCGGTGACGGTGTAGCGGAGGTTTTCCATGAAAATAAGGCCCGCCAGCACAAGGTTGAGCAATATGAAAAAAACCAGCAGAAGGTTCTTCGCCCTACCCCACTCCATTAGCGTTCATCCTCCGGGGCATGGGCGGGGCGCGCCCAGCGCAACTCCAGTCCCGCGCCGGGCAAAGGGGGATACCCCATGGCCAGGAGCCTCCCCTCCCCCTGGGGCTGTAACGCGCTGGGGAATAGGATGTGCTGCTGTGTCATATCCGGCCGGAAGGTGAAGGCCAGCTTCCGGTACCGGGTAACATGCCCATGGTCCACGATGACTTCTATGGGGTAGCGCAAGGGGTCGTGGGGCGCGCCCCAGCCCTCCTCCGGCACAAGCAAGGGGAAGCCCCCTTCCTCCATGCCGCCGATTACATAGTTAAACCAGAAAACATGGGTGCGCCCCCGCGCCTCGTAGCCCACAAGGAAAAAGGGCGTTTCGCCCTGGGGGCCGATGTGGGGGTCGCTGTAGACAAAGGCCAGCGCGGCGGAAAAATCGGTCATAAAATCGGGGGGATTGTTGCGCCTGACCGGACGGAAACAGGAAAATTCCAGTACATTTCCCGGTAAATAACGCACAACGGTGTTGAGGGTGGAAATGGTAATGACATTGTCCACCATGCGGGGGTTGCGCACGGCGGGATTGCTAAAGAACCGCCCCACCTGGGCGTTGACCGAGCCCAGCTCCACCTCACCCGAGCGTTGGTTAATATAGGGGTTGGTCATCTCCAAGGCCCCGTGCCGCCAGCCCGTTTGCGTGCGCGGCAGGAAAACGCGGTGGGCATAATGGACAAAGAACAATCCGGTGTCGATTTCAAAATAGCCCAAATCTAAGGCACCCGACGGCAAATTGAACCGCCACGCCTGTTCGTCATCAAAAAAAAGTACGCCCCCGGGCAACACCGCCACGGCATAAAAAGTCTCCAGCCCACGGTCGGTCAACGCCGCGCCGGAACGCTGGTTAAAGGCCAGCGCGAAAATTTCAGCGCGCATGGGGAAGACATATTCGTATATTATCACCGGGCCCCCCAAAGCTTCGTACAGCGCGTCCCCGGCGTACAATACGCCGCCGAACACACCCCGGCGAAGTATTTCGGCGATGGCTTCGTCCGCGGGGGGGGAAGCCGTGCCGTAGCGCATGTCGAAGCGGCCGTCCCCGTTGCCGAAAATCACCCGCGTGGGACGGGCGATGTCCGCATATCCGTCGGGCACACCCCGCCCCCAAAAAGCCGCAAGCTCAACGAAAACATTGCGCTGGGTAATATGGACGAACCATAACTGCCCGGTCTGATAAATCGCCAAGGCGGCCAAGGCGACGATGAGTAGCGATTTCAATTTCTGAATTTTGTTAAACATAGCGTATCCTTTGCATTTCGGGCGGGGCATCGTTTTGGGGGCTGACCCCCTCGCGCTTAAAGCGCAAAACCATGGTCGTACCTTTCCCCAAGGTGCTGGTGGCGGTTATCGTGCCGCCGTGCTCCTCCATAATTTCCTTGGCGATGGCCAGCCCAAGCCCCGTGCCGCCCATGGCGCGGGAGCGGGCCTTGTCCACCCGGTAAAACCGCTCAAAAACGCGTTGCATACTTTCCGGGGGAATGCCCATGCCCTCGTCGCGGATGCTTACGCGGTAAACGCTTTCGTCCTGCTCGATGTTGACATGGACGGTGGTTCCCTCGGGGCTGTATTTTATCGAATTGGAAATGACATTGGTAATCACCTGATTGATGCGGGGCGCGTTGGCCAAAATAAAACAGCTATCCTCCAAGCCGCTCAGCTGTATGGACTGGTTTTTCTGCTCGGCCAAAACCTGACACTGGCGAATGGTAAGCCGTATCAGCCCCAGCAAATCCACCACGTCCAGCTCCAGCCCTTTGATTTTAGAGTCGATGCGGGAAAGCTCCAGCAGGTCGGATACCAGCACGGACATCCGCTTGGCCTCCTCGTCGATGATTTCCAGGAATTTCTGCGCCATTTGCGGGTCGTCCCGGGCACCGTCCACCAAGGTTTCGGTATAGGTGCAAATAGTGGTCAGGGGTGTGCGCAATTCATGGGATACGTTGGCCACAAATTCCTTGCGCATGGTATCCATGGCGTTTTGTTGCTCCATATTTTGCCGGATTTCCTCCACCATATGGTTATAGCTCTGGGTCAGCACGCCCAGCTCGTCCCGGCTGTGGACGGGAATCTCCTTGGACAGCTCGCCCCGTGCCATGGCCCGGGTGTGCCGCACCATGGCCACAATGGGCCGCGTTATGGTATCCGCCAGGAAAAACCACGCAATGGGCACAATCATCAGCGCAATTAACGCCGTGAACAATAAAATCTGGGTAAGCTGTGCCAGATTTTCGTTCAAGGCGTCGGTGCTCATGCGCGCATTGATAATAAAACGCCCGTCGGGATGGTCAACGGGCATGGCGAAGCTTAGCCATTCTACTTCATTGTCGTTCAAATCCCGGCCCACGCGCCCTACGGAAAAGCCCTCCACCCCGCTCATGGCCCAGGAAATGGCGCGGTCGTTGGTTCGCCAGCCGATAAAGCCCGCCGGGGCAATGCCAATACCCAGCTCACTCAACAAAATGATTTTCATATCGTCATCGAACTGTAGCCTGTCCCATTCCGGCGTGTCGATAAACCGGGCGCGCTCATTGGGCTGTATAATTTGTACATTTACCTGGTCGGCAAGGGCCTGCAAGCGGACACGGGCGCGGTCATGCTCCATGGCGCGCACCTGGCGCAACATAAAGGTACCGCTCACCGCCATCACCACCAGTATGACCGAAATGTAAATGACCATGAGCTTTAATTTAATACTGTTGAGCCGCCGAAGCTTCATTGTGCCGTTCCGGTACCGTATTCGGCGGTAAAGTGATACCCCACCCCGCGCTTGGTAAGTACATAGGTGGGCACCTCCGGCGAAGGCTCAAGCTTGGTGCGTAGCCGCCGTATGGTGACATCCACCGTGCGTACATCCCCGAAAAACTCGAAGCCCCAGACTTCCTTCAGTAGCATCTCCCTGGAAAACACCTGATTATTCTGGGTGGCAAGGAAGCGCACCACTTCAAATTCCCGCCGGGTCAAATCCACCACTTCCCCGCCGCGCTTCACCTCGTACAAATCCAGGTCAATCACCAGCTCACCGAAAACAAGCTGCTTGCCCACCTCTTTTTTGCTCTCCACCCCGCTCCGGCGCAGGTTGGCCATCACCCGCTTGAGTAGCTCCCGCATCCCAAAGGGCTTCACCACATAATCGTCCGCGCCCAGGTCAAAGCTCAGCACCTTGTCGGTCTCGTCCGCCCGCGCCGTCAGCATAATAATGGGCACCTGGGAAACCTCCCGCACCCGCTTGCACACCTCGTACCCGTCCATCTTGGGCATCATAATATCAAGCAGAATCAAGTCGGGGTTCTCACCCAACGCCAGCTTCAGCCCCGCCTCGCCGTCGTGGGCGGTCAGGGTCTCGTAGCCTTCCCTTTTCAAATTGTAGCTCAAAATGTCTACGATTTTCGTCTCGTCGTCGATTACCAGAATTTTCGCGCTCATGGGTGGCCTCCGGGTTTATGAAATGCTAATGCCAAGCCAGTATAACATAAAACCATAAACGGTTAATACAAATCGCTATGGCTTCCTGTCCGTGTAAGCGACAAAACGAGTACATTTTTATCAATCCGATATACAAGTATCCAATCGGGTTGAATATGGCAACTCCTGTGTCCAGCATAGCTTCCATGTAATACGTGGTCTGTTGATTGATGTGAAGGGGTAGGTTAAAGTTTTAATTCCCCAATGGCAGTATGTATGCTATAGTGGACTTGCAAGTGCAGAAAATTTATGGGAGTAGATAAACCATGTCTGAACAAAACAACGTAGACAACCGTCTTAAAATTGAAGATGAACTCAACGAAGCCTTGAGTGGCGATGGGCTAAAGAACGCATTGGATTTTATTGCGTACATGAAAGCAAACGGCATGACAACTCATGCGGAACATCATAGCGCATTTGAGTATAAAGGCGAATGGGTGTGTATTGTTTGTATAATACCCGTTGATGGTGTACCTGGTTGGGTCATTTTTGACAACCCTTTAACCAGTAAATTTGATGATTTTCCAGTAGGAGATGATTTGAAAGAATTTGCTTGGGCGCATGTAAACATTTGTACATCTTGCGGGGGGAGTAGCGGATGCGGTAGCCAACCGGGAAGAACTAAAATAATTTT
>WQSR01000064.1 GCA_009787785.1 Defluviitaleaceae bacterium
CCGCGCCCAGCCGCCCCCGTCCCCTTTCGCCCGCCCCGCGCTGATGATTACAATTGACCGTTTTGAGGAAGAATATGCGGTGTGCGGGGTGAACGCCACCCTCGAAGTGCGGGTTTTGCGCCGCTCGTCCCTTCCCCCCCAGGCCAAGCCGGGGGATACGCTGTATTTTCGCGACGGCGCGTGGCACATCGACGAAGCGGAAACCGCCGCCCGCGCTACGCGTATCGCTGAACGTTTTGACAGGATAAAAAGGAGGAATGCACTATGATTTTTAGAACCCAGGGCGTATGTTGCCAGGAAATGAGACTGGAGGTTGAGGACGGTATTATCAAGGACCTCGAATTTTCCAACGGTTGTGACGGCAACCTGAAGGGTATCGCCCAGCTGGCCAAGGGCCGCAAGGCTTCGGAGATTATCCCGCTGATGAGCGGCATCCGTTGCGGCCCGAAGGCTACGTCTTGTCCTGACCAGCTGGCGGCGGCATTACGAAAGCTGGTATAAAGGGCTCATTCTCCCACTGGGTCCATTTGGCGATGATGGGCTGTAGCACCTCCCGGTTGTTCATCACCCGCAGTGCCTGAAGGATGCCGTCTGGGGCGGGGTCCGGGGTGGGGTTGAAGGCCACGGCAAGCTTTGTCAGCAGCTGTGCCAGGTTGGGCCCACGGGATTCGCTGTGCATCAGGGCGTAGACCAAGGTTTCCAGCGCGCTATTGTTGTCCCCCCTATGTAGATGCAGGCGGATGAGCTGCACCATGTCCTCGGTCATGTCCGTGTTCCGCTTGCGGTTGAGCTTCAAGGAGCGCAGTAGTAATTCCTCGGCTTGGGTATATTCCCCCAGTTGCTTGTGCAAGTCGGCGATGTGGCGCAGGCATTGGGCATAGGCATAATCGTGGTTGTGGGCCATGCCCTCGTACAGAGCGCGCCGCTCCGTTTGAAAATCCATGGCCTCCCGTGGGCGGCCGATTTTCTCCAGGATATGGGCGATGTTCCCCGTCACCTGCAAATAGCTGTGGTGGGTGCACCCCACCCGCTTCCGGGTCAAATCCATAACCTCTTCGTACAGGGGCAGGGCCTTTTCGTACTGGCCCAGGGTATCGTACAAGCCCGCAAGATAGTGGGTCGCGCCGGTGTACTCGTCCCCCTGGGCCAATTGTCTGGCCGTTTCCGCCAAGGGAACGGCCTTTTCATATTCCTTTTTTTCCTCGTGGAGAAAGGCCAGGCTGTGCAGACTGTCGATAATGTCCTGTATATGGCCCAGCCTGCGCCGGATGTTAAGGGCCTCGGTGTGCCATTTCGTGGCGTGGCGCACCCGGGTGGCCTCCGTGGCGGAATTGGCCAGATTATATAGGCAGTCCGCGAAAACCTCGTCGGGCTCATGGCCGAAGAACCGCTTCACCGACACCAACTGGCCGAACAAATGGGCCGAGGGTTCCTCCATGCCCATGTCAAACAAAGCCGCCGCAAGATTATTCAGACACGCAACATAAGCGGTGGCGTCCCCCGTGCACTGGCGCGAAAAAAGATGTGCGCCGTCGGTATACAACTCCACCGCTCTTTCAAAATTGCCCAGCTCGTCGTAGATGCGCCCAAGATTATAGATATCCTGGGCGTAGCCCAATGTCAGCATGGAATGGTTGCTCCAATGCTCCCGCAACAAAGCCTCGCCGGCCCGGGCCGCCTCCTCCAAGTCAAAGGCGTGGTATTTTTCCGCTACGCGCTTCCTGAATTGCTTAACCTTGCTCATGGTTTTCCCAGCCTTTTTTAATCCATCAGCAGCATGGATAAGGCAACGTCTATCATCGTCGTCAGGGATTTTTCCCTGTCCTTCGCGCTCATGGCTTGGTCGGTAAAGATAATATCGGAAACGGTACACATGGCCAGGGCGTTCTTCCCGGCGCGGGCGGCGTTCATGTACAGCCCGGCGGCTTCCATTTCCACGGCGAGCACGCCCATTTTTACCCAATATTTCAGCGCGCTGCTCTCGTCGTGGTAGAAGATGTCCGTGGTAAGTACATTCCCCGCCGTCATATTAATGTCCATCATATCCGCGGCGGCCTGGGCTTTTTTAAGTAGCTCATAGGAAGCAATGGGCGCGTAATAGCCGGGTAGCTTGTACTGCTTGGCATAGCTGGAATCCGTACACGCGCCAAGGGCCAGCACGATGTCGCCCAGGTTCAGGTTCAAGTCCAACGCCCCGGCGGAGCCGATGCGTATGATATTGTCCACATCGTAGAAATTGAACAGCTCATAGGAATAAATCCCGATGGACGGGATGCCCATGCCGCTTCCCATCACCGAAACGGGCTTGCCGTTGTAGGTGCCGGTGAAGCCCAGCATTCCGCGCACACCGTTTACCTTCACGGGGTTTTCAAGATAATTCTCTGCGATAAATTTTGCCCGCAAGGGGTCTCCGGGCATGAGGACAGTCTTGGCAAAGTCACCGGCTTTGGCGGTGATATGCGGGGTTGGGATAGGCATACACAACGCTCCTTTTTCTTAGAAAATGTCCGCTTTACACGATGCATGGTATAATAGCCATAAGGAGTTGTCAAATGTGTACAACGCATTATCGCGCTGGTACGACAAAAATAAACGCCCCCTCCCATGGCGGGCTGAAGCGTCGCCCTATGCCGTGCTGGTTTCCGAGGTGATGGCACAGCAGACCCGCCTGGCGCAATTGCTTCCTTTTTATGCACGCTTCATGGCGCACTTCCCCACCTTGGCGGCGTTGGCGCGAAGCGACGTAAGCGAAGTGCTGGCGGTATGGGCGGGGATGGGCTACTATAGCCGGGCGCGGAATCTGCACCTTGCCGCCCGTACCATCCGCGAAAACTACGGCGAACAATGGCCCGCCACCCGCCAGGCGTGGGAAGCCCTGCCCGGCATCGGCCCCTACACCGCCGGGGCCATATTGAGCATCGCCTTCGGGCAAAGGGAGGCCGCCATTGACGGCAATGTATTGCGGCTCTACGCCCGGCTGGAAAACGACCCCACGGATATTTCCTCCGGCACCGCAAAACTGCGGGCCACCCAATTCGTCACCGCTTACATGCCCCAGGATTCCCGCCATATGCCCACCTTCACCCAAGCCCTGATGGAGCTGGGCGCGATGCTATGCACCCCCAAAAATCCCCGTTGCGCCCTTTGCCCCCTGGCATATATGTGCAAGGCCCGGCAAAATCACACCGTCCACACACTGCCCGTCAAGGGGAAAAAGAAGCCCTCCCCGGTTATCCCCCTCACGGTTTTGCTCATTTTCTCCCCGGAGGGAAAGGTGCTCATGCACCAACGGGAGGCGGGCTTGCTGGAATCCATGTGGGTGTATTATTTAGTGGAGGACGCCATCGAAGATATCCCCGCTTATCTCAACGCCCTGGGCTACACCGTCCATGCCCTGGAGCCGCTGGGGAGTGCCCGCCACGCCTTCACCCACCGCATATGGCAGATGAACGCCTTCGCCGTCCATGTGCGCGAAAGCCACGCCCCGGAAGGCTACCGCTTCTTCACCCCCGGGGAAACGCAAGCCCTGGCCGTCCCTGCGGCTATGAAATATTTCATGTCTGTATAAAGGAGCCCCCCCATGCGAATCCTCTTGCTTTGCGACGACCAGTACCACCCCGGAATCATCCCCGCCGAGGGCATTATTCCGTTAAAGGAAAAAGGCTTTATACCCCATGTGATTTACGACGCGAAGGACTTTGACCCGGCAACGCTGAAGGATTATACTGTGGTAATCATGAGCAAGTGCGACCACATGACCCAGCAGGATTCATCCCCGTGGAAAACCGCCGCGATACAGGATAGCTTCGTGCAATACGTGGAAAATGGCGGCGGTCTGCTAGTGACCCACAGCGGCACGGTGAAGGGCGAAAGCACCCACACACTGGACGCGCTAATCGGTTGCCATTTCGCCTTCCACCCCGCGGATTGCCCAACCCTGGTGGATGTTATCAAGCCCCACCCCATCACCCGGGGCGTTGCCCCCTTCACCGAAGTGGACGAACATTATCACCTGACCATCACCGCCCGGGACGCGGACATCTTCCTCGCGTCCTACGCCAGCCCCCAGGGCGAGGAGGCAAAATACGCAAGCGAGCCGTATTTCAACGCGCCCGCCGCGATACGCGCCGCGGGATACACCCGCACACAGGGCAAGGGGCGCGTGTGCGTGCTTACACCGGGGCACACCCCGGCGGTTTGGCGCAACCCCAATTTCGTCCGATTACTGGAAAACGCTTCGCGCTGGTGCGCGGGACACTGCCCTGACCATCTCAAAGATAGGAGCGAGGAAAAATGAAGACAACCCAAGCAGACCCCAACTGGATTTACAACCCGGAAATTTTTCAGGTAAACCGGCTACCCGCCCGGGCGCATTTCCACGCCTACGAAGGCGAAGATGATTTGCACCATTCCCTGTACGGGACACCGGGGCGCAATACACTGAGCCTGAACGGAAGCTGGAAATTTAGCTACAGCGAAAATGTGGCCGCGCGCTGTGCGGATTTCTTCCGGGCGGATTTCGATTGCCGGGGCTGGAAGGAAATCCGCGTGCCCGCCCACATACAAATGGAGGGCTACGGTGCGCCGCAATACGTAAATGTGGCCTATCCCTGGGACGGCCACGAGGAATGCCTCCCGCCGGAAATCCCCACCCACCACAACCCTGTGGGCAGCTATGTGAAATATTTCGATTACGGGAAAACAGCGGGGAAATCCGTCACCCTCAACTTCCAGGGGGTGGAGTCGGCCTTTTACGTGTGGCTCAACGGGTGCTTCGTGGGTTACTCCGAGGATTCTTTTACCCCGGCGGAATTTGATATCACGCCCTTTGTCCGGGAGGGGGAAAATAAGCTGGCGGTGGAGGTCTATCGGTATTCCACCGGGTCGTGGCTGGAGGACCAGGATTTCTTCCGGTTTTCCGGCATATTCCGGGAGGTGTATATCTACACCCGCCCCCAAGTACGGATAGCGGATTTTTTCATCAAGCCGGTACTACAGCCCGGCAACACCCAAGGCGAGGTGCAATTCTCGCTGGATGTGATATGCGGCGAAGGGGGGCCGTATACCCTGGACATCGCCTTGGCCAAGCCCGAAGTCATAAGGGAAAGCGTACCCTTTACGGCCGGCGAAAAGGGCATGGTAACGCTGACGGGTGCCTTCGACGCGGGGGAAATCAAGCCCTGGAGCGCGGAATCGCCTTCCTTGTATCTGCTTCTGATGACGCTGAAGGACAAAAATGGAGAAATAATTGAAATTGTCCCCTATAGAATCGGCTTCCGCCGCTTTGAGCTGGTGGACGGCGTTATGATGCTCAATGGCAGGCGCATTTTGTTCAAGGGCGTGAACCGGCACGAGTTTTCCCCCACCCGGGGCCGCGCCATCTCCACCCAGGAGATGATTGCCGACGTCATCCAAATGAAGCGGCACAATATCAACGCGGTGCGCACCTCCCACTATCCCAACGCCCCGGCCTTCTACGATTTGTGCGACGAGTTTGGCCTGTATGTCATCGACGAAACCAATCTGGAAACCCACGGCACCTGGAGCGAGGCGTATATGGGCAAGGACCCCGCCCATGTCATTCCCGCCAGCAAGCCGGAGTGGACGGATGCTGTGCTGGACAGGGTAAATTCGTTGTTCAACCGGGACAAAAACCTGGCCTGTGTGCTGATTTGGTCCTTGGGCAACGAATCCGACGCCGGGGAAAACCTGCGGAAGATGTACCAATTTCTGAAAGAAAAGGACGACACCCGGCTGGTTCATTACGAAGGGGTGTGGTGGGCCATACCGGGCTACGAGGACGTAAGCGACATCACCAGCAAAATGTACACAAAAGTGGGGGAAATCCGGTCATATCTCACACAGCACCCCGGCAAGCCCTTTATTTTGTGCGAATATGCCCACGCCATGGGCAATTCCTGCGGCGCGCTGGATAAATACCAAGCCCTTTTGGAGGAGTTTCCTGCCTATCAGGGCGGCTTTATCTGGGATTTCATCGACCAGGCCATACTGACGAAAACCCCCTCCGGCAAGTCGTTTTTGGGGTATGGCGGGAGCTTTGGGGATTTCCCCCACAACGGGAATTTCAGCGGCAACGGTATTATGTTTGCGGACCGCACCCCTTCCCCCAAGATGCAGGAGGTGAAGGGCTGTTATCAAAATGTTTCATTTAGAGCCGAAGGCACGAACCTCCGGGTGAAAAATAATTACCTGTTCACGGACTTGAAGGATTTTGTGTTTTCCGTCACCGTTTTACGCGATGGGGCGTATTATAGCGGGGATTACTTCGCGGAGTTCGGCTCGGTGCTCCATTTGCCTCCGGGGGAGGAACGCGTGCTGGAAAATGTCCTCCGCTTGCCCGGGGATTGCCCCAGCGGCGAATATAGCTTCAATTTTTCCTTGAAATCCCTGGGCTTTGCCCCATGGAGCGAGTTCGCCCACGAGGTGGCCAGCGGCCAGCATGTGATAAAAAAAGGCGACACCGCCCATCAGCCTTCGCAAAAACGGGTGAAAATCGCCAAGGGCCTGGAAAATATCAGTGTACGGGGGGACGGCTTCTCCTGCTATTTTTCCAAGAAAAAAGGACTGGTTTCCTACAAAACCGGGGGGAAAGAACTGCTCCGTGGGCCCGTGGTGCCCAATTTCTGGCGCGCGCCCGTGGACAACGATTTGGGCAACCAAAACGACGCGAAGCTGTCCGCGTGGAAGGTGGCGGGCCTTTATGCCCACACCGGGGAGCCGGAAATCAGCGAGAGCGAGCACTCCTGCGTGGTGACTTATATCTATCAGCTTCCCACGGTGGACACCACCTGCCAGGTAAAGTACACCGTTTATGGCGGCGGGGAAGTGAAAATCGACTTCACGTATAACGGGAAGCCCCATTTGCCCCCACTGCCGGAGGCCGGGTTCCTGCTCACCCTCCCCGGCGAATACAGCAAAGTAAAATTCTACGGCATGGGCCCGGAGGAGAATTACCGGGACCGGCTCACCGGTGCCAGGCTCGGCATCTACGAATACACCGCCGCCCTCACCCCCTATCTCCGTCCCCAGGAATGCGGCAACCGGACGGGCACCCGCCGGGTACAGCTCACGGCCCCCTGCGGCGGCAGTCTCCTTACCTTCGCCGATACGCCCTTCGAATTTTCGGCCATTCCCTACACCCCCCACGAGCTGGAAAACGCCGCATACCCCTGCGAACTGCCGGACACGGACAAGACCGTCCTGCGCGTCAGCCCCAAGCGCATGGGCGTAGGCGGCGACGACAGCTGGGGCGCGCCCGTCCACGAGGAGTTCATGCTTGACAGCGGAGAGGACATTTCCTTTTCCTTTTATATCAAAGGCGGCTTTGATAGCTGAAATACCCCAAGCCCCCCGCCGCATACAATGAATAACCACTGTAAGCAAGGGGCTACACATGAGGCGCAGACGCATCCGCCGAAGCTGGAGGCAACGCTACCATATCTGGCGCAGGAACCGTAAGCCCCTGCGCATTCCCCGCCGCTATATCGCCCTGGCCATGGTATTGCTGTTGCTGGGTGCCTTTGTGTACAGCTTTTACCGTTTCGACCGCACCATTTTGCCCCTGGTGCTGGACGCCGCAGAGCTAAAGTTGCAAACCGATATCAACAATGTCATCAACGACGTCATCCAGGAAATCATCCGGGAAAACCGCATCACCGCCGCAGACTTCTACACCCAGCGCATGGACGCCACAGCGGGAGGCCCGGTGCTTAGCGTCAATACCGTGCTGGTCAACGACATGTGCAACATAGCCGCCATGCGCATCTCCGAGCGGCTGAACAACCTGGAACCGGAAATCGTCAGCGTACCCATCGGCATGGCCTTCGGCCTGGATACCCTGGCCCAGGTGGGGCCCCACTTCACCTTCACCATGGCCCCCATCGGCAACGCCCTGGTAAACTACGATTCCCGCTTTACCGCCGTGGGCATCAATCAGGTGCATTTTGCCGTATGGCTCAACGTGGAGGCCGTGGTGCGCATCATCAACCCCGTCCAATCCTTTGAGGTGGCGGTAAACCGCCACGTTTCCCTGGTGGATACGATAATCAGCGGCGTTGTCCCCGAAACCTACCTCCATGTGGACATCCCGCGCCAATTCCTTCCTTAGTAATACAACCGCCACAAGCACATAGCTCCCCGCGCCTGCATATGATGCAGGTGCGAGGAGTATAGGCTCCCACCCGGCTTACTGTTCTCATGGACAGTCCGGCCGAGAACGCGGGAGGTGACACATGTTTGGGCTATTGTACTTGCTGGAGGGATTTTTTCTCACAGGATACTTGGCCGGGGGCAATTCTTTCCCCATGCCCCTAAGCAACGAGGAAGAACGAAAATACCTACAAGCATACGCCAGCGGCTGTGACGACGCCAAAAATATACTCATAGAGCACAACCTGCGACTCGTGGCACACATGGCCAAACGATACGGCAACCACGCCAAAGACAGCGAGGACCTCATCTCTGTCGGCACCATCGGCCTAATCAAAGCCATCGAATCCTTCAAACTTAATATGGGTACGAGGCTCGCCACCTACGCCGCCACGTGTATTAACAATGCAATAGTATTACAAAGGTAACATTTTCTCCGCTGCGTCATAAACGACTGAATCTGCATATCTCCGATGCAGATGAAAACATCATACCTTACGAAATCTACCCCGATGAAGTGGGGCAAAAAAAGATTTTGAAAGCCAAGCGACTAACCACCGCTATGAAGCTATGTACAAGTGAACTTAAAACCGTGGCGGACAAGCTCCAGTATGCACGATTGACTGCCGGCTTGCTCCAGCGGGAGCTTGCAAAAAAAATCGGCATGGACCGCACCACACTAATCAGCTATGAAAACGGTCAAATAATAGAGGAACACATGGATGTCCGGCGGTTGATGGAGATTGCGCTTGCATGTGGTAGGGACAAGTATTTCTGTTGCAGCCCGTACCAAATCTTTTTAATAGAAGAACCGGGTGCGGAAATTAAAGCATATCGAAAAGCACACGGGCTGACTCAAAAGAAGCTTGCTAAAATTCTAGGTGTTTGGGAAACCACTGTCAAACGGTGGGAATGGCAAAAAAATAAGCCCCCTGTTTATGTCTGGGAGCTTATTAGTGGTGCGAGGTCTATTGATAGGTAGATGCTATCAAGGCATCCACTACCTCTAATTTTTGGTTCTTGGGCAAGGGGCGGAGTCTCTGCTCAACTTGCGAGGCATAGAAATCGCACATCTTTTTTTCAAATAACCGGAGCGTATGCTCATTTTTCGGCGGCATTATGACCGCCTTAATCTCCTTTTTTTGCCGTCTCATGAGAACATCCTCCTCCCTCGACTTTATAAATCTTATTGACAAATGGGTATGTCTTATGACATTTTTACGCACTTGCACGTTTGCACATATAAAAAATATATAATTGTGAATAGTAGCTGTGCGATTGCGTATTGTCATGCAACGCTATTCAGGCAGATTTGGTTCTCCGCCTTCTGCGGTATACCCCTGACTCTCCAAAAAATCAATAACATCTTCCGGCAAGTCTTCGACACAAGCAGGTATCACCTTTCTCGGCTGCTTCCCATAAGGGTCATCAACAATATCAATTTCGTTCAACCTATCGAGGAGCATGTTGGCCCGCGGCCAACCCATGTTAAAATCAGTTTTGATCTGTTGGGCTGACACGGTTTCGCGCTGTAAAGCCCATAGAATGATTTTTGCAAAGAGCCTATCTTCGATTTCCTGTTCCGTCAGTACAGGTGTGCCTGCCCCGGCACCAAGCTCAGACTCGCCAAAACCCTCATCATCCAACGTAAACCTGCGGCTGTCATCCCAATCGCCATCTTCGTACTTGGCACAGATATGCTTACATACCGCATCAATCTCATCCGATGAAATATATGCACCCTTGATATACACAAGCCCGGTGTGTTTATTGGATTTGAAGTACATTTCACCATCACCCGATAAATTTTGGGCACCGCTTTCACCCAGTATTGTCATCGAATAGTTTGGCTTGGTGCATGTAAACCCCAACCGCGACGATGCGTTGCCAATATCGCATTTCATATCCTTAATCAGCGGGTCTTGAGCGGCCAGCACCATATGGATTTTTGCGTGCCTACCCCGGCGCAAAAGTTGGGACATCTTATCAGTTAGCTGTTTTGCCATATTCCTATCACTGATGCTTGCGATAAGCGAGATAAACTCATCAAACACGCCTACAATGAATGGCTGCCGGTCATATTCCTCGATGTCTTCCCTCTTCAGTTTAATACGCCACTCCATCTTTTCGTACAGCTTCATAATTGCATCAAACCCGCTTTCGGGGTCTTGCATAACATCACCGGAGAGATGGGGTACACCGTCGAATTGTGCCAGGTTGGAAGCTCCGTCGTAGAGAATCAAATTCACATCTTCCGGCGAGCAGCTACAAATTATGCTGATTATGAGGCATTTGAGGCCGACTGTTTTGCCGGAATTGCTAGAGCCTCCAAATAGCCAATGGATATACTCAGGCAAATCAACTATGATGGGCTGTTCTAGCACGCCATATCCTATGACGAACGGAATCCGCATACCTTTTGTATGTTCGGGGTATTGCGGATTTGCTATAATCCGCAACAAGCGATTATCAAGCATTTTGTCTTTGGCGACGATAAGGAATAAATCCCTGCCTGTCCGATGAAGTTGAAATAACTGCACCTTGAGCATCTGAGCCACATCTCTTAGATATTGCCGGATTCTACCCTCGGTTGTGCCTGCCACAAACTTAATGCGATAGATAAGCAAGTTCTCCTTAGCGCGGACAAAATCAAGTTCAAACGGCACACCAACCTTGGCGTAATACTCAAGGCTCCTGCGCTTGTATTTTTTAATTCGCTTCTTTGGATACATAAATTAACATCCTCCTATAGCGTTCTTCTCCTTCTTCCCCTGCGGCTTGCGCGCTGATTATTGCCGTAAAATCACTGCAATAGAGGCATTTTTGCAAGGGGAAGAAGAAGAACTCGCAATTTTATTTTTTTGCACGACTCTTGATGCTAACCTCGATTAAGTCAAAAACGCGGTTGACGACAATCGGGCTAGAGCCAACAATGACTTTATCCCATACGCTGCGGGATGATTTGCCTTTAGTGGCTTTCTTCAATTTCTTATACTTCTTAGTGAGCTTGGCAATCTTTTTATCAAGCTCCTTGGTCTTTTTACCATTTTTCTTCTTGCGTTTACGCTGTTTCTGCGTCTTGTGCAAGGACTTCTTGGTGTCGTCAAGCTTTTCAAAAAGCTCGCGGTTGTCGTTGAATAAATCAAACATGCTGATACACCCCTTCAAGTTTAGTAGAATTTTTTGGTGCTGGTGGTGCTGGTGGTGCTGGTGGTGCTGTATTGCCGTCGTTGAAAATGTTACTTTAATAACGCCCCTCCCTCCTTTAATCACGGCCTGTTCGTGTTTAACAGAACCTTTGAAGATGGCAAACCAAGCAAATTTCCCATTGGAAACACAAGGTTTTTGTGGTAGAATTATGGGTGACTGGTTTTACGAAACTTTCAATGATTTGATTATATAAGGGATTTCGCTCTATATTGCCGCGGTGCAACAAACATCAGCGTCGTGCAACAAATTTAACTTCGACTTACGGAGGGGGCAGACGATGAACATTACTTGGCAAGATGTTTTTTCTATTGTGAAAAAAATATGGGCACTAAAAAATATCCGTATGGCTGAATGTTTGAAGTGTGATAGGTCTACAGTGGGACGCATCCTGAAAGGAGAGAGAAAAGACATACAGTGGGATGTCTTGGATATATACAAATTGCTGTTTGACCTAGACAATGAAAATAGCCCCGCCTCTAAGCACGGGGAAAAGGTTACATTCAAACGATTAAAGGAAGAGCTGGAAGGATTTGAGGAAATCACAAAAAGCTTAAACCATGAAGACTATAAGGATTTTGTGATGGGGCTGTTGTTACTAACCGAGAACAATGTCGCTTCTAAGAATGAGTTGAAGGGCAACAAAAAAACACCCGCACCAGAGGTGTCCTCCGCACAATATGAATCAGCACTCAAGGAGTTTGAGCGTGTGATTGCTAAGTATAGCTTCAAGGAATTTATCGAAAGTGAGCCACTACTGAGGTTTATTGCAAGATCTGAACCAGAGGCGAATAGACTGAAGCTACGGTATAACAAATATGTAGATAGAGTGTGTGACAACGAGATAACACTACAGGGTTTTTGCCATGAGTATGAACGGTATTTTACTGCGGGTTCGCAAATTGAAAATATCCAATATACAGACAAGCTCCTAACATCGACGCTTCTGACGATGAGCGAAAAATTAGTAGATGTATTAGTTGAAAAGATATTTCCTGCTGCTAAAACTTTAGATAGATATGTGCGTAAAAACATTTTTGAATTTAAGGAAGCGTTAGAGTCTTACAATGAATTATTAGTTGAAAATTTAGGGGTTAAGAATGACAGCTTTGTTTTTGACCCTGATGTTACCGATTATGAGGATGAAAATAGCACAGTGG